>DATHMO010000120.1:0-38278 GCA_035486995.1 Bryobacteraceae bacterium
TGCGGATGCCGGCGGATCAGCTTTTCGGAAATCGCATCGAGCGAATCGTCGATCCGGAACTTGTCCTCTTCCGACGCCATCTGCGCGAAGAAGACGGCCTGCAGCATCAGATCTCCGAGTTCCTCCGCAAGGCCCGGCCAATCGCGCTGATCGATCGCGTCAAAAACCTCGTACGCTTCTTCCAGCAAATACGGCTTGATGGTGTCGAAATTCTGTTCGCGATCCCAGGGGCAACCGCCCGGCGCGCGCAGCCGCGCCATGATCCCGACCAACCGTTCAAACCGCTCCCCGGTTGTGGATGGACCAAGTGTGGTTGGATCTTGCGGCATTCAGACGAGGTGGAAACCTCAGTCTAGCAAACGTAGGGTCGAAGCTCGCTGAAAAGTGACCGGACCTCCATCAGGTGGCCCGGCCATGAACATCAAAGCTTAATGCAGTACGGCGGTGGCCGCTCCTCTCGTCACATGCATGAACGGCGATGCCATCCGCACGCTTTGATCGGGCCATTCGACGGCGGCCAAGAACACCATACCGTCCCGGCGTTCAAAAACCAACTTGGCCTTAGACGACGGCGCGGGCATGTCCGCGGACACAGTGAGCAGCGCTACCGAGTTCCCGGCGTCTCCATGCAGCACCATCACGCCCGACACCGGGACATCGATCGTGTATTCGCCAGGCGGCATCATCGCGCCTCCGGCGGCAAACTCAAATGGCACGCTCGCCTTCGTGACCGGCGATTGCGCATTGGCCGCGAGCGTAAACACGCCCAGCGCGCCCAGTAAACAAGCTATATTCAGAAATCGAGCTTTCATGTTGTAGACTCCTTTTAAGTCGACACTCTTGTCGTGATTCGATATTTGGAGGCCTGAGCGCCATGAGCCGCGCATAGTGACAGAAAGGCGGCGACGTAAACAGTACGGGCGTCAGGAAAACTTCACCGAGGAATGAAAGGACGTCTTCGAGGACTGCTGAAACCCACGGAGCAAGCCTGCGCTCACGGGGCAAGTCTTACAATTCGAGAGTAAACGAAAAGCGGCCGAGGGTCCAATCAATATTTTGTATGCGTACAATATCAGGTGTTCACCGGTTAAAATGAGGTTAGAATGAGCGACCAGGAATATCCACTTCCCCCCGCAACATTTGAGTTCTTGATCCTCTCGCTGAAGGCGCAGACGGAGATGCATCTCGGCATGTACCATTTCGGCGATGAGAAGGACCGGCCCGCGCCCGACTTCCGCATTGCGCGCCACACCATCGATCTGCTCGCGATGCTACAGGAGAAAACTCGCAACAACACCAGCATGGAGGAGCAGCGCATGGTGGACAACGCGATCACGGAACTGCGATTCCGCTTCGTGCAAGCCATGGAGAACAAGGCATCCAAGGCAGTCCCGGAGTCTCAAGCGCCGCCCGAGCAAACCGAAGCGCAGGCCGGCGAGTAAATGCCGGCTCAGTCCAGCGCGACGGCCCCCGTGAGAATCACGGTCCTCGGATCGGGCACCAGCGTGGGCGTCCCCATGATCGGCTGTCACTGTGCGGTGTGCAGTTCGGAGGACCCGCGCGACAAGCGCCTGCGGCCGTCCATCCATATCCGCTACGGCGATCACGGCGTGCTAATCGACACCACGCCCGATTTCCGCTATCAAGCCCTGCGCTCCGAGATCGCACGCGTGGACGCGATTCTGTTTACACACTCGCACGCCGATCACGTCATGGGGCTCGACGACGTGCGTCCCTTCAATTATCAGCAAGGCGGCGTGATTCCAATCCACGGATCGGAAGAGACCATCGCTGCTATTCGCAGATCGTTTCCCTATATTTTCGACGAGCGCTTCACCGAGTCCTCCCGCCCGCGCCTGGTGACGCATGTGTTCGACACTGCGCCCATCGATCTATTCGGCCTGGAATTCCAGCCCCTCCGCTTGCGCCATGGCAAGGGCACCGTGTACGGTTTCCGCTTCGGACGGGCAGCATATCTCACCGATCACAGCGAGATCCCGGACGAATCCATGGAACTGCTGTGCGGCCTGGACGTTTTGTTCTTAGACGCCTTGCGGCATCGCCCGCATCCCACGCATTCGACAGTTCAGCGCTCGCTCGAATCGGTGGCCAAGCTCGCGCCCCGCCGGGCCTTCTTCACGCACATCTGCCACGACCTGGGCCACGCGCGCACCGAAGAAACTTTGCCTCCACACGTCCGCCTGGCGTACGACGGGCTTGAGATCGACGTGGCGAGTTGCAACATAATGGACCCGGCATGATTTACCGAAGCCTCTCGGAAACTCCGGCGGATTTTGGCCCATGCGCCATCACGATCGGAAATTTCGATGGAGTCCACGCCGGGCACCGCAAAATTCTGCGGCGAGTAGCGGCCTTGGCGCGCGAGGAAGGCTGGAAGGCGGCGGCTCTCACCTTCGATCCGCATCCCGCCAAGCTGCTTGCGCCGGCGAACGCACCACGATTGCTAACCGCCATGGAGCAGCGGGCGCACATGATGCTCGATCAGGGTATCGATGAGATCCTGATTCTGCCCTTTACCTGGGAGATCGCTGCGCTCACCCCGGAGGATTTCGCTCGCCAGATTCTTGCCGACAAGCTGAATGCGCGAGCCGTATTGGTGGGCGCGAATTTTCGTTTCGGCAAACGCGCCGCGGGCGACGCCGGGATGCTGGAACAGCTCGGGGAACAGTACAGCTTTGAGACCGATGTCATCCCGCCCGTGGCGTGGCGAGGACGCATGATCTCGAGCAGCGAAATCCGGCGTTTGATCCAGGCCGGTGACGTCTCCACAGCGTGCCGTATGTTGAGCCGGCCGCACATGCTGAGAGGCACCGTGGTGCGCGGCGAAGGCATCGGGTCAAAACAAACCGTCCCGACTTTAAACCTGGACACAACGGCCGAGGTGATTCCGAACGACGGCGTTTACGTAACGCGGACGCACGATTGCAAAGGCCCACGCAACTGGCCGTCCATCACGAATATCGGTAATCGGCCCACGTTCCACGGCCAGCATCGCACCATTGAAACGTTCCTGCTTTCCGCGCTCGACAGCCCCCCGCCCGACGAGATTTCAGTGGAGTTCCTGCGGCGCGTGCGCGATGAGCGCAAATTCGAAAGTCCCGAGGCTCTGAAGGCACAAATCCTCCGCGACGTTGGCCGTGCGCAAGCTTACTTCCGCCGGCTGGGCAAAACATTTCAGGTCAATCCCGCTCCGGCGCGCTGACGCCGAATGCGCGAGAATCTAGAGAAGGAGAAGCAAGGGCCATGAGTCTATCGGAAGGAAAACGGCGCCACATGGAAGCGCTATCGAACAAGCAAGGTGTCATCGCGGCCGCCGCAATGGACCAGCGGGGCAGCTTGAAGAAATCCATCGCTGCCGCCAAGGGCGTGCCTCAGGAACAGGTGAGCGATGAAATGATGCAGGAGTTCAAGGTCGCTGTCTCGAAGATCCTGACACCGCATGCCAGCGCTATCCTGCTCGATCCTGAGTATGGTCTTCCGGCTGCCAAGGCGCGCTCTTCCAATGCCGGTCTGCTGCTGGCCTATGAAGAGAGCGGCTACGACAACACCAAACAGGGCCGATTGCCTGACCTTCTGCCGCACGTCTCGGCCAAACGAATCGCCGATTGGGGCGCCGACGCGGTCAAGATTTTGCTTTACTACTCGCCCTTCGACGACCCGCAAGTGAACGACATTAAGCATGCATTCATCGAACGCATCGGAGCCGAGTGCGACTCCATCGAGATTCCGTTCTTCTGTGAATTCGTCGGCTACGATCCCAAAGGCGGCGACGAAAAGGGCCTGGAGTTCGCCAAGTTGAAACCGAAAGTCGTGATCGGAGCCATGGAAGAATTTTCGAAGCCGCAATATAAGATCGACGTGCTGAAGGTGGAAGTCCCCATCAACGCAAACTTCGTGGAAGGCAGCAGCGTCTACAAGGGACAGAAGGCCTATTCGCGCAGCGAAGCCCTGGATCTTTTCCGCAAGGCGGCGGGCGTGGCGAAGAAGCCGTTCATCTATTTAAGCGCCGGCGTCGGCAATGCGCAGTTCGTCGAGGAGCTGGCCATGGCGGCTGAAGCGGGCACAGATTATTCGGGCGTCCTGTGCGGCCGCGCCACCTGGAAAGATGCCATTCCAATTTACGGCAAGCAGGGTGTGAAGGCGCTGGAAGATTGGTTGTCCACCGAAGGCGTGAAAAATATCGAAGCGGTGAATGCGGCCATCAAGCCCGCCAAGCCGTGGACCGCGAAAGCAGCCTGACGCGGGCCTGACTACATCGTCAAGCGCGTTCGCTTAAGATAGAGGTTCAAGATGAGCGATACGCAACCTCTTACGATCGCCTTGGCCGCTGTGCCGAACGTGCTCGCAGTGCTGGTCGGCATCCTGATCAACAATTCTCGGTTGAACGATACGAACGCCCGTATCGGAGAGTTGAAGATGCACGTCGATATCCGTTTCGACGAGATGCGCGACCTGTGGCGTTCCGAGCTGTATCGCGTCGGACAGGTGATCGACGCGCGGCTCAAGCATCTTGAGGACCGAGGCTGAGCATCGCCCCTACGGCCTCCGCTCGAACTTCACCAGGCCGTCGCGATAATCGATCGTCAGCGTGAACAGATCCAAAACCGGCAGCCCGAGAAATCCTGAGATTTCCGTCCCCAGGCGATGGCTCAGCTGCCATGTGTCCATCGCTGTCATCGCCAGATTCTTCTGCGAGAAGCCCGCGAACTCCAGCAGCACCGTCCCGGTTTGATACACGTTACTCACCGCGCCGCTCAGCCCGCGCAGCGTCGTCCGGTCGTCACGATCGAGTTTGCTCGCTGCCGCCGCCAGATCGTACGACATCAGGGTCCGCGCCGCTCCCGTATCCAACACGAACAACCCATCGTGCGAATTCACTCGCGCCGGCACCAATAGAATATGTCCGAACCGGAACACGCGCGCCGCATCTCGCATCTGGGCGATCTCCACCCGATCCTGCAGTTCTTCACCCGCTTGATAATCCGGCAGCGGCGCTAACCGCAGCTTCCCTGCTCCGAAATCGATCGTGATGAGAAACTCCGAGAACATGTTCGACCCGATGAGGCCATCTTCGACTCCAGCCAGGTTCTGCTCCGCAACGTTGATCACCGCATTGCGATACTCCAAATCGCCGATTCGAAAATGATCCGCAAGAGCCCGATAACCTCCCGGGACCTTCGAATCATCGCCGATGCCGCGCACCGTCGTATCGGACAATCGCAACAGCCCCGCCCTCTGAGCCGCCGCACTCGAGATCACGATTCCCGCCGCACCCGTGTCCAGCACCAGCTTCACGGGACTCCCGTTCACCAGCACTTCAACGCCGTAGGTGCGTACGTGCGTCGCGCCGTTCTCGAACCCGAGCAAGGGAAGTTCATAGGCACGATAGGGAGTCGCGAGCGTCATCGCCTGCCGTCCATCCAAGGCCTTCACAAGCTCCATCCGCTGCCGCAATTCCGTCGCTTCCACAGTGGCGCCCACCTTCGCCATGTAGACTTCCAGCGCACGCTCGCGCTCACGGCCCTGCAAGCGTGATATCCAGGACGCCAGTATCTTCGGATCCTTGGGATCCAGCTCGTACGCGCGTTTGTAATCTTCGGCCGCGGTCCGGTTCATCGCCGCGCATTCGGCCACTCGCCCCAGGCCCCACCACGCCTGCGCAATTCCCCGATTCAACTCCACCGCGTTCTTGAACTCCGCATCGGCCCGCGCAAAATCGCCACGCCGGAACGCGACCTCGCCCGCGAACTCATGCACAGCAGCTGAATCCGGGGCGTCCCCTAGCGCCTTCTGCGCGATCCTCCAGGCCGTCGCCACACCGTCGTTTCCCAGCGCCTTGCGCCCCGTGACCAGCGTGTCTTCAAGCGGCCCAGCCGACGCCAGCGCGACGCTTAGCAAAAAAAGGCCCTGGATTCGCATTCCTGAAACAAGTCTATCGTGCCTGCACCACCAACCGAACCGCGCACGTGAGTAGGTGGTCCAATATAATTGTCTGTGTCCCCGCGCGCTCTCGTTCATTCCCGCTCCAACGCCGCGTTGCTTCAACGTGCCGCTGCGTTCCTTTCCGCAGAATCTGAAGACCGCGAAGTCCTAGTCATCGCTCCGACCCGCGCCGCCGCCAACGAACTGGCGATTCAAGCATTCCCGTCCGGTTGCCAGGGCCTGCACCTTCTCACGCTCACGCAGCTTGCCGCGAACCTCGCCGCTCAACCTATGGGACGCCTCGGGCTTGCTCCCATCTCCCGCCTCGGCATTGAGGCACTCGCCGCGCGCATCGTTCACGCCGCGGTAGCCGCAAACCAGCTCACCTATTTCGCACCTGTCGCGCAAACTCCCGGATTCGCTCGCGCCCTCTCGAAAACGATCTCTGAGCTTCGGCTACAACAGGTGATCCCACCGCACAGCGACCTGGCGCATCTTCTGACGCTATACGAACAAGAACTCACCGCGCGCGCTGTAGCCGACCTTCCGCTGCTTCTCCGTCTCGCAATCGAAGAGGCGGCGCACAGTAATCATCGCCTCACACAACTGCCCTTGCTATTGCTCGGCCTCACCGTCGAATCGGCGGCACATGAGCAACTGATCGCTGCGCTGGTTGCGCGCTCCCCGGCCGTATTCGCGACGGCTATTTCGGATGACGACGCGTCGATCCGATCGCTTGAACATATCCTCGGAACAAAACCAGAGAACCTCGACATTGCGCCACCCACCGCTACTCTCGATCGCGTCCGCACGTGGCTCTTCTCGTCCGCTCAACCGCCATCGGCGCCTCCGGATGCGTCGTTGTTGTTCTCCGCGCCCGGTGAAAGCTTCGAGTGCGTCGAGATCGCCCGCCGCATCCGCACTTTCGCCCAGCAAGGCACGCCGTTCGATCGCATCGCGATTCTGCTGCGCAATGTCGATCCGTATCAGCCGCTGGTGGAAGAAGCGCTGCGCCGTGCCGGCATCGATCATTACTTTAGCCGTGGAGCCGCGCGGCCCGATCCCGCCGGTCGAGCGTTTCTCGCACTGCTGGCTTGCGCCAGTGACGGCTGCTCCGCTTCGCGCTTCGCGGAGTACCTTTCACTCAGCCAAATCCCGCCGCTTGATACGAAAGGCGCGCCCGCGGCCCGGCCGGTGCAGTGGGTCCCCGCGGACGACGAGATCCTTGGAACTTTTGAGCCGTCCCCGCCGCCCACCCTCGACGACGATGAACCTCAGCTCGACGTTCCCATCGGTTGGGAAAAGCTTCTTGTCGATGCGGCAGTCATTGGCGGCCGCGACCGTTGGGCTCGCCGTCTCGATGGACTCCGCGCCGAGTTCGAAGCGCAGCTGCGCGCCCCGGAAAACGAAGATGAATCGCGTCGCGCGCACATTCAGCGTCGCATTCAACAGCTGGAACGTTTAAAACAGTTCGCTTTGCCTTTGATTCAAGAGCTCGGCTCCCTGCCCTCTTCAGAAACCTGGGGAGTCTGGCTCGATCGCCTGACCACCCTCGCGCAAACGGCCCTTCGCCTCCCAGAATCGGTGTTAGGCGTACTCAGCGAACTTGACCCGATGAGCGAAGTCGGCCCCGTTTCGCTCGACGAAATCTATGACGTGCTCTCGGACCGCCTCGGCTTTCTTCGTTCCGATCCGCCCAAGCGCCGATACGGACGGGTATTCGTCGGATCCATCGAAGAAGCCCGTGGCCGCAGCTTTGAAGTCGTTTTCTTGCCAGGTCTCGCTGAAGGGCTGTTCCCCCGCCGATCTCTTGAAGACCCGCTATTGTTGGACGAGCAACGCGCGAAACTTTCGGCCGGCCTGGATACGCAAGATCACCGAGTCGCGCGAGAGCGCATGCTGCTGCGGTCCGCCGCCGCTGCCGCATCGAAAACTTTGGTCGTTTCTTATCCGCGCATGGATGTCGCCCAATCCCGAGCCCGTGTGCCTTCTTTCTACGCGCTCGAAGTAGTGCGCGCCGCCGAAGGCCGCCTACCGTCGCTTCGCGAATTTGAAAAGCGCGCCGCCGCAAGCGCTCCAGCGCGGCTCGATTGGCCTGCGCCCGCCAACGCTCGTGACGCCATCGACGACGCCGAATACGATTTGGCCTCGCTCAACGCATCGCTCAAACGGCGCGGTGCGACGGCGACCGGCAGCGCGCGTTACCTGATGCAAACCAACCAAGCGCTGTCGCGATCGCTGCGGACTCGCGCGCGCCGTTGGCGCAATTTCTGGTCCAGCGCCGATGGTCTCGTCGATCCCGACTCCGCCACATTGAAGGCTCTCGAAACGCATAGCCTCCCGCGCCGCGGTTATTCGCCATCGTCACTGCAGCAGTTCGCCGCATGCCCCTATCGTTTTTTGCTGCACGCAGTTTTTCAATTACGGCCACGAGAACAACCCGTTCGTCTGGAACAAATGGACCCGCTCACCCGCGGCGCGTTGTTCCACTCCGCGCAATTCGAACTGTTCCGCGAACTGACTCGCACGGATCTCCTTCCGGTGACGGAGGCACGTTTGCCCGAAATACTCGACCGCGCGGACCGGGTTCTGGATCGCGTCGCCGCCCGATACGAGGACGAACTTGCGCCGGCCATTCCGCGCGTATGGAAAAGTGAAATCGAAAACCTGCGCACCGACCTGCGCGGCTGGCTGCAACAGGTGGCCGCGACGGAATCCGATTGGCTACCAGAACATTTCGAATTCGGCTTTGGCTTGCCGACCGGTCAGGATCGCGACCCGTCCAGCACCGCTGAAGAAGCGCGCATACTCGACGATGTTCATTTGCGCGGGTCCATCGATCTGATCGAGCGTCACGCGACTCGCAACACACTGCGAATCACCGATCACAAAACGGGAAAAGCGCCTCAAAACCGTCCGCAATACGTGGGCGGCGGCGCGATGCTGCAGCCTTTGCTCTATGCGATGGCGGCCGAAACATTATTGGGCGAATCCGTTGAATCGGGCCGGCTGTTTTACTGCACCCAGCGCGGCGACTTCTCCACCGTCGACATTCCCCTCAACGACGAAGGACGGGGGCGGCTGCGGCGTATCCTTCAAGCCATCGATACATCAATCAGCGAAGGTTTCCTTCCGGCGGCCCCGCAAACGGGGGCTTGTTCGATGTGCGATTACACCCCAGTGTGCGGCCCGTATGAAGAACAGCGCTTGAAACGGAAGCAGTCTGATCGTCTCGATCCGTTGATCGAGATTCGCCATTCACCATGACTCCCGTAATCGAATTACAACTGGACGATCGCGCCGCGCGCGAGCGCATTCGCACTTCGCTCTCAGAAAGCCTCGTTGTGGAGGCGTCGGCCGGCACCGGGAAAACTACCGAGTTGATCGCCCGAATCGTCGCCGTGCTGGCGACTGGATTGACCACCATCAGTCACATTGTGGCCGTCACGTTTACCAACAAGGCCGCCGGGGAATTGAAACTGCGCTTGCGCCAGGAGCTTGATCGCGCCCGTAGTGTTACCACAACCGAGACGGAAAGGGCCAACATCGAGCACGCGCTCGAACATCTGGAGGAAGCCTCCGTCGGAACCATCCATTCGTTTTGCGCGCAAATCCTGCGAGAGCGGCCCGTCGAAGCCGTTGTCGATCCCGCGTTCGAGGAACTTTCCGAGCAGCAGGCATCTCGAATTTACGAACGCGCGTTCCGCGCTTGGATTCAGCGGAAACTCGGTGAGGGCGCTCCCGGTCTTCGGCGCGCTCTTGTACGGCTCGCATCCCGTGATTCCTTCGATGGCGCCGCGCCCATGGAACAACTGCAATATGCGGCGTGGAAACTGATTGAATGGCGTGATCATCCGGCGCCGTGGCGAAAGGTCGAGTTCAAACGGGAAGCAGAGATCGACCGGCTGGTGGAACAAATCCGGCTGATTGCGGAGGCTGCCTCCCGCTGCCAAAGGCGTGGCGACAACCTGGTGAAATCGCTTCGGCCCGCGCAAGCATTGGTGACATGGATCGAACGGGCGGAGACTGCGCGCGCCCGCGATTATGATTCGCTCGAAAGCCTGCTGATCAAGCTGATCCGCGATATCAAGAAGAATCCTCAGAAGGGATCTGGCTTCTTCGCCGAGGGTGTTCCGCGCGAACAGGTCGTACAAGCACGGCAACATTTGTTGGATCAATTGCAGGCCTTTCAACATGCCGCCGATGCCGATCTAGCTGCGATTCTACGTGGCGAAATGTGGAATCTGGTGGAGCAGTATGACCGCCTGAAACGGCGCGCGGGGAAACTTGATTTTGTCGACTTGTTGCTGCTCGCTCGCGACTTGGTTCGCGATAACCAGGAAGTACGGCGTTATTTGCAGAATCGCTTTACTCATATCTTCATCGACGAGTTTCAGGACACCGATCCACTGCAAGCCGAGATTCTGTTATTGTTGGCCGCCGATGATCCCGCGCAAGCCGACTGGCACAATGTCGCGCCAAAGCCAGGGAAGCTCTTTGTCGTCGGAGATCCGAAGCAATCCGTCTACAAATTCCGCCGTGCCGATGTAGTGCTGTACCGCGATATCCGCGATGGCCTGGCACAACGCGGCGCGGCTGTCATTCAGTTGACGACGAGCTTTCGGGCATTGCGGCCTATCCAACAAATGGTGAACGCGGCGTTTGAAACAGAAATGCAGGATGATGCCGTGTCGGGGCAGGCCGCCTATGCTCCGCTCAACGGAGAAACACCGCCGATTGATGGACAGCCGAGTGTTATCGCACTGCCCGCGCCCCGCCCGTACGGGAGCATGCGCGTTTCTCGTATCGCGATTGATGGCTGTTTGCCGGAGACTATCGTGGCCTTTTGCGACTGGCTGGTGCGAAAGAGCGGCTGGAAAGTTCGCGATCCGGAGGACCCATCCAAATTGCTGCCGCTGGCATCGCGGCATATTTGTTTATTGTTTCGTCGGTTCACGAATTTCGGCCGGGACATTACTCGCGATTATGTTCGAGGGTTGGAAGCTCGCGAGATCCCTCATTTGCTTGTTGGATCGAAGTCGTTTCATAGCCGCGAAGAAGTGGAAACCTTACGGGCCGCACTCACAGCCATCGAATGGCCGGACGATGAACTGTCGGTCTTTGCGACGTTGAAGGGATCGCTGTTCGCGATTCCGGATAATCTTCTGCTGCGATTCCATCAGGAGGTGGGACGATTACATCCGTTTCGACTTCCGGCCGACGAACACTTCCAACCTATCGCGGAGGCACTTCGCCTGCTGGCCGATCTGCACCGTGGCCGGAATCGAAGACCCATCGCCGATACCGTGAATGCCCTGCTCGAAGCCACGCGCGCGCACGCCGGATTTGCATTGCGGCCGGCCGGGCATCAGGTGCTCGCCAATGTTCATCGCATTGCGGATCTGGCCAGAAGTTTTGAACTGTCGGGCGGAGTTTCCTTTCGCGGATTCGTGGAGGAATTAGCGGCGCAGTCGGAGAAAGCAGAATCGGCTGAAGCGCCCGTGCTCGAGGAAGGCGCCGAGGGCGTCCGATTGATGACAGTGCACGCGGCGAAGGGTCTCGAATTTCCCGTTGTGATTCTCGCCGATATGACCGCGAATATCGCGGCCGGCGATCCGGACCGGTACGTCGATGCGCGCGAGCGCTTGTGCGCAACTCGATTGCTGCGCTGCGCTCCTTGGGAATTGCTGGACCACGAAGCTGAGGAACGTTTGCGCGAACGCGCCGAAGGTGTGCGAGTGGCTTATGTGGCGGCCACGCGAGCGCGGGATTTGTTGGTAATCCCGAGCGTCGGGGATGAGCAATTGGACGGTTGGCTCAGTCCGCTGAACAAGGCGATTTATCCGGCCAACGATCGATATCGGCACGCCAAACGCGCCGCTGGATGTCCGGAGTTCGGCGACGCATCGGTGATCGATCGGCCATTCTTCGCACACGATGAACCCTCTGTGCAGCCGGGCTTGCATGCGCCGCAACAAGGAAACCATGAGGTGGTTTGGTGGGATCCGCGAATATTGACGATGGCTCCGCCGGCGAATCTCGGATTAAGGCAGGAAGAGATTTTGAAGGGCGATCCAAACGATGAAGAATCGCCGAGCCTGATCGCCTACCGGGAGTGGACGGAGCAGCGCGAGAAAACCATCGCGGCCGGCGAGGAAAAGCAATTCGATCTTTTCACCGCGACGGAAGCGACGGAAGCGCCAGGAGAGATTTCTCTGCAGTTTGCATCTGTCGAGAAATCCGCCGGCCGTTCCGCGGGAGCGCGATTTGGAACATTGGTTCACACGATCCTCCGTGATGTGTCGCTCGCTGGCGAGGACATTGAGCAACTCGCGAAAGTTCACGGACGAGTATTCGGCGCAACGGAGCAAGAAGTCAAGCACGCCGCGGCGGCCGTCGTAGCGGCTCTGAAACATCCTTTGCTGGAACGTGCGCGGAAATCGAAAACGTGCCGGAGAGAGTTGCCCATTCTTTTGAAGCTCGACGGCAACCGGATTCTCGAAGGCGTAATCGACTTGGCGTTCGAAGAAAACGGTACGTGGAACGTTGTCGATTTCAAAACCGACGCCGAAATCGGCCCGAGCCGCAAGCGATACGAAAATCAACTTCGCTGGTATTGTTTCGCGCTGGGGCGCCTAAACAACGCACCTGTCGAGGCTCACTTACTGAGTATCTAGTTACTTCTTGGGACGCGATTCGGGCGGGACCATTCCGTTGTTGCGGTAATAAACCACAAGCTGTCCATAATGTTCTCCCGCGTGTTCGATCACGGCGAGCCAGGGTTGGACGGTTTTTGCCCAACGATCCTCGGGAGTCGCCTTCAGAGTGGCAGTGGCATCGGCGATTGTCTTCTCCAGCAATGCGACCGCGGCGGCCTTCGTCGGATAGCCCTTCGGATCGATTTCGTCCCAATTCGCCTTTTCGCCTCGGCCTGCCTTCGCGGCGTACGCGTTTCCGGAGGCGACGTGTACGACGATTTCGCGAAACGATCGAACGTCCTTCGTGGCGCGATAGCCGTACTTGTCTTCGGGGAAATCTTTCGCCATCGCAAGAAGACGGCCTGTGACGTCTTCAAACTGTTCGGTGAAAGATTTGGCGGGCGTGGAAGGAGTTTGCGCAAAAGTGCACAGGGAGACAGCGAGCAGGAGAAATGTGATGCGTTTCATTGAAACAATTCTCCATTGGAATCGCCCAAAGAATCAATATGGACGCCCATGCGATCGAGCAAGGCCAAGTGCAAATTGTTCATGGGAGTCTCGGCGCGATACGTGATGTGCCGGCCGCCAGACTTGCCGGCAAGCAAGACTGGAAGATTATCGTGCTGGTGTTGATTGCCGTCGCTCAAGCCGCTGCCGTAGACGATTTGGGAATGATCGAGCAGCGTGCCGTCGCCATCGGGAATGGATTTCAGCTTGCCGAGGAAATACGCGAATTGCTCCACGTGATAAGTGTTTATGCGCGCGACCTTTTCGATGAGATCCGCTTTGCCGCCGTGATGAGTCAAGGGGTGATGGGCGTCGGAAATCCCGATTTCGCGGTAGGCCCGGGTGCTGCCTTCGCGGCCGAGCATGAAGGTGGAGACGCACGTGGCGCCGGTTTGGAAAGCGATGGCCAGCAGGTCGAACATCAGGCGGGCGTAGCCGGAGAATTCGGCGGGAACGCCGGTGGGTTTTTCAAACGATGGTGGAGTTTGGCGATCGTCATTCTCGGCGAGTTGGATACGGCGCTCGATCTCGCGGAGCGACGTGAGGTATTCATCGATTTTCTCGCGGTCGGATGCGCCGAGTTGGGTACTGAGACGGCGCGTGTCGTCCAAAACATAATCCAGAATGCTTGTTTCATTGATGAGGCGCTTGTGGCGATCCGTGGGATTTTCGTCGACGTCGCCGAATAAGCGCTCGAAAATCGCGCGCGGATAGACTTCGGGAGGTAAGGGCGCGGTCGGGGTACGCCAGGAAAGCGTGTTGCTATACGCGCAGCTATAGCCGGTGTCGCAACTGCCAACCATGCGGCCGTCTTCGCACCCGAGTTCCAGTGAAGGAAATCGCGAAGCGCCGCCGATGTTGGCGGCAGCAAGCTGGTCCACGGAAATTCCAGCGCACATGCCCGCGCCGTCGGTCTTCTTGGGGTGCACGCCGGTCAGGTAGGTGGCCGAAGCGCGAGCGTGATCGCCTCCACCGTCGCCTAACGGAAGTCCGGTATTTTGCGCGAGACCCGAGAGTACGAGGAGGTTGTCGCGGTGTGGCGCGAGCGGCGCGAGGATGCGCGTGAATTCGAAATCAGGGCCGGCGGCGGTAGGGGTCCACTGGTCCATGAGAACGCCGTTGGGAACGTAAATGAAAGCGAGGCGGAGCGGCGAGGCGGAAGAAGTAGTCGAAGCGAAAGCCGGAACCATGGCGTCGAGCAACGGGAGAGCGACGGCGGCACCGAGGCCCCGGAGGATGAATCGGCGGCTGAGGGCTTTACTCATGGGCGGCGCCAATCATGATCTCTTCGACGAGCTGAGCGAAGGTCTGGTTACCAGTAGCGGAGGACCAGGAGGCTTTGCGGCCGAGCGCATAGGTTGCGAGTTTGGATGCGACGCAACGGGCGAATCGGTTTTGATCGCTCAGCAGAAGGTGTTTCAGGGCTTCGGGGCCGTCGCCCGAGTCGACTGGAAAGCTTCCGTCCTGGGTGCGCCATTGGCCGATGGCATCGTAGTTTTCAAGATCGAAACCTAGTGGATCGATGCGCGAGTGACAGCCTCGGCAAGCTGGATTGGCGCGATGTTGCTCGAGCTGTTGGCGCATGTTCCTAGTGGCGCCGGCGGCCTTCACGTCGAGGGTGGGGACGTTGGGCGGCGGAGCAGGCGGAGGGGAGTCCAGCAGATTTTGCAAGATCCATTTGCCGCGCAGAACGGGAGAAGTGCGGGCGGGATAAGACGAGACAGTGAGCACGCCGGCTTCGGTAAGAATGCCGCCGCGGTGCGAATCGGGCGGAAGATCGACGCGCCGAAACTGGCTGCCCTCAACGCCCGGAATTCCGTAGAACCTGGCCAGGCGATCGTTCAGGAATGTGTAATTGGCTGCGAGTAAATCGGTGATGGGGCGATCGTCGCGAATGATGGATTGAAAGAAAAGCCGGGTCTCGAGCTGCATGTCATGTCGCAGCGAGGCATCGAATTGAGGGAACTTAGCGGGATCGGGCTGGATGCTGGCGAGGTTGCGCGTTTGGAGCCACTGGCCGCCAAAGTTTTCGACCAGTGCGCGCGATTTGGAGTCGAGCAACATGCGGTGAATTTGGGCGTGGAGCACGTCGGGGTCGCGGAGGCGGTGGGTGAGGGCGAGTTGGAAGAGCTCGTCATCGGGCATGCTGCTCCAGAGGAAATAAGAGAGGCGCGAGGCGAATTGGAAATCATCCAGGTGACCGGCGGGTTCGATGCGGAAGAGAAAGCGCGGCGAAACGAGGATGGCTTCGAGGGCGAGTTGCATGCCGTCGTCGATGGAGTCGCCGTGGTGCTGAGCAGATTCGACGAAGTGGACTAGGCCGTCGACCTCGGCATCGGTGACGGGCCTGCGATAAGCGCGGCGCGCGAGGTCGGCGAGATTAGTGCGGGCGCAGGCGAGGGTGTGATGGCCGGGAGCGTGGCCGCAGCGAAAAACTCGGGCGTAGCTTTCGGGGAGCGGCGGAGTCTTGGGATCGTAGGGGCCGCGAATTTCGACGTAGCTGAGCGCCTGGATGTCGGGAGCGAGTTCGACCTGGAGTTGTGGGTTGCCGCGGCCGAGGTGCAGGCGGAACTGCAGAGAGCTGGTTTCGGCGGGCACACCGTCGATGAGCAGAGTCCCCTGGGGCGTGGGGCCGGTGCCGTGGACAGCAATCAAGATGTCGTAGTCGGCTTCGAAGTCGACCTTGAAACGAAACTCGCGGGCGGCGTAGCGCTGGACGGTGGGTTCGGGAGGGGTGGGAGGGACGATAGCGGCGCGCGCGATTTTTTCTGCGGCGGCGAGGTACTTTTCCATAAGGGCGGGCGAGAGGGAGAGAACGCTAGCGATGTTGTCGAAGCCGTAGCCGGCATCGTCGACCGGGAAATCGGAGGCTGGTTCGAAGGGGATGGCGAGGAGATCGCGGATGGTGGCGTTGTATTCGTAGCGATTGAGGCGGCGGGCGGCGGGATCGGCGGGCGGCGAAGGGGATTGCGCGCCCAGGGTGATGGTGAGCGCGAATACGATACAGATGCGCACGGGCTATTTCCCATTTTAGCCGGTGGCGCATCAGGGGTAGTTTTGTGTTTGGCGGTGATTTTTTCTGAATTAGGCCAAGGCGGACTGAAGCGCGGCGGCGACGGCTGGGAGATTGGCGAGCGCGGTAATGGCGCGGCTCTCGGCTTGCACGGCGCTGATCGCTGGGAACAGGCCGTTGAACAGCGCGACGACGGCGCTTACGGTGCCGGGAGCGATCAACTGTTCGATCACGGCGACTTCCGGTTGCATGTCTCCGCCACCGATGTACTGGAAGAGCAAATGAATAAGATCGTCCGGGCCGACGCCCAGCGCTTGGGCTTGAGCGATGGCGATGCCATTCAAGGGAATGTCCGACCCGGCGGGTCCCACTGGATTAATTTCCAGCGTGGTTACGATGATCCCGAGCAGCGCGAGTTTCTTTGTGAGCGCGTTACCACGGTTAATGGTTGAGTTCAGCGCCATGTTGGGCGCCGCGAATCCTTGAGGTACCATGATCTACTTCTCCTTTTTGAGTTGCGTCGAAAATCGAGAGGGTGCGCTGGCCCCGCGCGCCTTTGCTGGCTGAGACGCTGATGCCGGGAATGCGGGCGAGGGCTTGGGAAAGTCCCTTGGGAGTGCTGGGAAGGGTGGCGAGCGGCGCGAGAGCCCGCAGGTCAATCAACAGCGACGTCGCGTCGCCAGACCAGGAATGATTGGGGCGCAGCAGCGAATAGAGGGTGTCGCGTAACGGATCGGATCCGATCCATATCGAATCTGGATTGGTGATTTCTTCGGTGATGCCTGCGCTATCAAGCGATAGGACGGGACCGGCTGCGGCGGCCCAAGCTGCGCAATCGGCAAACCGGGCGATGTTCCCGAGATCGGTGTCGCGGATACGCTGGAGCGCCATGCTGACGGCATCGGCGAGCACAGCCAAAGCCGGTGCGCGCAGCGCCTCGAAGCTGGACCAGACGGCGGCTTCAGGGCGAGGGGCGGCGATGGGCGTAAGGTCGATGGTCAGGCTGCGGTTGGCCAGCGAACGCGGCGGGTTCCAGGGAGCCTGAGCTTCATCGAGCGGGGCGATCAGGATCATGGGCCGCGCAATTTCCATGAGGGCGTCGTCGCGGGCATCGGGCTGGGCGACTTCCAGCGCGTCGCCGGAAGCTATGGCGCAGAGGGCTTCGGAGATTTTGATAGGGACGCGGTGGACTTGATCGAAGACCAGCACCCAATTTTGGAGGGCGAGCTGGAGCAGTTCGCGATCGCGCGGGGGGAGGCGGCGGAGCGGCGCGGTGGATGGGTCGATCAAAACGCGCAGGGCGCGGGCAAGGGTTGATTTACCGCTGGACGCGGGGCCGCGCAGGACCAGGATGGGGTACGGTCCGATGGGGCGCAGGGCGGCGGCGAGCCAAGTGAAGATGCGGGTGCGGGCGGATGGCGTGAGGTGGAAAAGCTGGGCGAATTCATCAAGAGAGCCGGTGGCTGGTGGCTGTTGGCTGGTGGCGGGTTGGGGGACAGGGAGCGGGAGCGTGGAAACGGATTGGCGGAAGGAATGATGCAAATTGTCGGTAATGTTCCAGCCATGGGAGGTGATTTCGAGGATTTCGCCGTCGGCGTTGGCCAGGTCGAGGAAGATTCTCGATGGGGCAAAGGGGTCGCCTTCGAAACTGAGCCGGCGATCGATTTTCTGGGCGGGCGAGTCGCCATATTGCGCGCGGGCCTCGAGGGTGCGAATGGCAGTGCGAAGGGCCGTGGAGGATGGCGCGCTTTCAAACTCGGAATAGTAGTTGGCGGTGAGCCAATCGCGGAAGTCGGCCGAGCGGAGCGGGAGGATGCGGCGGGCATCAACATGGGCGGGGATGCTGGCGCAGGGCTGGCCTTCGCGGGAGAAGAACGGGGTAGCGTAGCGGGCGTGGTAGAGCAGGGCGACCGCCTGATCGGCTTGTTGGAGGCGCTTAGGCATAAAGTCGATTCGAGAATATCGTGAGAGTTGGGGGTTGGGTGGGGGATGGGTGGGGGAAGTGGTTGAAGGGGTGGGTGAAAAGTTGGGGGAAGTGAGGTGAACGGGCGTAAGGGCCCGCGTGATTCTGTGGGATACTCTGTCCTAATGTTGCGAATTCTGCTGATGTCGGTCGCGGTGCTCTGTCAAATCCAGGCGCAAAGCGCGTCATTTCCGTTAGAATCGGTTGCGGTTGAAGGAACAACTTTATCGAAGGAAGTGGTTTTGGAGCTTTCGGCCCTGCACATCGGGTCGGCGGTGGATAAAGGTGCCATCGACGCGGCGGCGCAGCGGCTGAACGAGAGCGGATTGTTCGAATCGGTCAACTATCGCTACGGACCCGGCCCGAAGCGTGGCTATGTGGTGACCTTCCAAGTGGCTGATCCGCGCAAACTGTTGAATGCGACGGTGGATGTTCCGGGGATTGACGAGGACGAGCTCTGGAAGTGGTTGGCCGCTCGATATCCGACGCTGAATCACAAGACGCCGGAGGCGGAGGCCGGTCAGAAATTCGTGGGCGCGAAGATCGAGGAGCATCTGGGCCCGGCGCTTGAAGGGCACCACATTGCCGCTCAGTTGGCAAGCGATGTGATGCATGGCGGACGACCGACGATTTCGTTCCAGCCAGATCCGCTTCCGCGCATCGCCGCGCTGAACTTCACGGGCCAAACGGAGCTGACGCAAGAGCAACTTGCGGGATTGATCCCCAAGGACGTGCGCGAGCAAGGGTACACGGATCGCGGTTTTCGCCAGGCAGTCGAACTGAACTTGGGGCGCGCGTATGAGGAGCACGGAATGTATCGGGCACGGTTCCCGAGCATCACGACGCAGAGGGAACCAGGGTGGTCCGTTACGGTGACGACTGCGGTGGAAGAAGGCGCGAAGTTCACACTGGGAGATGTGCAGATTCTCGGCGACAATCTACCGGTTGAGGCGATGCTAAAGGCGGCGAAGTTTCGCAAAGGCGAGATTGCCAACTGGACTCAGATTCAGAGTTCGATTTGGGAGCTGGAGCGGTCGGTCAAACGTATGGGCTACTTAAACGCCGCCGCGAAACCGGAGCGTATCTTTCACGACGAGCAGCGCGTTTTGGATATCAAGCTTTCGTTCGCCATGGGTCCGCTCTTTAAGTTTGGGCAACTGCAGATCGCGGGGCTGACGCCAACGCTCGAGGCGCAGGCGCGAAAGATATGGAGTCTCAATCCTGGGGATCCGTTCGACTACGATTACCCGAAGGATTTCTCACAAACCTTCTTCCGCGCTGTGGATGGGCGCCAGTTCAAGAAGTTTAGCGCGACCATGCGGAAGGGCACGGGCGAAAACGTGATGGACTTTGCGCTGGTTTTCGAGCCGCGATGAGCCCGCCAATCATAGGAGCCGAAAATTCACTTCAATCGTCGCGAACACTTCGACGGGCTTCCCGTTGAGGGTACCGGGAGCAAAACGCCACTGGCGCACTGCCTTTATAGCCGCTTCGTCAAGTTTCCGATTGAGCGAGCGAGCCACGAGCACTTCGGACGGCATGCCGCGGGTATCGATGATCACCCATATCAGGACTGTGCCTTGCACGCGCTCTTTCCGCGATTCGCCGTCGTACTTGGGTTCCTTTTTCGACACGATGTGCGGCGGGACCACTCCCGGACGTTGGCCTAAGACTCGGGCGCCGAGCGGGCGCAAGACCGGTAACTCGATCTCGGTTTGCGTCGAGCCAGGCGGCGGCTTGAAGACGAAGCGATCGGGCGCGATATCGGCGTTCCGATCCACCTGGGTGTACATATAAGTGCGGGTGTTGTAGCCTAGCTTGGCGGTTTCCCAAAGAACCAGGTTACGATCGGGATCAATGCAGAGAGTGCGCAAAATCCAGGGCGCGGCGGCAGTAGGCAATTCCGGCTTGCTGGAGCCGGTGATCAATTGAAACTCGTCGGAGCTCTTGGTTGGATCCGAACCGCAGCGGCCGGAAAGAGTGGGCGATTCGAGGTCGGCCGCAAGTAGCTTCCAGTCCGCGACCATCGGGGCACACGAGGGATTGTTTGCGGCTGGACGTTTTGCGTAGCGGTGGAACGGCGGGGAATAGATCCAGGCATTGGCGCCGTCGCACACGATGAGTGACGGTGAGGGCCCGCCTAGATGTTCAAAATAGCTTTGATTCGGCGAATGCACTAGCAGCGTGAATGGAACAGCGACGGTGACTCCGCCGGCGGGGATCGGCGAATAGATGATGGCGCCATCGATCTTCCAACTGGTGGCGTCGGCAGCCGAGTGAGCGAGGTTGCGTATGATATCGGCGGCGTTGTCGGCGCTTTGAGCAGGCAGCATCCCGGCCATCAACAAGGGCAGCGCAAGTAGGCGGGCAAGGGCCAAAGATCCCTACTTTCGCTGGACGCCGAAGTGATCGGCCAGTTCGTCGGAATATCCCAGGGGGCCGGAGCTGATTTCGGGGATATCGGGGAGCATGGACGCGTTCCATGCTTCGTAATCGGCGATGAGGCGCTGGAAAACCTCGGGCTGGCGCTGCTTGAGATTGGCGCGTTCGAGCGGATCGTCGACCACGTTAAAGAGAAACTCGTTGCCGGCGATGCGTAGATATTTCATGTCGCCGTCGCGATGGGCGCGCTGCTGGTTGTAGTGATATCGCCAGAAGAGCTTGCGCGGAAGCGGGGACGCGTTGGTGGTGAGTTGCGGCAGAAGGTTGATGCCGTCGGGCGGATACGCGGGATCGGGCTGGGCGCCGGCGGCGGCGAGCAAAGTTGGAACCCAATCCATGGTGATGGCGACTTGGTCCGCAGTGCCGGCCGCGGGAATGTGGCCAGGCCAGGAGATGAGCGCCGGAATCCTAAGGCCGCCTTCCAACAACTCGGTTTTCTTGCCTGTGAACGGCCAGGTGTCGGCGAAACGCTCGCCGCCGTTGTCGCTGGTGAAGATGACGATGGTGTTGTTCGCGATCCCGCCAGAATCGAGGGCTTGGAGAATGCGGCCTACCTGCGCGTCCATATCGAGGACCATGCGGGCGTAGGTTTTCATGGAGCCGCCATCGCGATCGATCAACGCTGTGACACGCTGCGACTCGGCTTCGTCGCCGGGGCCTTCCCACGGCCAGTGCGGGGCATTGAAATGGAGGCTGAGGAAGAACGGCTGCTTGGCAGCGGCGTAATCGGCGATCACTCTTACCGCGCGAGTGCCGAGCAAATCGGTGAGATAGCCGGTCTGATGGATGGGCGCGTCGTCGTCCCAGAGGTCGTCGGTGTTGGTGCTCGCGATGCCGGATTTGTGGGTGAAATAGTCGACGGCGCCGCCGTGGAATCCCCAGAAGTGATCGTAGCCGCTCTTGAGCGGACCAAACTTCGGAAGCTGGCCGAGGTGCCATTTGCCGATGAGCGTGGTCCCGTAGCCGGCCTTCTTGAGCAGCGACGGAAGCGTGGGATGCGCGGGCGGCAAGCCGATTTCCTTGCCATCGCGAACGGGTTCTTCGAGACCCACACGCAGGCGATATTGATAGCGGCCGGTGATCAACGCAGTGCGAGTGGCGGAGCACACGGCGGAGTTGGCGTAGGCTTGCGTGAAGCGAGTGCCGCGGGCGGCGATGGAATCGATGTTTTGCGTGACGTATTCGCGGCGGCCGTAGCAGGAGAGATCGGCGTAGCCCAGATCGTCGGCCATGATGTAGACGATGTTTGGTTTCGCGCCGGGCGATTGAGCTGAAGCGCGAGGGATGCCGGAAGCAAGCGCGGCCGCGGCGGTTGTAGTAAGCAGGTCGCGACGAGTGAGCACGGGCATCGGTTCGCTAAAAACCTTGGCCGGGCGCCCCGCAATTGCGCGTGCATTTCGGAGGAATGACGAACTTATCCTTGATCTTGTCGCGGAAAGCCGGATACATAGTTTCGGCGCCGCCGAGTGAGGCCTCGCGCGGAATGTGATAGAGCTTGTCCATCTCGTCGACGAAGGGATTTTTACCGGGAAGATAATGCGGAACGCGGCCCTCTTCCACGCCTTCAAATCCGACGATGCAGGGCGGGCCGGCGACGGCGACGGGCGTGGGAGTGGACATGTACGACCGTGTCAGGATATACGGCTCAGTCAGGTACACGGGATCCTCCATGACCAGCGCGAGCGTGAGCATATCGCCGTGACGCATGAACGTGATGGTGATGGTGGCTTGGTCGCTACTCGGCGCGCCGTTGCGGCGAATGTAGCCAGTCTTGATATGTGTGGTGTAGGCGGTGAGGACGTCGCCATTCCATTCGCCGGTGGTGAAGCCGGTCTGATCGTGCGGCGCGTTTTTCGAAGGATGCGGGCGGCCGTCCATCCAGATGGTCATGGGGGCGCGAGTTTCCCAACCGCCGATGACCCAGGCGTTGATTTTTCCCGTGAGTGGATCGTTTTCGCTCCAGATTTTCAGGCTGAACGGGCCGGCGGCGATGTGCCATTGGGTCTGGAACCAGCAGATGCGCTCCGGCATCGAGATGATGGATTGCGAAAAGCTGAGGGCTTTGGCACGGCCGGAATCGTTGAACGGGAGGCCGGCCCAGTCGTCAGGGTTGGGACCGGCGCCGCGCTCCATGTTGTCCTCGTGATTCTTGGCGGTCCAGGAGCCGGACAGATCGATTTCGGCCATGGCGGGAAGCCCGCCTAACAATAACAGTGCAGCTAAAGTTTTTACCATCGCGCGGAACACTCCGTGGGTTTCCAGCCCGTGTCGTCGGGCAGTTTCTTGAAATGCGAGCTGATGATGAATGGCTCGCGCAGATACGTTGGGTCGGTGACGACGATCGTGACGACCAGGAGTTGATCGCCGTTGCGCTCGTGGACTAAGTCGTAGTATTCGGTGAGTTGAGCGTTGTCGCTATACGGCACGCCGTTTTTGCGCAGATAGCCGGCCTTGAGATGCGACGTGGCGACCTTCAGCGATCCGTTGACGGGGCGCGGACCGGCGCGCTGAATTTCCCACTGGGCGAGCGAATCGCCTTGCAGCGAAGGCGTTGGATCGGGCGCTTTCCAATCGCCGAAATGAAAAAGACGCGTCTGCTTGCCGGCGTCGGTATCCATGCGGAGGGTTTGGTCATCCTGCCAGGTGATGTGCAGGTGTTCAGGGACGCGCAACAGTGCAGGCGCACCGTAGGACTTGCACTGATCGCCGGTTGCTTCATCCTTGGCGGGATCCCAGGCGTCGGCGATTTTGACGGCGGCCTGCGTCATGGGAACGCTTTGGTAGTCACCGGGCGCGGGCGTGACCATCCGATAGCGCCAGTCTTCGGTCACGATGGAGACCCAATAGCCGGTGAGATCGATAGGGGCGGCGGCTTTGGGATTCGGAGGCGGTCCACCGCGAGGTCCGCCGGGAGGCTGTGCCAAGAGAGGGAGAGCAATCGCGGTGAACGCGAGAATTTTGAATGAATAGTGCATGCGCTATTTTTTGTTGGCGGTGAGGCTCTTGTAAATCGCTTCGACGAACGCGCTGGTTGATCCTTCGCGCGCTCCGTACTGCGTTTCATAGGGCTTGGCGGGAGCGGCGGCTTTGATTTGATCGAGCGTCATGCCTTGCTTGAGCATGTCGGCGACGACGTCCCGAACCAGCACCACCATGTCGCGATAATCCACGATTTCCATTTGCTCGCACAGGCGGCCATGACCGGGAATCACGTAAGTCCCGACGCCTTTGTAGATAAACGGCGTGGGCGCGATGGTCAGTTCGATCAATTTGTTCAGTGCGTCGATTTCTCCCTGGATACTTCCGCCGTTGCCGATGTCGATCACGGGAAAGCGCGTGGTGTCGAGCACGTCGCCGGCGACCACGACGTCCGAGCCGCGGAAAAATACGAAGCTATCGGCATTGCTGTGGGCGGCGGGCTGGTACAGCACCTCGATGCCTTCGTCGTTCATGCGCAGGGTCGAGCGCTTGGCGTAGAACGCTTCGGTGGGCAGGGCGTCGTCGGGATAGGCGGCCGTTTTGCCGGATGGAGCGCTCATTCGCTGTAGGATGCTGTCGTGCGCGAGGATGGCCGCGGCGCCGCCGTTTGTCATTGCGGCGGAGAGCGCGGGATTGCCGAGGACATTGGTGAAAATGGTTTGGCCGGCTTTGGCGACCTTGGCGTTGCCGCCGACGAAATCGGGCTCGGCGTTGGTGTCGATGACGTAGCGAATGGGTAGATTCGTTAGTTTTCGGAGCGCCGCAAGCACCCGGTCCGATGCGTTTGCAGTGCCCGCGTTTACCAGCACAACGCCATCAGAGCCGATCTGCACACCGATGTTCCCACCGGCGCCGGCGATCATGTAGAAGTTGGGGCGAACGCGGACGACGTCGAGGTCGGTGGAGTCGGGATCGGCGGCGTGGATTGTGGTCGCGCTGCATGCAAGCAATGCAAAAGTGAGAAGTCGCTTCATTTGCTGGAGTGCATATTATCACTCTCGGACGAGTAAAATGAAAATCTGCCGGGCGACACGGAAATCGGGAGGAGGCACAATGAATATCCTGTTGTGGGTCTTGCAGATCCTCGCCGTGCTCCTGTTCGGAGCGTCGGGCGTCATGAAGGTCTTTATGTTCGACCAGGTAAGCGCGGATGTCCCCTCCTTTGGTGCGTTGCCGCGGGACGCCTGGATGGCCCTCGGCATCCTCGAACTGGTCTGCACGGCCGGCCTGATCGTCCCCGGCGCTCTTCACTGGCATCCGCGATTTACGGTGGTGGCTGCCGCGGTGCTCGCGATCGAGAGCCTCGTGTTCATCTGGGTGCACGCCAAATACGGCGAAATCTCGACCATCATCTTAAGCGGCGTGCTGGGTCTCCTCATGGCGTTCATCGCGTACGGCCGGATGCTGCTGAGGCCGATCTTCTGAACGGCTGGCCGTCTCGCAAAGGGTTCTCATTCAAAGGAGGCATAGGATCATGAAAAACATGTTCGATGCGACGGTGGCGAATCAGGTAAAGGCCCGGCTGGAAATATTGGAGCCGCACAGTGAGAGGCGCTGGGGTAAGATGACGGCGGCGCAGATGCTGGCACATTGCTCGGTGAGTATGCAGTGGGCGGTGGGAGAACTGGTACCCGAAAAGGGAGCGCTACCCGCCCGTTTGATGGGGCGGCTGGTGAAGCCGATGGTGTTTCGCAACGAAGACCCGCTGCGGAAGAATTCGCCGACGGCCAAGAGCCTCCTTGTGGCCGACGAACGAGATTTGGGCAAGGAACGGGACCGGCTATCAGAACTAATTGACAAATTTGCGGCAGGCGGGGTGGCCGGGTGTACCAGCAATCCGCATAGTTTCTTCGGGAAGATGACGCCTGAGGAGTGGGCGATTCTAATGTACAAACATCTTGACCATCATTTGCGCCAGTTTGGCGTGTGAATAGTAGGAACAACATGAGGACGGTCTGGTGCATTCTCGTGGTATTAACGCCGTTGCTTCGCGCTGACGCTCAACAAGTGGCGAGGCGCGACAAACCGCTGGTATTCACAGAGGCCATTCCTCTCGACGACGCCAAGGGTCGCTTCGATCATTTTGCTCTAGGACGGGGTGTGCTGTTTGTTTCGGCGCTCGGCAGCAACGCGGTTGAGGCGATCAATATCGGTGGGCGGGTGGTGGAGCATACGATCACTGGCGTGCCCGATCCACAAGGTGTGGCGTTCGCTCCGGAGGCGAACAAGCTGTTTGTGGCGAGTGGACGGGGTAAGGTCTACGTGTATGATGCAAAGTCTTACGATCCGATCACGGCAATCGATTTCGAGGGTGGCGCCGACAACCTGCGCTACGACGCGGCTAGCAAGCGCGTTTACGTAGGCTGCGGCGATGACGAGAAGAGCGGGGCGATCGCGATGATCGACGCCGCCACGAACCAACGCCTGGATGAAGAATACAAGCTGGGTGGCGAGCCCGAGTCCTTCCAACTTGAGAAATCCGGCCCGAATATCTATGTGAACGTGCCCGATCTTAAGCAGATTGTGGTGGTGAATCGGGTCACCAAGCAGATCACTCATTGGCCCTTGAAGGGCCTGGCAAGCAATTTTCCGATGGCGCTGGATGAGGCCGGCCATCGCTTGTTTGTCGGAGTGCACGCGCCGCCGCGCCTGGCGGTGTTCGATACGAATTCCGGGCGTCAAGTGGCGGTGCTCCCGAGCGTCCAGGACAGTGACGATTTGTATTTCGACGCGGATCGCAAGCGCGTGTACATGCCCGGTGGCGAGGGCGCGATCGATGTCTTTCAGATGACCGATCCCGATCACTACCAGCTTCTGGCGAGAGTTGCGACGGCGATCGGAGCAAAGACGGCTGGTTACTACGGGAAACAAGGGAAGGGGTTCGACCGCTTTTATCTGGCTGTTCCGGCTCGCGGTGGACAGCCTGCCGAGGTCCGGATCTACACCGTGCAGGATTGAACGGGCGAGTGGCAGTTAACCCGCGATTATCGGACGAGTAGAATGCAGATATGCCACGCGATGCGGCCGAGGTTCTGAAAGACGCGCTTGCGCTTCCGCCCGAAGTGCGCGCCGCGCTGATCGGTCCGTTGGTGGATAGCCTGGAGACCGAAGTGGATGAGGGCGTCGAGGAGGCTTGGCGCGTGGAGATCCAGAGAAGGTTGGCCGAGATCGACAGTGGAGCCGCGAAGCTGGTTCCGTGGGATGAGGCGCGTCGTCGTCTCTTAACCCGACTGTAGGTGAACGGCGACAGCCTCCGTATTCATCCTGCGGCGCTGGATGAGGCCGAGGCTGCACTGGCTTGGTACGGCATGCGCAGCAGCAAGGCTGCAGAAGCCTTTCTGGTTGAACTCAACCGCATGGTTGTTCAGATTTCACAACATCCCGGGCAGTATCCGCTGAGCGAATTCAAAACTCGTAAAGCAGTACTCCAGATGTTTCCGTACGTTATCGTGTTTCGCGAGGGCACGGAGGGTATCGAGATCGTAGCGGTGGCGCATGGACGACGGAGGCCCGGCTATTGGCGTGATCGGCTGTGATGGCGGGCCCAGAAGACGATCGGATTCCCGACGCTTCTCAGCAGCCGCCGTTATCGATGTAAGTGATATCCGGTTGGGGAGGAGACGTTCGGACCTTGCTCAGTTTGTAGCAGGTGCAGTAGACGGAGGCATTCAGTCCCACGTTTCAACCCGCCAGTAGATCCACCAATTCCCCCACCAGCCGCGAATCCGAATGCCCCAGGGCACTCTCGCCCAGATCCAGCCAGCAATTCCGACGGGTGTTCTGCACGAACACGACTTTGTCGACCAGAAATTTCTTGGGGAGCGTGCATTCGGCCCAACGGGCGCGGGCCACGCGGGCAAGCTCGTCCACTTCGTCGCCCTTGAGATTCTGCGCGAGCGTAACGTGTGGATGATAGGGGTACGGCTCGTGACAGAGGAAGCCGTCGACATTGAAGGCGGCGTGCATATTCTTCAGCTCTTCATGTCCGCAACCGATCGCGATGTAAATGACGTCAGAGACGGGAAACACTTCCAGCTGAGTCATTTCCACTTCGAAGGGCGGGCACAGCGGGGCCAGGGTGCGGACAGTTTTCCAGGCGGCCTCTGGTGAAGTACAGATGGGGCGGGGCGGAAGAATTGTCACGTGGGCACGCAAAAAACAGTTCGGAACTAGCTCCTGGCGCAGTTTATCCAGGAAGCCTGCCAAGGGCTCTGGAATGTAGCTGACTAACGCGAAGGAGTTGATCCGATCCCACGCGGCGGGATCGTTATACATACGATTACTCTTATGTTACCTCCACTGGCTCCTCCACGGCACGCGTGGCCGGTTCCGGTACGTACCAACGGGCTTCTTCGAACCCTATGTATTTGAGAATGCGGAGTTCGGTGCCCGGGATTTCGATGAGATCGCCAACAGAGATGGCTTGCTCGGTCTCGCGCAATGCCAGCCAGAGGGCGTACGGGCTGGCGGCTTCGATGGCGGGTCCGGGTTCGTAGTCCTTCAACTTAACGACGGTGACGCCGGGAGTATGCGGCGCCCAACGGAACTGCTGGCGTGGAAGTTCCTTCAAACGGTGGATCTGGTAAGTCGGCATAGCTAGGATCTATTTTCGCTCAAAACAATTCGCAATGGAATGTTTTATTGCAAGGGCCTGGTCGTGGCCGGCGTGGATCCAGGCCTGGGCGTTGGCGCGGGTCCAATAGATTGATTCCAGCGGCCGGCCGAGCAGCGCGGGCGGAGCCAGGCGGATGACCTCGATGCCAGGAGGGACTTGCGCGCGAAAGGACGAGAGAGTCTTCATCGTGCCGACGAACACCCGGGCTACGGTGCCGGGCGGCACGGGTAGGACATCGATCACCAGGGCTCGCGTCGCGCCCATTTCAGCCGCGGCCCACAGCGGCACGGCGGAGAGAAGGCCGCCGTCGGAATAGATGCGTCCGCCGAGGCGGACTTGATCGAAGAGGCCGATGATCGCAGTAGTGGCCACCAGGTGTTGCCAGCTCATCTGATTGCCGCGCAGGATCACCGGGCGCAGTTTCATCAAGTCAGTGACCACCATGGCAAAATGCGTACGCGGTTGAAACGATTCGTAGACGTCGCGCAGAACGGCCTGGAGCGCGGTGGTATCGAACACGCCTTGCAATGGAGTGCGCGGAAACTTCCAGCGGTAATGAGCGGCGGCGTTGAGGTTCATCCACCGCTCGATGAGATCGTCGGGTTCGCACCCGCCCGCAATGGCCCAGCCGTTGAGAGCGCCGATGGAACAGCCGACTACCAAGTCGGGTCGAACTACATCCGCGATGGCTTTCCAAGCTCCGGCTTGATATGCGCCATACATCCCGCCCGCGGATAGAACCAGCGCGGTCATGAGCGCGGAGGAACAGGCTGAGAGGCAACGCGCGGAACGGTGCTGACAATGTCGACCGGGATGCTGCTATAGGACGCCAATTTTGCCCCGGCAAAGTGCAAGTCGGCGAGGAGGCCGTGCTGGGTTTCCTGGCGTTGGAACTGGTCGAAAACGAGGTTGCCGAGTGAATAAAAGATCGCGCCGTCGCGATAGCTCTCTACCGGCTGTGTGACATGAGGATGCGCGCCGATGACGACGCTCGCGCCGGCATCGATGGCAGCATGTGCGAAGCGGCGCTGCTCGGCGTTGGGCTGCTTCTGATATTCGACGCCGGCATGCATGGAAACGATCACAACGTCGGCGCGAGAGCGAAGGTTCGCGATGTCGGCGGCCATGCGTTCGGGTTGGAGCATCGCGATGCGATCGTCCTGATCGGCGTGGTTGCCGTTGGATTGGTCATAGGTATAGGCGAGGAAGCCGTAGCGATGCCCGTTGCGCTCGATGACCGCGCCGCGGTGCGCCTCCTCGGCCGTGTGGCCCGTTCCGACCGCCATGATTCCGTTCTTGGCCAGCCAATCCACGGTGAAATCCACGCCATAAGCGCCGCAATCGCGCGCATGATTGTTGGCGGTGGAAACGACGTCGATGCCGGCGATGCGCAGCGCTTCGACCATTGCAGCCTCCGCCTTAAAGACCATGCCCTTTTCGATCGGCCGGCCACGATCGGAGAAAGGCGATTCCAGATTTACAAAGGCGATGTCGGCGGAACACAGCAAGGGCGCGAGATCGCGGAGCGGCGCGGCGGGATCGGACAGGCGGCGGGCGCGTGTTCCGACATAGCGGGAGAGCATTACGTCGCCACCACAGAGAATGCGCGTGGTGGGATGCAACTGGGGATCTGAGGCGAATGCCCGGTGTCGTGCAAAGAAGCCCAGCGCTGGAAGGAGAAGAACAGACCGGCGGGTCAACCGATGAGCCTCGCTGCAGCTTTGTCGAGAAACCACATCACGCCTTCGCCATCGTAAGTGGTGATCTGAACCGGATATCTCATAGGATCGTAAGGGTCACAGAGAACATCCGAGACGGTGATGGATGCAGGAGGTTGGGTCGGAGCGCTGGAGCACACACCTCGTCATGCTAAAATAGATCTTACCTTCCACACAACTTGCGTTTTCCAAGTCGGAGTAAAAGCAAAATTTCAGAAGGGGTAGCGAGCACGGGCGGGCGTGTAGAATTTCATGCATAAGCAAGGCAGGAAGAAAATCTTGGCGGTAGTGGAAGACCTGATGTTCACGGTCAAGATCAGCGATGCTGCTAAGCGCGCCGGTCTTGATGTGGAGTTTGTGAAGTCGGAACACGATGTGATCGAGAAGGCGACGCAAGAGAAACCATTGTTGATCATTCTGGATCTGAATTTCACTGCCGTGCAGCCGCTGAAGTTGATTTCAAAGGTAAAAAGCAACGGAGAGATGAAGCAGATCAGCGTGATCGGGTATTTATCTCATGTGCAAGGTGAACTGAAGCAGCAAGCGCAAGAGGCCGGCGCCAACATCGTGATGGCGCGTTCGGCGTTTTCACAGAACCTCCAACAAATTTTGAAGCGGCACTCGGGCGTGGTTTAGGAACCAGCGCTCAGGTTCGGTTGCCGGGGTGGGTTAACGCCACGCAAATGAGTGAGAACTCTGCTGCCTGAGCTTATTACCCCAACCGTCGCATTTCAGCATCAATCCAGCGAGAACAATAGCGCGGCACTCCCACTCGCGACTCGAGAGTCGCGTTGTGTTGCGATGAGTTAGATCACGAATGCAACTTGTTACTCGAAGGTTCGTAACCTGCGCGTTCCCGCGCAATAGGGTATCTGCACTATTCCTTTAAGGTTTGGTCCTACGTGTGCAACATGGCGAGGCACTACCTCTAGGAATTACACGTCAGTGAGCGATGCGATGGTTGAGCAGCGCTGCTGAGTGGTAGAGAAATCGCGGATCCCTTGCGACCGCAGCGCCAATGGAGAACATCGGCGCGCTCTTCGAGCGAAGCCGGTGGAAATACACGGTGTCGTTCCTTTCCTCTGGAAACCCGCTTCAGTCTCGAAAGGAACACCGCCATGGCCACACTTCCGCAAACAATCCAACAAAGTGCACCGGTTACCGGACGGCTCAATGAATCGGGAGCCAGCAAAGCGTCACCAGAGGCGGAAACAGAGAGTTATGCGAACCCGGCTGAGGAGGATTTGGAAACGGATGTGCGTCCGCAGTCCACGAGCGGCGCAATCGATTGGCCGGCTCTGGTGGCGCGAATTCACAAAGGCGATAACAGCGGCATGGAAGAGCTCTATCGTCTGTTCGCACGCGGAATCCGCTTTTATCTATGCCGGCAATTGGGAATGCAAGAGCTGGACGACAAGGTTCACGATACGTTTCTGATTGTGGTGCAGGCGATCCAGCGGGGAGATTTGCGGGAGCCCGAGCGGTTGATGGGGTTCGTCAGGACCGTGGTGCGGCGCCAGGTGGCAGCACATATAGATCAAGTAGTTCATAGCCGGCGCGATGAGATGCATCTGGACGTTGGAGTGCGCGTGCCTGATCGGCAGCGAAACCCAGAGCAGAGCATGGCTTGCAAGCAGAAAATTGAATTTATGCGTGAGATTCTGGAGCAGCTTTCGGATCGCGATCGGGAGATCTTGAGTCGCTTCTATCTCGATGAACAGACACAGGATGAGATCTGCACGCAAATGAACCTCAGCGAAACACAGTTCCGTTTACTGAAATCGCGTGCCAAGGCCCGATTCGGCGAGCTTGGAAAGCGTCGGCTCCAGCAGAAACCATTGGTACCGTATTTTGCGAGAACTTCTGCGCGGTAAACGCACTAGAGCCTCAAAAGGAAGCTGTTGGACCCGCTGGCGCGGCCTGGAATGAGCCGGTTCGATGATATTGAGCTTCCCAGGAGGTTCTTGTCGTGAAGACTGACTTTGTCGATCACATTCCGGAAGGGATCTTCGACGAGCTTGCCATGGAAATGCTTAGCGAGGACGATTGCGCATACTGGGAGGAACATCTCTTGGTCTGCGACGTTTGCCAGGATCGCCTAGTGGAAGCGGATGAATATATTCGAGTGATGAAAGATGCCGCGGCCTCAGTTTCGGACCCCGAATTTCAAAAACGCCGGCCCTTGGCCAAGCCGATGATGGCAGCAACTCACGCGGCACTCGTGGTGTTCTTGCTCGGTTCGCACTTCATGTTCCTGCCTCGATAGCAGTGCGATACCGGTGGCTAGCGATATACAGCGCCGGAATCACTAACGCTCCCCAGTGCCAACCCCAGAGTCGATCCACCGTAATCACCAGGGCAGCTACCAATCCGCCCGCAATGTAAAACCCGAGCAGGTGCTGGTTCAGGGTGCGCCAAACTCCCGGGAACGGCGCGTCCGACACCAGCGATGTAAGCCCCCCAACCAATCCGGCGTTCACAATCCAAAAAATCACTGCTGCGAAGGGCAACATCAGCGGGACCGCCGCCAGTCCGCGAGCGATCAGGAAATGCGGAGGGCCGTAGGCGAACACAATGCCGCTTGCCACCGCGCACACGCTGAAGGCGCTTTTCGCGAAGGATGGCTTCGTTCGTGTTTTCCATACCGACTGAACCAGGACCGGGAGGCACCCTAGCAGCAGCGCTTGGCCGAGGGGGAAATCGGCGATTCCAATGAGTACAAAGGCGAAGACTGGCGAGACAGTAACCTGGATTCTCGGCAAGCGAACTTTCCATGTGGCCGACAGCATACCGAGCGCGAGGTAGACGAAGAATCGGGCGAGATCATGCGTCTCGAACTTGGGCAGGCCATTGAGGAGCAAGAATACGCCGGTTATAACGACGGACTGGAAGTAGAGGCTGGCCGTATCGCTCATGCTTTCTTGAGATGTAGCAATTTGCGATCCGGCAGAGAGGTCCTGGAATCAAGCGGTTAAGGGTACCAGTGCGACGGATTGGCCAGCCATGTTGTCTAAGGCGGGGGCCAGATTGTCTAAGGCGCTCAAAAGCTGGGTTCCGAGGTGAGCCTGGAAAGCTGCCGAACTATATCCCGCCTTTCGAGATCAAAAAAAAACATGAGACAGAGCGGCGAAAGAATCAACTGGCGGCGATATGTGAGGAGAGGTATCAAAAGGCTCTCAGAAAACTCTGCGGTGAAGACGAGCGATGGTGAACTTGGCAGTGTCGGCGATCGCCATCACGGCCATCACACCCGCCTGCACGGGATCGGAGACCACCAGATCGGCCGCATCGGGAACGCTGCCGGCCATATTCAGGCTGATCACCAGCAAACCTTGCGCGCGCACCTCGCGAACGGCCTTTTCGATGTCGCCGCCCATCAGCGCCCCGGCCAACACCAGCGCGCGGGCCCGCGATAATCTTCCGACGGCGCGGACAGCATCGGCCAGCACTTGTTCGCCAACCAAGGGAATGGTGTCCACCGAAATGTGCTCACCGCGGATGTTGTGGCGGTCGGCTTCCGAGATCGCGCCGATCGCGACCTGGCCCACTTGCGCACCGCCGCCGACGATGATGATCCGTTTGCCGTAGACCTTCTGCAGCGTCTTGACGATGCTCACGTTGCGAACGATGGGCAGGGCTTCGAGATCGGCTTTCAGAATCTCCGGCGTCTCCGGAAGATTGATCTCGAAATAAATGCGCGATTCCGGCTGCTCCTCGATGATCGACACCGATGCGATGTCACCGTTGTGATTCGCGATCACACCGGTCAGCTCATGCAGCACTCCAGGCCCTGACCGGGCCACCACTACAATTCCGGTTGGTTCCGCGCTCATTTCGCAATCTCGTATTTTTGCAGCAGCCCGTCCCAGTGCCCTTGCGCCTTGAGCAGCAGTTCGCACACTTCGCGCACCGCGCCTTGTCCGCCCGCGCTTTCAGTGACGTGTTGCACGTGACGCTTGACTTCCGGCCTGGCGTTCGCCGGCGCAATGCTCAGTCCGACGCGATTCATCACGACGACGTCGGTGAGATCGTCGCCCATATACGCGACCTGTGAAGCCGCTATGCCAGACCGCGCCAGAATCTCTTCGACAATCGGGATCTTTTCGATGTGACCCTGATACACGTAGGTCATGTTGCACTGTTTGGCGCGAGCTTCGGTGGCGGGAGAAATCCGGCCGCTGATGACTCCAGTGACGAAGCCTTTCCAGGACAGCCATTGGAGCGCGATGCCATCCTGCGTATCGAATCCTTTGGTTTCGACGATGTCGCCCGCGGGGCCTGGGACGCCGAACACTTTTCCGTCGGTGAGGACGCCATCGACATCCATGAGGAGCATTCGGATGTTGGCTGCGAGTTCGGTGACCCCAGGCATCGAAGACATGTTCTTCATCGTAACTCACGAGGCGCGGGTGCGACGCCTTCAGGCGGCGAGTCGTCGTAAGGATTGGCATTCAACTCGCGCATGCGGCGTTGCGCGGCCGGAATGCCACTGGTGATCGCGGTGCCGATGACGGCATACGGTTCCCATTCTGGACCGCCGTGAAGCGTTCGCGCGATAGGATTGTCGCGCCAATTCCACACGCGGGCCGGAGCGGAGTTGACGTTCGGAGGGCCGGCGTCCCATCGGCCCTTGGGATAAAAGAACACGCCGATGGCTTGGATCAAAACCGAATAGACAGCGAGCGTGGCGAAGGCGCGGCGCGGCCACGGACGATCGATGACGCTGACGCCGATCGCCATCAGCACAATGAGCGGCGGAACAAGCTCAGTGAGCAGCCGCGGGCCCCAGCAATATCCGCCCCACCAAACGCGCCACTTCGCGATGACGATGAGGTCGAGAATCACAAACACGGAACACGTCACCACGAGGACAGCATGCTTTCGCCGCGCGTTGCGTGCGCCGGGAAGAAACGCGCATACGGCAAAGATCGCGACCGGCGTGAATATGAGCAAGCCGCGGCCGGGGCTGACGAGGATCACGGCGAGCCCCGCCCACAGTCGCGCACGGAGTCCAACGAGCCCGTATCCTCCCGAGACTTGATGAAATACGTAGAGGTTGTAGCTCACGATGAGCAGTCCGCCGAGCAGGGGCAAGGTCCAGAAGCGAATGTGCTCCTTCAGCGACGCCTTCGCCCACAGCAATCCGGCGAGAATCGCGGGCAGCAGAACGATGTTGGTCGGACGAAAAATGAACGCGGCAGCTACGCAGGCGCCGCAGGTCCAAAGAACCGCCGTCGATGACCGATTTTCGGACCAATAGGCGAGACAAAGCAGCGTGCCGACCAGCGCCAGTTCCGCGGGGCCGTGCTGCCACAGCGCCTGGCTTGAGATGGACCATGTGGCAGTTCCCAGCGCGTAGACCAGCGTCAGGCACCAGGCCCAACCGACGGAAGTGATTCGCTTGAGCAGCAGCAAAAGAAAGGGCGCGGATAGAGCGGTGATGAAAGTGGCTGCGAATTTTTCCGCGACGCGCGCGAACATGACCAGCGACCCAGGATCCCAATCGCGCAGCCCGAAGAGCGTGAGCGGCAAATACAACGGTGAGGCAAAGACGGGGCCGCCGATCGGATACTGGCTGTAGAAGTGCCCGTTGCGAGTCACGACCACCGCTCGCGTGTAGGGAACGTGTTGCTTGAGCCAGGGGACGAACCGATCGAGCGTGACGCTGTGATCGAGAACGATGGCGAGCGGGATGAGCGAACCCGGCAGCGTGTCGGACGAATCCACGGGCCGCAGATTCGCGTGATAGATGACGATGAGCGCCGCGAATAAGAGGATGTACGGACGGATCCGGACCAACGGCTACCGTCTAATGTGTGCCGGCGGCCAAAGCCCGCGGCACGTGCAGCGACATCAGGACAATGGTTCCATTGATCTGGCTGAACCAGTGCGGCGTATTTTCCGGAACGATGACGACATCGCCCTTGGCGACTGCTTGATCACTGCCGCCAACGATGCCGGTACCCGTGAGATTTTCCGCGTTGGTTCGTTTTTCATCCTTCAGCTTGCCGCCGGTGGTGAGCGTTGCCGATCCATCCAGCACGTAGAACATCTCGGCTTCCTTCTCGTGAACAGCGGCTGGGCCGACGCTGCTGCGATATTCGAGGTTCGCGTTGTAGGGAGCCAGATGCAAAATGGTCTCGACCACCGTGGGCTGGCCGTCCTTATGATCCGCCTTCGCTTTGGCGAGCAGCGCGGCGACATCGGCGGCGGACGAATAGGTCTTGGTGGGTGTGGGCGGCTGCTGAGCGTAGGCTGCAACGGCAGCGAGCGTGAATACTAGGGTGATCGTAATTGCGCGCATGGAAACCTCCGGTTTGGTCTCGAATTTCAGATGCTATCACAACGGTTCGAAACCAGACCGGAGGCAATGTGGCGATTCAGTCGATCACCTTGATTTCCTGCGTGGTGGGCCCGTTGTCTCCCATGTCGCCGAGCAGACAGAAGGGGGCGGAGACGGCGCCCCAGGCGACGGTAGCGGGAATGGTGATTAGTCCCAAGGGAGCGGCTGGTGAGAACAGCCAGCTGAAGCCTCGGCTGAAGCTTTTTGCCATGCCGGTGCCCAGATCGGCAAGATGGTGGTTGCCGGGCTGGTACATCTGGATGCGGGTGAGAGTAGCGCGCGCGATTTTCACGACGCTCTGGTTCGCGGTGAGCGCGATTTCGTCATTGTTCATTGAGGTGCACGTGCCGCTGACGGTCTTCCCGTCGGTGGTGGTGAGGTTGAGCTGGTGGGCGCCTGCGACGTGGCACAGGTTCATCCAATGGGTGTGGATATCGTCAGCCGCGTGGAGTGGAAGGGTCCATGCCAAAGCGGCCGATAGGATTGCGAAGCTGGTGTGTTTCCTGATGTGTTGCATAGGTGAGACCAGAGTACGGCCGGCAGCAGCGGCTGGGCGCCGCTTTTGTGGCACTTTCGAGAGCGTCACATCCTTTGAAACAGACTTAGGAGCAGAATTGCTTCAATTCGGCGATCGAGGAATCGGCGATTACGCGAAACACACGGGCGTTGCAGCCGGCGGGCAGTTCACGAGCGGTCACTATGTCGGCCACGAGCACTGTTCCCCGCCCCAGGCGATCCTGCCAGCCGGGGGTCGCGGCGTCGATCTCCGACAACGAATCGGGATGGAGGCCCACGGCGATTAGCATGGCTCGCGACCAGAGGCGAATCTCGACGGAGCGCGAAGCAATCGTGATAACGGCGTCCGGCGGTGGCTTGGTCTGGCCTTCGATGGCGGCGCTGACTGAATTCAAGCGCAGTGCAACGCAAGGAACGCCGCTCGGAAGTTGACGTCGGATCTTCGCGGCTCGCGTAGGGAGGGCCACCACGAGCGATCGGGGAAAATCAGCAAGCTGTGAAAAGTCGAGCACCGCTACGGATACAGATTCCGTGAGTTCGGCTTCGAGGATTTCACGCATGGCCGGTTCTGGTTCCGCGATCAAGATCCGTTCGTATGGCACCGGATGCAGCATGTGTTCCAGCCGGTGGAGAACCTCCTCGGGCTCGTAATTCTGACGGCGCGCCGCTTGCAATAGCGCAGTGAGAAGTTGATCGAGCTGGCCATCTGCCGCAGCCGGCATCGGACGAACATACAGACCGCTGCCCCGGCGCAGCTCCAGCCAGCCTTGCTCGAGCAGATCGTGATAGGCGGCGCTGACGGTGTTGGAGTGGATCTGGTGGCGTCGCGCGACGGCGCGAACACTGGGCAGCTTATGGCCGGAGGGCAGATCCTCGCTCAGGATGCCGAGCAAAACCTGGCGCACCAGCTGTTCGCGAACCGGCAATTCACTGTTCTTTGTGATCCAGAACCGCACGGATTATCAAGCGCGCCTTTCGTCCTTGAGTCAAAATAGCAGCTAATGAGCACGCTTGCGTGAGAGAACAAACATCTTTGGCATAGAACAAACATTACGGCGCATTATCGAACATTTATTGCACGTAGATCTGTACAGCGCGCACGTACTCCGGATATTCTTTATAAAAGCTTTGCGAGGCTGATCGAATGACGACACTTTGGCAGGACGTAGTGTACGGCTTCCGAGTGCTCCTGAAGAAGCCCGGATTCACGGCGATCGCGGCGTTATCGCTGGCATTGGGCATCGGCGCGAACACGGCGATTTTCAGCCTGGTGAACACGGTGCTGCTCAACTCGCTGGCTTATCGGGATCCCACCCGCTTGGTGATGATCGAGACCACGCCGCCCGGACATCCCGAGAAGACCGAAGGCGCGATGGTGACCGATTACGTCGCGTGGAAAGAACAAAGCCACGCCAGTTTCGAAAACCTGGCAGCGGTTGACTACTCGGCTCGCGATTTTGGTGTGGAAGAAAATGGCGTGGGTGCGGAGAGGATCGAGGGTGAAGCGTTCAATCCCGCGGTGTTTCAAATTTTGGGTGTTA
>DATHMO010000121.1:0-11470 GCA_035486995.1 Bryobacteraceae bacterium
CGTCCATGGCGCGGACGTGCGGGGCGATGCGTTCGCGGGCGAAGCGGCGGATGGCGTCCTGGAACATCTTTTCCACTTCGCTCAGGACGGTGAGAGGTTGGGGAGAAGCGGCGGGGGCTTCGGTGATGTTCGGCATGATCCTAGTTTACGGCTGGTTGTTGGTTGTTGGTGGCGGAGGGTTTCCGGTCGGGCGAGAATATTTCTGGAGGAGGTGGCGCAAGAGGCATAGTTTTGTGCGCGCGCGGTGAGTTTATTGAATTTGGAGAAACGAAGCCAGGAAACGAAGCCAAAAGGCGGTTGAGGCGGGAATAAGGTGTGAGAAGGCATCGGGATGAGAGTAGCAGTGGTGGATGGAGATCGGGACGTCCAAGGCGGCGAAGTCGTTGTGAGAACGTTAAAGGAAAAAATGATCGGGTGGTAACTCGATTCCGCGCCGAGTGCGGCGGGTGTATAATCGCGACCACTGGAGGCACCATGCGAACGTGCTTCGTTGTTGGACTGCTATTGGCCGTGGCTGCGGCCATGGCTGGATTTCAGGGGATGCCGCGGTGTACGGCGGTGGATCCCGACACGGCTAAAAGCGGGGATGCCGTGAGTGTTACTTGCGAGAACGCGGACAAAATCTCGGCCGCCGATTTGTACCTTACTGACGGCACGACCGACACCAAGGCCGCGATTATGGAGAAAACCTCGGAGAAGATCAAGTTTCAGGTTCCGAAGATCAAGCCGGGGCGATATCATGTGGCGTTCTTGACGGCGAATAAGGCGTCGATCATTGAGATGCCGGTGGTGTTAACGGTGGAGTGACGGCACCGAGATGGTGATGTTGCGGTAGCGCAGGCCGCCGGTGTGGTCGCCTTGTAAGTACAGCGGGCCAGGGTCGGATTCGCGGCTGTCGAGCGCGCCGCCGGTGATGCCGGGGATCTCGGCGTTATCGATGATGAGGACGCCATCGCGCACCACGGTGACGGTTCGTCCGACCAGCGTGATGTCGTAGCCCTCCCATTCGCCGGGGCGCGGAGAGACCTCGGCAGCCGGAGCGATGAAGCCGTAGATGGAACCCATGGCGTGAAATTGGTCGTTCTTCTCCGGCGGCTCATATTCCACCTGCACCTCGTATCGCCCGCGCAAATAAACGCCGCTATTGCCGCCGGGCGGGCAATTATATTCGATGTGGAGTTTGAAATCGCCGAAGGTGCGCGTGGTCCGAAGATTCGCTCCGGCGCTCTGGTTTTGAAGCTCGCCGTTTTGAGCGACCCAGTGGTTGTTCGAGGGCTGATCGGATTGCCATCCGGCGAGATCGTGGCCATCGAACAGGGGTTGGGGAGGGGTCCAGGCCGCGGGAGGATTTCTGTTCAATGCCGGCGCGGGGACGCCCGCGATTTTGCCGTCGGGAGTTCGACCCGTCAGTTTACGATCTGTTACGGTCAAGTCCCAGGCGGGATCGGTGAAAGTCAGGTGCGATCCTTCGACTTTCACGCCGCCGACGGAATGCACACTTCCGGTGCGGCCAACCATGCGGACGACGGGGGTGCCATCTTCCTCGGCAAATTCCATCCACGAAGGATAAGAGCCCTTGGGCGTAGTGATGGTGAGGTCCCAACGACCAACAAAAGGAGACAGCGCGTTGGCAGGGGAGACAAAAGGGAGCAGGACGAGCACTAGTAGAATGGCCCGGCGTTGCATTCGTGTTTCAGTTTATCGGATTTGATTGGGTTGAAACCTGGAGCAAGATGCGTCCATCCTATAGATCAGTAGCGCTTCTCCGCCACCTCTATGCTCATTCGCTCGCGATTGTATGCTCTTCTTGTATCTCTATGCGTTGTTTTCACGCTGACCGCTCAAGCTCAGCAGGACCGCATCACAGGCCGGATCACGAATGGTTCGATGGTCGTGTTGCGCGGCCACGTACCGGGGCGGGCGCTGCGGGCGGAGAATCAGGGGCCGGTGGCGGCGTCGTTTGTTTTGCCTTCGGTGACGATGCATCTGGCGGCGTCGACCACCCAGGAAGCTGCGCTGCGGCAGTTGCTCGCGAGCCAGCAGGATCCGAGCTCCGCGAACTATCACAAGTGGCTCACGCCCGAACAGTACGCGAATCAGTTTGGCGTGAGCCCGAGCGATATGGGCCGCATCAGGGCGTGGCTCGAGTCGCAAGGCCTGCAAGTTGGAAGCGTGGCGCGCAGCCGGACGTGGATCCGATTCAGCGGCACGGCGGCGCAGGTAGGGACGGCGCTGCACACGCAAGTCAACCAGTACTTAGAGGACGGCACGGTTCATTATTCGAACGCGAGCGATCCATCCATTCCGGCGGCGCTGGCGGGGATGGTGCAAGGATTCCGCGGGCTGAACGATTTTCACCGGAAGCCGCGCTATATTGCCGGGCCCCGGCCGGCGGATAACTTTCAGGGCCAAAATCAAATCGCGCCGGATGACTTCGCCACTATTTACGATGTGACCCGGTTGTACAACCAGGGTATCGATGGAACGGGAATGAAGCTGGTGGTGGTGGGCCAAACGCAGATCAACTTGTCGGATATCGAAGCATTTCGCAGTCAATTTGGTTTGCCGGTTAATGATCCTCAGTTGATTTTGGTACAGGGTTCAGGGAATCCTGGTTTCAGCCAGGGGGATCTGCCGGAGGCGAATCTGGATTTGGAATGGTCGGGCGCGGTGGCGCGAAAGGCCCAGATCATCTATGTGTATTCTGATGACGTGGACACATCGGCCACTGACGCGGTTGATAACGCGTACGCGCCGATCATCAGCATGAGCTACGGGCTGTGCGAGAACAACGATCTGATCGATTTGCCGATGGAAGAATCGCAGGCGCTGCAAGCCAACGCGGAAGGGATCACGTGGTTTGGGCCGGCTGGAGACTCGGGCGCGGGCGATTGCGAAGACTCCGGCGCTATCATCGCGCAGGATGGATTTGCGGTGGATGCTCCAGGCAGCGTGCCAGAGGTGACGTCGATGGGCGGCCTGGAGTTTAACGAAGGCAACGGCAACTATTGGAGCCTCACCAACACGGCTACGAGCGCATCGGCGCTTTCCTACATTCCGGAGCGAGTTTGGAACGATAGCGAACTGGGCTTCGGGCTGGCAGCGGGCGGCGGAGGAACGAGCATCTTCTTTCCGAAACCGGCTTGGCAAACGGGTCCTGGAGTTCCGAACACGAGTTACCGGAATGTGCCGGATGTTTCCATCAGCGCGTCGGCGGATCATGACGGCTACGTGGTTTACACCAGCGGCCAACCGCAGATCTACGGAGGAACGTCGGTGGCGGTGCCGACCATGGCGGGCATTGTGACGCTGCTGAATCAATATCTGGTGTCGACCGGCGCGCTGGCGAAACCGGGGCTCGCCAACATCAATCCCGAGTTGTATCGGTTGGGGCAGAACGTGAGCGGCGTGTTTCACGATACTACGGTGGGCAACAACTCTCTTCCGTGCGTGGCTGGTTCCCCGGATTGCGTGAATGGATTTTTCGGGTACAACGCGGCGGCGGGATACGACCGGGCATCGGGGCTTGGGTCGCCGGATGCATACAATTTGGTCCACGCATGGACCGGGCAGGATGTGGCGGAGGCGGTGGTGACGGCGTCCATCGATCAGAATCCGGTGTTTGAGCAGTTGCCGGATGTGAACGGAAATCGCTGGCAGTTTACGATCACGCTGTCGGACGAATCAGGGGTGTCGGCTACTGTGACGAACTTCGCGATTAACGGGCAATCCTACAACGTGAATACGGTGTTCGGGACGACGAGCATACCGGCGAACGGATCGATACCGTCGATCGGGTTGGGGGCGAATGTCACGATACCCAGCGGCGGGTCGACCAATGTCGAGTTCACATACAGCGGCACGGATGCGCAGGGGCATCAGTGGTCGGGCGAGATCACGATTCCGTTCACCGGTCCGCAGGTGCCTTTGATTGTCGGCGGCGTGAGCAACGCGGCGTCGGGCCAGCAGGCGTATGCGCCGGGCATGTTGGCGAGCGTGTACGGAACGGCGCTGGGCGATGCGGTTCAAACGGCGGGCACGATTCCGCTACCGCAATATTTGCAAGGGTTCGAGGCCGAAGTGGGCACCGCCGCGGTGACGGCTCCGCTGTATTATGTTTCGCCGGATCAGGTGAACCTGCAGATCCCCTATGAAACGCCGCTTGGGACGCAGACGCTGACGGTTGGCAATCCGTATATCAACGTGAACGTGAACATCCAGGTAGTAGCGGCGGCGCCGGGGATTTTTGTGGAAAACGGGTTCATTTTCCCGCCGTACAACACGGCAGGACAGGGGAAAGAAACCGCGCTGTACATCACGGGCGCTGGGGTGCTGTCGCCGAGCGTGGAAACCGGCGATGCGCCTACGACGTTGACGAATGCCCCAAAGCCGATTCTTCCTGTGACGGTGACGGTGGCGAACCAGAACGCGGAGATCAACTTTGTCGGCACCACGCCCGGGCTGGTTGGAGTGGTGCAAGTGAACTTCACGGTTCCGGCAGGCGTGCCCACCGGTGTGCAGCCAGTGGTGGTGACGGTGGGGACCGCGGCGAGTCCGCCGGCGAATCTGATGGTGACGCAGTAGCGCGGGATCGTGATAGGCTTTTCCCCATGAGACGAACATTGTTGCTGATGCTCATGGGCGGAGCGGCATTCGCACAGACACCCGCGCAAACTCCCGCGCTGCCCGACGGCTATGTGGGCCGCAAGGAAGTTACCGCGCGCGGGCTTGCGCCGGCAATGAAGGTGAAAGACCTGGGCGTGGCCGGCCACACCTACGAAGTCACTTTTGGCAAGGGCGATGAAGTGGCGTCGGGGTTGACGGAATTCGCCGAGAAGAATCACATTACGGCCGGGCATTTCACGGGTGTCGGCGCATTCAGCTCCGCGTTGTTAGGCTGGACCGATCCCGATCTGCGCGCGTTCAAGAAAGTGGAAATCAATCAGGAGGCGGAGCTGCTGTCGTTTGTGGGCGATATTTCGACGCTGAACGGAAAGCCGTATGTTCACGCGCACGCGGTGGTGGGATTTCCGGATGGCAGCACGAAGGGCGGGCACTTTCTGGAAGGGCACGTGAGTATCGTGATGGAAGTTTTCGTGACGGATAATTCGCAGCCGGCTACGAAATAGGGGCCGGACCAGGGGGTCCGGCGCGGACGTGGGCGTCCGCCCCACCAGTCAGGAAATAATCCCTTTGCGCACCGCGTAGAGGATCAGCTCCGGCACGCTGTGCAGGTTCAGCTTTTGCAAAATGTGGGTGCGATGCGTGTCCACGGTGTAGAGGCTGAGATTGAGGGTATTGGCAACCTCTTTATTGGTTTTTCCCTCAGCGACGAGCTGCAGGATTTCACGTTCGCGATCGGTGAGCAAATCGTAGGTATTGTCGGCGTCCTTGCGGCCCAGCGCCTGAACATAATCTTCCTGAAGAATCCGGCTGACTTTGGGGCTGAAGAATGAACGGCCGTCGACCACCGCATTGATCGCCGAGATCAGCTCGGCCTTGAGGGCGTCCTTGAGCAAGTAGGCGCGCGCGCCGGCTTTGAGCGAACGGATAATGTAGCTCTCGTCGTGATGCATGCTCAAGATGACGACGCCGATGTTGGGGTGCTTTTCGACGATGCGGCGCGTGGCCTCGATGCCGTTCATGCTGGGCATGGCGATGTCCATGACGACGACGTCGGGATGGTGATCCTGGGCAAGCTGCAGCGTTTCGCGCCCGTCGGCCGCTTCGCCAACGACGAGGAATCCAGGCTGGCGTTCTAATAGCAGGCGCATGCCGTCGCGCAGAATGTTGTGATCGTCAGCGAGCAGTATGCGAATTTGCGCCATGCGGCACTCCGTCCCAGAGCATCTCAGTGGCGGGCTCGCGCGCAGCGACGTCCCTCCGCGGCAACGTTACGCTCAAGAGCGTTCCACGTCCAGGCTTGGAGTCGATGTGGAACGTGCCTCCCAGATGCCGGGCGCGCTCTTCCATGCCGAGCAGGCCTAAGCCGCGCACGCGCTGGGGATCGAATCCGCTGCCGTCGTCCTGCACAGTGACCAGGATTTGACCGGCTTCGCTGCATACGGAGACTTCGACGGCGCTGGCCTGTGCGTGCCGGGCGCAGTTGTTCAGAGCTTCCTGCACCACCCGATAGACGCAGGTTTTGTGTTCTTCGGGCAGCTCGCCGGATAATTCACTGGCCACCTGGATGCGCAGGCCGGTGCGCTTGCCGATCTCGCGGGCCTGCCATTCCAAAGCGGGCAGCAGGCCAAAATCGTCGAGCATGGAGGGGCGCAGCAGCAGCGCCATGTTGCGGATTTCGTTCATGCCGTTTTCGGCAACGCCGCGGATCGAATCCAGATGCGCGCGCACTTTGGGAGCAGGGTCGAGATCGAGCAGGTTCTCGGCTTCCATGAGGACGGCGGAAAAGGCCTGGGCGACTTCATCGTGGAGCTCACGCGACAATGCGCGGCGCTCGTCCTCCTGAGCACGCACCAGGCGCGCGGAAAGTTCCTGCAAGCTGGCTTGCGAACGAACGCTTTCGGTGAGGCGCTGTTGCACCTCGGCCTCCAGTTTCAAGATGTGGAGGATGGTAAAGAGGGCGAGCGTGGCACCGCCCAGCAGCGTCACGGCGAGCATGGCGAGCAGGCCGAATTGCAAGCGGCCGAAGAGATCGCCCAGCTTTGAGTCGCCACGGCGCAGCGCGTCCTCGTTAAGGGCTTCGATACGGTCGGCGATCTGGAGCATGGAGGTGCGGCGGGGGACCAGATCCTCATAGAAGAACGCGAAGCGATATTTATTGCGTTCGTCGGCGGTCCAGGAAAATGTGTGGTCGAGGACCTTCCAGTAGTCTTCGATCTGCGCGCGCAGGTTTTGAAATGGGATGGCTTCTTCGGGCTCGATGGCCGAGGCGTAGCTTGACAGAGCGGCTCCGGTATCGCGGCGCAGATTTTCCAGGGCGTTCAGCTGAAGGCGGGCGCCGGATTGCTCGGGTGCGAGAAGCGAATCGCGCACGAAGGTCCCGGAGAGGTAGATGTCGGAGCGAATGCGTTCGAGCGTACGGTTGCGCGCCAGGAATCGAGCTTGCAGCGCGGATTCGTTGTGGCGGAGGCTCGCGAGGAACAGCAGCGCGCCAGATTCGGCGCCGGCCATGATGAGGAGGAGTCCGCCAAATCCCGCCACCAAGACTACTCCTGGACGTTGCCGCATTCTTCCCCCAGTGTATTCGACGGAACGCGGGAGTAGCTCGGCGGCGGGACGAAACCACACTAGTCTAAGGTAGTCGGGAACGGGAAATACGGGAATCGCGTTGATCCTGTATAAGGTAATGCTCTGACCGAAATACAGTTCCAACGGGATACTTTTACCACCCCTGGCGTCTATATCCTGTAGGTACGCAGTCTCTAGGAGGATTCAAAATGAAATCGCGATTGCTGGTCTACACCGCTGTTACAGCGTTCTGTGTAACGTTCGCCGCTTGTGGGAACAAGAAGGTTGTTGCCAAGGCTCCCACGACGCCGGCTCCACAGCAAAGCACCCCTTCGGCCGTGTATACGCCGGGAAAGGCTCCCGCGCCAGCGCGGCAGGAGCCGGCTGCTGCGTTCACGCCGTCGCGTACGCCGGATGCGGCTACGAGGGCGAGGATTCAGGATCTGCTGAATCGCATCCAGGACGCATATTTCGATTACAACAAGCACACGCTGCGTCCGGATGCCGAAGCGGCTTTGAAGACGGATGCGCAGACGCTGGCCGACATTATCAAGCAGTACCCCGATTTCAAGCTGACGGTGGAGGGATTTGCCGACGAACGCGGATCGGATGAATATAACCTGGCGCTGGGCGATGCGCGGGCCAAACAGACCAAGGAATATCTCTCGAACCTCGGTCTGCCGGGCAATCAACTGGCGACCATCAGCTACGGCAAGGAAAAGCCGGTCTGCACCGAGCATGATGAAGATTGCTGGCAGAAGAATCGCCGCACGCACATCACGCAGGCTCAGGCGAATTAGTTCTATTTCGATAGCCGCGCGAGCACGCGGCTGACTGCGTCGGGATGGGGCGAGACGCCGCAGAGTTTTTGCTCCTGCGTCCAGAGATCCTTGGCGAGCGAGAGATTGTGGCCGGTTGCGTCGTCCAGAGCGCGCCGGCGCGGATGACTTGTAAGGGCTTTTCTCGCTGGATCGGTTGCTTTGTTGCCGGGTTGGCATCGATCGAATTGCGCAATCTCGGCCTGGAGCAATTCCTTGCTGCGCTGATAGCGCGTGGCGGCCGCTAATCCACGCGCATCCGGATCGAGAGCGAGGACTCGCTGGGTGAGATCGAGCTGCTTCTTGCTCGACTCGTCCAAAGGATTGCGTTGCACGGCATTTTGGAAGGCGTCGCGAGCTTCCTGGTAACGCTCCAATGAAAGTTCGGCCGCGCCGAGGGCCGCGTAAGCAGCCGCATTCCGATCATCCGCTTTGACCAACTCCCGGAGGACGTCGGCAGCCTCCAAGTGTTGACCAGACTTTTCCAGCAATGAGGCGAGTTCGAAGCGCGCTTGCGTGCGGCTTGGCTCAGTGCCGGCGGGCCAGGCGTCATCAATCGCACGGCGATATAGTTTCAGGGCGTCGGCGGTTTTACCTTGGCTTGCGGCGATGCGGGCCTCGCCAAGATTCGCCAGCGCGTTTTGCGGATCGCGCTTCAAGAGCGCATTCAAATAGACCGTAGCTTCGGCGGGATGGTCGGCCTTGGCGAGGGCAAGCGCGAGCGCCAGCCGGTATTGCGTGTTGCCGGGCGCCGCGGATAGCGCGTCGCGGAACTGCTGCACGGCTTCTTCGTCGCGATTCTGATCGAGGAACTCGTTGCCGGTTTTGTAATATTGCTGGGCACGTTCCGATCGCGCGGACCGGTAGTAGTAGTTCAAGAAACCGATTACGAGCAAAACGGCCAGGCCGGCGGAGATCACTCCAAGCACCAGCCGGCGAGATACGGGATCTTCCTCGTGTTTTGGCTTTGCGTGCTCTTTTTCTCCCGCGACTCCGTAGGCGTTGAGGATGTCGTTGAGGGAGACCACGCCTTTCAGGTCGCGAATATCGGCGCGTCCCACGACCGGCAGCACATTCGTTTTGCTCTGCGCCATGCGGCGCAGCGCCACGTCGAGCGGATGATCCATGTGGACATGGGGAAAGTTTTCTCCGGTTAATTGGGGATTAGGAACGTTCACCGGCAGCAATTCACCGAGCGGGCGATCATAGCGGCCTTCTGCCATCTCTTGCTCCACGTGCGCAAGCGTGATCATACCGGCCAGGCGGCTGCCATCCGTGACGGGCCAGGCGTTGCGATCCGGGTGAAGATAGCTGACGGCATTTTCGACGTGGTCCGTCAACGAGAGGAAATGGGCCGGCGCTTCGGCGGCGTCGCGCACGATCAGGAGGCCTTGGCGGTAACGAAGGCCAGAGGGTAGATGCAGACCATCCTGATGCTGGAGAGCTTCGTAAATGGGCTCTTCCTGCAAGCGATACGAGATGTAATAGCTGATGAGGTTCGCGATCATGAGCGGCACGATGATGGAATAGTCGCGCGTCATCTCAAAGATCATGATCACCGACGTTAAAGGCACACGAACGATGCCGGCGAATAGAGCGCCCATGCCGACCAGCGCGTAGGCGCCGACGCCGCCGGTGAAATCGGGCAAGAGCTGGTGCGCCACGGTTCCGACACTGCCGCCGAGCATCGCGCCGATGAACAGGCTGGGGCCGAAGATGCCGCCCGCGTTTCCGGTACCGTAGCAGCTAGTGGTCGCGATCAGCTTCAGCACGACCAGCATCGCCATCACCTGTAGCGTCATCTGGCCGTTGAGCGCTTCGCTGACGTGGCCGTAGCCGACGCCGAGAACGTCGGGGGCGAACCATCCCATTAATCCGACTGCCAGGCCGCCCGCGGTGGGTTGCAGCCACTCGCTCCATTTCGGCAGAGCGAGGAAATATTTTCGAATCGCGAGGAGGAGCTTAACGAAAGCTACTGAGACTAAGCCACCGGCAACGCCCAGCACCGCGTAGGTGAGGAATTCGATGGGACTGACCAGCTGATACGAAGGAACATGAAACAGAGGCTCATCGCCCAGCAGCAGGTGCAAGGTGACCCACGAGGTAGCGGATCCGAGGACGATGGAGCCGAGCACGGGCGCGTGCAGGTCGCCCATCACTTCTTCGAGCGTGAACAGCACGGCGGCCACCGGAGTGTTGAACGCCGCCGCGAGAGCTGCTGCCGAGCCCACGGGAATGAGCTCCCGGATGCGGTTCGGGCCCAGTCCCAGACGCCGGCCCAGCACCGATGCGATGCCCGCTCCTACTTGTACCGACGGGCCTTCACGGCCGAGTGCGATGCCGCTGGCGAGCGATGCCGAGCAGCAGCCGAATTTTCCGAGCACGGTGCGAAGGCTGATGAAACCATCGCGCAGAAACAGCGCCGCCTTGGTTTGAGGGATGCCGCTGCCACGCGCGTTGGTGAAGAAGCGCGAGAGCAGATAGCCGGTGATGAGCGCGCCGCCGGTGGGAATCAACACGCGCCGCCAAGCCGCGCCTCCGGCCGGATACATGCGAGCGCCCAAGTTTTCGGTGACGTAAATGAAAGCCGCCACTACGAGCCCGACCAGCGCGCCGATGATCAGCGTGAGGAGCAGGAGGATTTTGTCTTCGTGCTGGAGGAGCGAGTCGCCATTGGTCCAATGTGTAAGGCGGCTGCGCCAGGATTCAGGGGAAGGAACTGGAACTGCGGTCTGCGACGACACCCACTATCAGGATAACAGCCGATAGCCGCGCCGTGATTGCGGCACCTGGTGGAAGCGGCCGTCGCGGACAGTATTACAGCGAAGCAAAACAGGTGGTGCAAGACTCGGGCCCGAGCGTTCCTATCTGCAGGAATTTGCTGAAACCCTTCGATCTAAGCTGTTCCACTAATTCAACAGTGCTGGTATTCATTCGTCTGAACCCGACCTCCGCGCACTCGAACATGATGTGGGAAATGCGGCCCTCGGCGATCAATCCGGCCGCGCCTGCCAGGACGAGTGGTTCGAAGCCGTCCACGTCAATCTTCATGAAATCGATTTTCTTGATGTTTAGTTGCTCGGCCATACGGTCAAGTGTGTCAGTGCGAACCACCGCTCGATGTGGATCGCCGTTCGGGACCATGGTGGCGGTGTGAAGATCGCAAGTGCCCTCATCTACCGCACCGAATAGCAGCCTTTCTCCAGCCACATCGGCAAGACCACATTGGAATGCCCGCACGTTCGTCAGCCCGTTCAGTTCGATCATTCGGCTCAAGCGAGGGAAGGCGTATTCCGATGGGTCGAAGGCGAAGACAGAGCCGGTTGGTCCGACCAATCGTGAGGCAAGCGCTGTGTAATAGCCCACGTTTGCTCCGACGTCCACAAAGGTCATCCCGGGGCGAAGCATCTCGCGAACGATTCTAGTTTCGTTGCGCTCAAATGACCCTGCATACATGTGCC
>DATHMO010000122.1:0-34052 GCA_035486995.1 Bryobacteraceae bacterium
GCTGGGATGCCGAGCAGCTGGCCACCACAAAATGCGTGAAGATGGAATCCAAGAACGACCAGGAAAGAGTCGCCTGAAGGGCACCAAAATATGCTTCAGAACGGATCAGCACCGAAGCCGCAGTGGGTAGTGATCTATGCACGAGTGAGCAGCAAGGAACAAGAGGTCGAGGGCTTCTCGATACCGGCCCCAGTTGGATTTGCTGCGCGATTACGCGCGGAAGCAGGGCATGAAGGCGGTCCAAGAGTTCGTCGATGTGGAATCAGCCAGTACCAGCGGACGGACCGGCTTCGGCCAGATGCTGGCCTTTTTGAGGAAGAACCGTAGCAAGTGCCAAACAATCCTGGTGGAGAAAACGGACCGGCTTTACAGAAACGTGCCCGATTACGCCACCGTCGATGAGCTCGGCCTCACGATCCACTTTGTGAAGGACGGCACGATCCTGTCGCCGGACTCCAAGTCGTCAGAGCAGTTCATTCACGGCATCAAGGTTCTGATGGCCCGAAACTACTCGCAGAATTTGGGGGAGGAAACGTTGAAGGGAATGCTCCAGAAGGCCAAAAGCGGCTTGTATCCGAGCAATGCACCGGCAGGCTATCGCAACGTGGAGGGGCCGGACGGAAGGCGCGTAATTGTGCCGGACAACGATGCCCCAACGATTACCCGTTTGTTTGAGGAATTCCACACGGGCCGGTATTCCCTGAAGACTCTCGCGGCCAAGGCGAGAGACGAGGGATGGACCGTTGGAGGGCGACGGCTTCATCGGAGCACCCTGCACTTAATCCTTCGCAAGCGGATCTATACCGGTGATTTTGACTGGGACGGCGTCGCCTACCACGGCAAGCATGAAGCTCTGGTAAGCCAGGAGATCTGGGAAGCGGTTCAAACCTTATTGGATCGACGCGCCCAAACGAAACAGCATCGGATCAAGCACGACTTTGCGTTCACGGGGTTCATCCGCTGCGGGCATTGCGGGTGCGGTTTGGTGGGCGAGTTGAAGAAACAGAAATACGTCTACTACCATTGCACCGGACATCGCGGCAAATGTGAGGAACCATATGCGCGGGAGGAAGTGGTGCAAGACCAGTTCGCCGCCGCACTCAAGGAACTGGTAATCCCGCCCGCAATTTTGAAGTGGCTCCAGGAATCCGTTTCCGAATCCGATCTCAACGAACAGGCCGCCCGAGACCGGGAAATGAAGCGGCTGGAAGAACAACACCGCAGGCTCGGGTCGAAGCTGGATGTCCTCTATGACGATCGGCTGGAAGGTCGCATCAGCCCCGAGATGTATGACCGCAAGGCGCTCGAATGTCGGAACCAAGAAACTGTCCTTGAACGGCGGATTGAGGAGATCCGCGCTGGCGCCCCGTCCCCAGTCCAAGGCGCTATCGACTTGATGGGGCTAACCAGCCGTGCAGCAGATCTGTTTGCGATTCAGCCACCGCACGAGAAGCAGGCGTTCCTCAGACTGGTTCTCAAGTCAGCGGCCTGGCGACATGGCGAGTTGCAGACTCAGTTCGAGCAGCCCTTTGAGAATTTAAGGCGTTCGAACCAGCTAAGTCGTAGGAAAGATACGCAGATCGTAGCGGGAGATACCCCAAACGGAATTTGGCTCCCCGGCATGGATTCGAACCACGATTCACGGCTCCAAAGGCCGCTGTCCTACCATTAGACGACCGGGGATCTTGCGGAGGGCTTTTAGCCCAGTGTACCATTCGCGCCCGCCCGCACGAACCCACCCGCTACAATGGTGAACAGTGCTATCCAGCGTGCACTTTTTCCCGGGGCTCTGTTTATTGCTCCTCGGCCTCGGCTTGCAATTCCACATTATCAACTGGCTATTACACGGCCACATGCGGTCGCGCGCGCTCATTCTGTCCGGCGCGTGGATATCCACCGTCCTGCTCGTGCTCGGCTATTTACTGGAATTCGAGTGGGCCCAGCGAATCACGTCGGTCAAGTGGTGGACTTGGCTCGAATGCGCGGCGTTGGTCGAGACCGTATGGATGATCGGATTCGCAGTGGCGTTGCTGATCTGGCGCCGGGCGCCGGCATTCGACCCCGCACGGCGTAAAATGCTGCAAGCCGCGGGAGCAGTGGTTTGCCTTGTTCCCGTGGTCGCAACCGGCTTCGGAATTGTCCATCGGAACCGCTTCCGTGTCTCCGAGATTTCCATCCCGATTCCGAATCTTCCCCACGATCTCGACGGCCTGCGCATCGTCCAGATCACCGACATCCACCTCAGTGAATTCCTGAGCGAACGCGAGCTGGCAACTGCCATCGACATGGCCAATGAAACCCGCGCCCACCTCGCCTTGGTGACGGGCGATTTAATTACTCGCCGGGGCGATCCGCTGGACACCTGCTTGCGGCAACTGGCGCGCGTACGCGCTGATGCCGGTGTGCTCGGATGCCTCGGAAATCACGAGGTCTATGCCGAAGCCGAGGATTACGTAACCGCCCAGGGACGCCGTATCGGGATCGAGTTCCTGAGGAAGCAATCCAAGCTTCTTCGATTCGGAAGCGCCGCACTCAATTTCGCTGGAGTCGATTATCAAAAGTCGCGGCTGCCCTATTTGGTCGGCGCCGAGCGGCTGATCGTCCCTGGCGCGATCAACATTATGCTCTCCCATAACCCGGACGTTTTCCCGGTCGCGGCCGCGCAGGGCTACGATCTCACCATTGCCGGCCATACGCATGGCGGCCAGGTGGATGTTGAGATTTTGCACCAGCATGTCAATGTCGCACGCTACTTCACGCCGTATGTGCGCGGCCTCTATCGCCGTGAGAATTCGTCGGTGTACGTATCCACCGGCCTCGGCACTATCGGCGTACCGGTTCGCATCGGCGCGCCCCCGGAGATTTCGGTTCTTCGCCTGTGCGCTACCTGATCCTGAGCGACATCCACGCGAATTGGGAAGCGCTGCGCGCCGTGTTGGCAAGCGCCGGTTCCGAGTACGATCGCATCGTGTGCTGTGGAGACCTGGTCGGTTATGGCGCCGATCCGGACGCTGTCGTCGAATGGGTGCGAGCAAACGTCAGCAGCGTCATCCGCGGGAATCATGACAAGGCCTGCGCCGGTCTGGAAGATCTGGAGTGGTTCAATCCCATGGCGCGGCTCTCGGCTTTGTGGACGCAGACGATGGTGCAACCCGATAACATCGCGTATTTGCGCGGTCTCGCGCAAGGCCCGGAAAGGGTCAACGGGTTTCAAATCCTGCACGGTTCGCCGCTCGACGAAGACGAATACGTGCTCTCCGAGCAGGATGTAGCGCAGGTGGCGCCCTATTTGGATTGCAATCTTTCGTTCTTTGGCCACACTCATGTCCAGGGAGCATTCCTCTGTCATCGCAACGGAGTGAAACGTTTGATCAACGCCGACGCGGCATCCCGCCTGGATGTGGTGGAGTTGGAAAACGACGTGACTTACTTGATCAATCCCGGCTCGGTGGGCCAACCCCGAGATGGCGATCGCCGCGCCGCGTACGCGATTTACGAACCCGGAGCACGGCTGGTTTCTCTTTGCCGCGCGGAATATGACGTCGCATCCGCGCAAAAGAAGATTCTCGACGCGGGTTTGCCGGAGTTACTGGCCCTGCGGCTGGGCGCCGGAATCTAGGGCATACGGCCTGCTGGCCGTCATATTTGTTCTCTCGCGGCTTGGCTACTACATATTGGGCGTCCGCTTTGACGCGCGTCCGATTCAGCATTACTTCCAGTTCATCGATCCTGAGCTCTTGAAGCATCGATTAATCGAGAGCATGTACTACTTGCACGTGCAACCGCCCGGCTGGAATCTCTACATCGGCGGCGGGCTAAAGCTGTTCCCTAGCTCGTATTCTGTCGCATTTCACGTAGTGCACTTACTGCTCGGGTTAGTAACTTGCTGGTTGGCGTTTTATCTGATGCGAACGTTAGGAGTAAGTCGCTGGATCGCACTTACGCTGGCGGGTTGGTTCATTGTCAGCCCTGGGGTTGTCTTATTTGAAAATCTACTTCTTTACGAGTATGTGGTGAGCTTTCTCTTAATCGCCGCCGCCGCGGTTTTGTGGCGCTATGCGTCTGGTAGCTCACTTCCGTGGATTTGCTCGTTCTTTATTGTGTTGCTAGCTCTGGTCCTTTTTCGAAACTTCTTTCACCTGATCTATGTCGTTGCTATTCTCGCGGCGCTCATGTGCTTTTTCAAGGGTCATCGAAAGAGCGTCCTGCTCGCAGCCGCGCTGCCGTTGCTGATCGTACTCGGATTGTACACAAAGAATTGGATTTTGTTTGGAGCCTTTTCAGGCAGCACCTGGCTGGGCATGAACATGGATACTATCACCGCACATGAACTCACAGGTAGCGAGGCGCACGACTTCATTAGCCGCGGCGTGATCTCGCCGGTTGCCTTATTCGACATCGGTACACCCGTCCAGCTTTACAAGCCCTACATTCAGACGCCGGAGCGGACTGGCATCCCGGTGCTGGATGAATGTGTGACATCGACCGGAGCCACTAACTTCAACTGTCTGGAGTTTCTTCAGATCCAACACATCTATACGCGCGATGCCTTAACCCTCTTGCGAACTTATCCGGTCGTCTATCTGCGCTCGGCCGAAGCGGCGTGGTTCACTTACTTTCTCCCAACCGGCGATTTTCCGTCATTCGATCTAAACCGGCCGCGCATTCGCGCCATAGATCGATGTTGGAACCTCATATTTTTCGGCCAATTCGAAGATGCGGGTGATCGCAAGAATCTTCGGAGGCTCAGGGACCGGGGCGCTTCGCTATCGTTGGTATTTCATACCGGCGTTTTTCTGATCATCGGATTGCCGGCGCTGTGGATTTGGGGCGTCGTTTTCCTGGTGCGGGGGATTTGCAGCGGCGTCCTTGATCGCCCATCGGCAATCCTGCTTGGCTTTCTGCTTTTCAACATCGGCTATGTTACGGCGGTTGCCAATCTGCTTTCGAGTTTCGAAAACAATCGCTATCGTTTCCCGATTGACGCGTTCTATGTTGTCCTACTGGGTCTGGCTCTAGAACGTTTGCGACGGCGCTATGGGACGGTGACCGCTTGCAAGGGGGTGGTTGTCACGACGTTGCCGCTCCCATCGATCCGCTCGACTACGTAGTAAAGCACGCGGTTCGGCAGGCTCGGAATCGTTATGGTGCACGCCGCTCCGTTTGCACAGCTCTGCCGCGTCACGGTTTCATTAGTGAAGCTGAAAGGATCGCTGGCCGACGCGCTTGGTATTTCAGTGGAGCAGTCTTGCGCATACGCAGTACAGTGGAGTAAGTCGCCCCCGTTTTCCAGATATCCGAACCGCGCTCTGATGTTACTAGCGAATGGCACACCGGAGTAAGTCACGGTTACTGGCACGAATGAAGTGCGGTTTACGTTGTCCACGGGGAATGCTGACGGAATCTTATAAGCCAGCCACTCGGTTCGTACGCCGTCCAGCCAATACCCCGGGCAAAACATGAATTGCGCATCCGCGGTCGGTCTGCAGTTGCTGAACACGTATGCAGTCCCGGGATGGCCGTGCACATATCCGAATTTCCGCGTTGTGAAGCCGCTAAAGTCCGCGAGATCGATACGGAATTGAATGCTTTGCCCGCTCCAGGGAGCCGGCTGATAGAGACACGGTATGGCTTGCGTGAACTGAGAACTCGCGCATTGCGATCCCAAGTCCGCCATCGGCAAGCTGATATACAAATTGCCCACGGAAGAGCCCTGTATGCACTCATTCGCGTTGAACGCTCGGCAGTAACTCCAACTCGGTAAGTCACCGGTGTTGCCGGTTACGGGATTGCTCAAATCACGCGCCAGGTATCGCCCCGCGAATCCGGCCAAGCCCAGCCGCTTGTAATCGCTCGGGCCCGCCGCGCAGCAATCTTGCGCCACGTGGAACGTATGGCTGGTTCCACTGACTAAGGTAAGCGACATGGTGCCGAACGCATCACCGCCATTCGCCTCCGGGGCACCGCCCCCTGACGGATTGAAGTGCCGATAATCCACAAAAAAGGGCGGCAGTGCAGCGCTGGGCGCATATGTGCCGCTGTTGTACGACTGCGCGAACGAATTGCTGGCGCCGTTGTTGCTTCCGGCGAATGTCGGCCAGGAGGACGCCGATGATTGCATGCCGGTCCATAATAAATTTGGAACCGCGGTGCCAACCGACCCGATGTAGCGTCCGCCGAACCATGTCTGCTGGTACGAGTAAGCCCCCGCGCCTCCCGCCGGAGCCGCCGATCCATGCGACGAGAAACGCAGCGGATTATTCTTAGTCCAGGTGTTGCCGGGGCTGGAAGCATCCAAAGCGGCCGCATTAGTCGAGTAAGTCGGCGCCATGTATAACAACCATGGGCTGCTATGAGCACTGTTACTGGAATCGTTTTTTGATCCGAACAGCGGATACAAGTAGTTCGTTCCCGCCCACCGCAGCAGCCATAGATTAATGTCTGTCGCGCTGTTGTAAGCGACCGAAAGCAGAACCAGGTTCTCGGCCTGATCCCCCGCATTGGTCAACAACCAATCGCCGGGCTGCAAGTCTTGCAGTTTCGACCAATTCGCGTTCGCCGTCCCAAAGCCAGGCGTGCTGCAAGGAAATTCCTGCTTTTCCGTATGGCCATCGGGAAACGTATACGTAGCGTTCGGATTCTGCTGGCAGGGTGGCGACGACACCTTCACCTGGATGCAATTCGCGGTTCCAGAAAGCGCTTGGTAAGGCGCAAGCAAACTGGCTGGACATGTATGGGCTTCGCTCCCACTGATACTCGTGCTCTGCTGTGGCCCGCCCGAACAGCCGCTGCAATCCCATACTGCGCTCGCCCCAGAGCCCGCTCGATTCACTTCAGTGACATTCATCTTGAATGAATCGGGAAATACCATGTTCGTCGCACCCGTATCTTCCTGCGGATCGATCACGGCAAAGCGCCACGTCCCCATCGTCAGAACCGGTGCGCTGTGCAGCCCGCACCACCGGCAGTCGCCTTCGTTCCAACTGTTCCGGACACTCCTCAAGACTCCCGCCGTCGTGTCGAACGAAGCCATAACGCCGATGTGATTTTGGACGTTGTCCATGCTCGCCGAGAAATATCCCCCATCGAACCCCGCCACCACCGGGCTATTCATCCATCCGAGAGCGAAGCCGGTGTGCGACGGTCCGACAGTTTGCCCGAGATAGTTCAGACCGGTTTGGTATGCGCTTACTATTTGCGATTGAATGTCATGACCCGCCGCGGAAGGCGTGAGATTGGTCCACTCGAAGCAGTCATCGGCGATCGCGACGTTCGGATTGTAGTTGCCATAAGTCGGATACGGATGGAACGCCACGTACCCGGCGCACCCGGTGAGAGCCTCGTTGTAAGTGAGTTTCCATACCCGATTGTTCACGTCGATCGTATATGCGGATGTTCCGTCGACGTTGTCGAAAAAGTAGCCGCTGATACCGGTCGGGCCGAATGGCAGGCTATCGCCGTTGGTATTGAGGCGCGCGCTCGCTGCCGGCTTCGACGACATCGCTAATAGGCGCGTTTCCGCGCGAGCGGATCCGTCGCCGTTGAACGGGATCCATAACAAAAGCGCTGCTCCTCCGGCGCTATCGACGACATTGGTCAGATATCCCGTGAGCGCCGGGCTCAGGCTCGTGGATCCATTCGCGGCCATCGTCACTTGCACCGAAGCGTGGTTCATCATCGCCGTGTCGCCATTGCAGCAGGCACTCGGCATCGTGGCGTACGCATAGTTCACGCCCACACTTACGCTGGCGCTCGCTGCGCTATTCGACTTAGTAACCATGACGCCGAATGCCGCGCCGACATAGGGCACGTTTGCGAGCGTACCTGGGTTTTCCCGGATGGTTACGGCAGACGAGTTACTCACACTACTCACGTGATAGTAAGTCCCGTTGATCAAGAGCGGCGTTCCACTCACCCAGTCCGTATCGAAGTAGTTCTGCGTGCCAGTGGCATCTTGTAACGAGACTGTTTGTCCCGCGGCGTTCACCGTTCCGGCGGGAGGCACCACCAAGTGGTGCTGCGGCGTAAATCCCCAGGACAAGAATGGAGGGTTCGCCGCGAGTTGCGGATAAGTCCCAAGCTTCACCGGCGTGCTGGTTGGACACGTTGCTGTCGTCACGGGATTACCAACCGCCGTTTGCCCGCCGTCCTCGGAGAGTTGCAGAGTAATCGTCACGCCGCTGGCAGAAGCGTTGCCGCAATAAACGTCGAATGACAAATCATCCACTGTGCATTTCGGATACCAGCCGGCGAAAGTGGTCCCCGCTGGACACGCAAAATTCCCCAGCGGAATGAACGCCCGATCCGTCGGAGCGCCTGATCCCGCCGAATAACTCGCGCCGTTCGATCCGATATTCGCCAGACTCGCCCATTTCCCCGTTCCGCTGGCGTCTAGCGGCACACCCAGAATACCCGCGTTCCCGGCTGCTAAGCTCAGGGCCGACTCGCTCATCATCCCCGGCCCAGTTACTCGCCAAAACTCAACTCCGGTGACTGGATCGACGTAGGATGTCTGCTGATTGGTCCAATCGATTACCGGATAATCCATGTTCCCGAACTTTGCCGCGTTAAAAGGCACCGGATCGGGTGCCGTATTGCCCCACGCTATAGATCGAGTTACTAAAGTCGCAGTAACTTCCGCATCGGTCCCGCAAGTTACTCCCACCCAGTAAGTGGCCGCTGCGGCTAACGCATCGCCAGCAGTCCGGGTCCCGAGCACAAAGACGTGCACATTGCCGTTGATCATCGCCCCCGTGCGCGCGTCGGTATTCCCGTTGTCCGTCAGATCCGCGACGTTCGAACTGAACGCGCTGCCGCGCGATGCCCGATACGTGCAGAAACCCGCCTGGTCCGTCCGCACAGTGACCTTCGCCTGCATCTGGGTCGTGTCCACCGACACTACAGAAGTGTTGCCGAAGCAAGGACCGGCGATCAAAAGCCAAAGTAATGTTCGCATGGCTCAAAATGTCGACAATGCCGCCCGGCCCCACACATTTGTTGCGGTGCACAAATAGAAGAACGACCCATTGGTGGCCCACGAACCCATCGTGCATGCGGTGCTCGAAGTCGCAGGCGCTGCAACGCGCAACCCAATCACCGATGTATCCGCGGCCAGTTGCGTCTTACCAGAAATCTCTGTTGTGGTGATGCCCGTCCCCGCCAGCACGCTCTTGGAACTTAGAAACGCACGCTGATCCGCACCGCCCGTGGACTCCCACGTTCCGTTGCTGGCCGACCACGTGAACAGCGGGATCGCATCCGCCGGAAACGACGTGACACCGCTCAGCGCAGTGCAGCCGCCGTTGCAGGCCGCAGTCACGTTGGACCCCACGGTCAGTACGCCCGCGCTCGAAATATACACCAGCGCCAGGCCGCTGCCGGCCGAAATGGTGGCCGTTGCGCCGCTGCCAAACGAATAGACCAGCGCCCCAAACCGGACCACGCACGGCGTGCTCGTGGAACAGTTAGCGCCGATGGTCAGCACCGTTGCGCTGCTCAACGTCACCGCGAAATCACCTAACTGGCTAGCCATCGATGCGGCCGGCGGCCCTTGTTCCAGCGTCCAGGTGTTCGTGGAAGTGCAGCCATAGACATTCATCCCCGCTGCCGCGTCCAGCCTGTAGTACATCTCTTCCTGCCCGCACGTCGCAGGCAGCCCGGTGCCGGACCGGAACGGCTTCGTTGCGCTCGCCCCGGAAAAATCCACGTCACGGCTCTGCAGCCGCAAGTCTACTTGGGTCAATTGCCCATACAACGCGCCAGCGAATATCGCGATCAGCAAACTTCTGCAAATGGACATGCGACTCAGACTCTCCTTTTTGCGCCTACAGTCTCCCACGCGAACCCACGGCTGGCCGCCCTCTGCGCCAACCGTCAACTCGGCGGAACGTCATCCATTCATTCCGTTTTGCGCCCCGGCAAATAATCTTGCGAGAAATGTGACCACGAGATTCGCACTTAGTCCCGAGACTTTGAAATCAGCCCATTCCATCCCGATTCGGGCGGCTGTCCTGTACGCGAACGGTGGGCCCGCCCCCTCTTCCCCAGGGCCCGTCGTCACCTTCGGATTCGTGTTGTTCTGCATCTACCTGCTGTCAGGCTTCGCGAACGATTGGTCCCTGCGTTTATTCGGCTCAAAGGCCTACCTTTCGGCGATCACGCTTGGGCTCCTGCCGTTCGCCTGGTTATTCTCGGGCCATGCGCTGCGCGGCTTCCGCACTCGCCCCGGGCGGTATTGGACGGCGTTCCTCGCGTGGATGCTGCTGGCCGCGCCGCTAAGCGTGTGGAAAGGCGGGAGCGCGACTATGCTGGCGAACTACGTCCCGCGAGCTTATATTTGCTTCTTCTACACCTGTTCGTTCGCCACTTCGCTGCGCCGCTGCCGCCAGTTGATGTACGTGCAAATCGCCGCCGCCGTGGCCTTGCTGATCAGTTGCGCTGCTTTCGGAGGAGCAGCCGGCGATAGCACGGACGGCGACCCGGGTAGCGCCCGCTTCAGCATCCCTAACAGCCTCTTCTACGCCAACTCCAACGATCTGGCGCTGGCTCTGCTCATCGGCATCAGCTCATTCCTGTTTCTTCTCACGCTCCCCAAAATCGGTCCACGCCTGGCGGGTAGGGCGGGCATTCTACTGGCCGCGTTTTACGCGTTTCAGACCGGCTCGCGCGGTTCCATCATCGCCGCTACCGCGATGTTTGTGGTCGTCGTTTGGCTCAGCCGCGACCGATGGAAGACGCTCGCGCTAGGATTCGCCGCCCTCGGAGTTCTGTTCGCCGCCACCCTTGCCGGAGCGCCTTCCAGCACGTTGCATCGGCTGTCTCTGTTGTTGGACGAGCCAACATCCGTAGGCCTGGAAAGCGCGGCCGATCTCGCTAGCGTGGCGTCTCAGCAACAGCGGCAAGAGCTATTTAGAACCAGCATTCGATACACGCTGCTGCATCCGTTATTTGGCGTTGGTCCCGATCAGTTCGCCACCGCCGTGGAACAGGACGCAGCACGCTCGGGCCAACACATGCCGTGGCTCGGAACGCACAACACCTACACGCAAATATCAAGCGAATGCGGAATCCCGGCGCTGATCTTTTATGCCGCCGTGATTGTCTATTGCCTCCGCGCCAATTACCGCCTCTATATCCGTACGCGCGATCACCCGGCACAACGCCAGCTTGCCTCGCTCAGCCGGTCGCTGCTGGCCGGAACCTGCGTCTACGCCGTGAGCGCGTTCTTTTTTCATATGGCGTACAGCGTGCATCTCCCGATGCTGGCTGGGTTTACGGTCGCGGTGCAGCTAGCTTCCGGCAGGCAAGGTCAGATTGAGACCCGTTGCCTGACCACATAGCGAAATTACCAAACGAACCCAATTTCCGATGCCGCCCGCCCGCTGGCTGCCGGCGTTTTCGCTATACTATACTGGGTTTAGACCCCACCGTGTCCCAAGTAGGAGCCTCTAGCTATGTTTGACCTCTTTCGAAGCCGCGCCAAGGCCGTCCGGATCCTGCTCGGCGCCATGCTCGGCATCATCGCGCTGTCCATGCTCGTCTACCTCATCCCCGGCACTGGGATGACCACCGCCGCCAGCTCGGACGACCAGGTGGTTGCTGAAATCGGCAAGTCCGACGTCACGGTTGCCCAGATTCAGCAGCAGCTCAAGAACGTGCTGCAGAACAAACAGCTTCCGCCCGATCTCGCGGCCAGCTACATCCCGCAAATCGTGGATCAGTCCATCGCCGAACGTGCCATCTCTTATGAGGCCGAGCAGCTTGGCGTCCGGATTTCCGACAAGGACCTGGCCGATGCCGTGCGCTCTTTCCCGTTTTCCACTTTGCCCCCGGATCAGTACCAGCAATACATTGAACAGCAAACTGGTATGACGGTTCCGGAATTCGAGGAGAACGTGCGGTTGAAGAGCTACGAAGATTCGATTATGAACATCGCCGAGGAGGGCATCATCATCACTCCCGCCGAGGTGGAAGCCGAATATCGCAAGCGCAACGAAAAAATCAAGGTCGATTACATTGCATTCGATCCGTCCAAGCTGGTCGCCACGATCAAACCGACCCCGGAGGAGATCAGCGCCTATTTCGCGCGTAATCGCGGTTTCTACAACCTTCCCGAAACTCGCAGCGTCCAGCTGATTGTGGTGGATCAAGTGAAAGTGGCCGAAACGATTCCGGTTTCCGATGCGCAGGTGCAGAACTACTACAATTCGCACCTCGATCAGTACCGCACGCCGGAGCGGGTTCATGCCCGTCACATCCTTCTCAGCACAACCAATAAACCCAAAGACGAAGTGCCCAAGATTAAGGCCCAGGCCGACGACTTATTGAAACAGCTCAAAGGCGGAGCCAATTTCGAGGAACTGGCTAAGAAGTATTCGCAGGATCCAGGGTCGGCGCAAAAAGGTGGCGACTTGGGTTGGGTCTCGCGGGGTCAAATGGTGAAGAATTTCGAGGACTCCGTCTTCTCGCTAAAAGACAAAGAGCTCAGCGGCGTCGTCACCACCGAATACGGATTCCATATCATCCAGGTTCTCGAGAGGCAGCCACCGCACGTTCAGACGCTCGACGAGGTGAGGGCTCAGATCATGACCACCGTGAGGATGCAGAGCGTGTATGATCGCATGCAGACTCTTTCCGATCAGGCGCACGCCGAGTTGGTGAAGGCTCCTCAAACCGCGCAGCAGATCGCCACAAAACTTGATCTCTCGTTTGTTAACTTGGCGAGACACGCGCCCGGCGGCCCCCTGCCCGGCCTTGATAACGCGGCGCAAGTTGACGCAACCATCGACGGCATGAAACCAGGTGAAGTGAGCCCGGTGATGCAGGCGGGCAACAGGCTGGTCATGGCGGTTGTCACTGCGATTAACCCGCCCCACCCGGCGGATTTGCCAGAGGTCCAGTCCGCCGTGCAGCAGAACTATCTGCAGGTTCACGCCGTTGAAATTGCCAGGGAGAAATCTGCGAAAGCCGCAGAAGTGCTGAAGCAGAACGGCGACATCAAAGCCGCCGCCAAGGCTGTTGGCATGGAAGTTACCAGTACCGACTTCTTCACGCGTTCCGGCGCTATCGAAGGCCTGGGCTCGGGCACTATGCTCGGCAGCGAATTCGATAAGCCGGTGGGCACCGTCTTCGGTCCGCTCAATGCTTCCAACCAGACGGTAATCGGAAAGATCACCGGCCGCCAGGACGCCGACCTGGCGCAGCTTGCCAAAGAACGCGACGCTATCGTCCTGCAGCTCAAGGGAACGAAATACGCCGACCGCCAGAGCCTCCTGCAGGACAGCGTCCTCACGGATCTCATCAAACGCGGCAAAGTGAAAAAGCATCAACAGGTCATCGACCGGCTGATCGCGCAATATCGCACCTAGCGCTTTTCAATCCGGCATGATTCAAGCCCTACTGGACTTCTTACGGACGCTCACCACGCCCGAGCGCCTGATCCATCTTCTGTCGACGGCGCTCTCCGGTTGGCTGGGCTACGCCGCACTGACTGCCATCGTCTTCACCGAAACAGGGCTCTTGGTTGGCTTTGTGTTACCGGGCGACTCTCTGCTCTTCACCATCGGCGTCGTGGCGGGTGCGGGGCAACTCAATTTGGTGATCATGATCGTCCTGCTCACGGTAGCCTGCCTCGCTGGGGATTGGTGTGGATACCTGCTCGGCCGCCGCGCAGGCCCGGCCATCTTCAACCGGCCCGATTCGCGCTTCTTCAAGCAGGAGCACCTCCAACGCACCAACGCGTTCTATGCCAAGCACGGCGGTAAGACCATCATCTACGCGAAGTTCGTGCCGGTGATCCGGACGTTTGCGCCGTTCGTCGCGGGCGTCGCGAACATGCGCTACCGCAGCTTCATTTCGTTCGACGTATTCGGCGCCACTGGTTGGGTGCTCTCGATGACCGTCCTCGGCTACCTGCTCGGCGAAGTCCCGATCATCCGGCGCAATTTCGAGAAGTTCGTGCTCTTGATTGTCTTCGTTTCGCTGCTGCCCGTGATGTGGCACGCGGCCCAGGGATTGCTGCGGCGCAAGCCCGGCCTACAAGCGGGTGACTAACTTCTCCACTGCCGCGCGCACCACCGGATCGCGCTGTTCTTCCACCTCATCGCCCTTCGCCACGCCCAGCGCCTGGTTGAAGATCTCCTGCTTCAAACGGCTTTGCAGCCAGCCGCGCTCGGTGGCCCATTCGCCCACGCTCGGTTGAATATTGCGCTGGCCGGCGTACACCTGAAATTCCTCCAGAACAGAGGCGCTCACCTCGAAATCGGCTTCGATCTTGTGCTTGTCGATAAACTCGGTGGCGAAGGAAGTGATCATGCCGCTGGCATCCAGCGCGACGCGCAGCCGAGTTTGTGCTTCCGGGGCGACGAAGATATCCGGCTGAATGCCCCCGCCGCCGGTAACCGTGCGGCCGGAGTCGGTGTGAAATTGCTCAACTTGTTTTTCAATCTCCAGGTGCCCGCTCGGCAGCGGCTTCTGGATCGATCGGCCGCTCGGCGTGTAGTAGAAGGCAGTGGTCAATGCCAGGGCGGTGTTGCCGTGCAGTGGAAAGACGTTCTGCACCAGGCCTTTTCCGAAACTCGGCTCGCCCAGCACGACCGCGCGATCGTGATCCTGCAAAGCACCGGTCAGGATTTCGGCCGCGCTCGCGGTCTTTTCGTTCACCAGCACAGCCACGGGGAAGCTGTATGGGGCTGCGGTTTTCGGGACGTCCACCGATTGATCTTCAAGACTCCGGCCCTTCACGCTCAGAAGCTTTTGACCCGGCTGCAGAAAATACGACGCGGCTTCGAGTGCGGTTTGCACCACGCCGCCCGGGTTGTCGCGCAGATCCAGAACCAGCGCCTTCAGCTTCTCGCCGCCCAGGTTCTCGATCGCGTCCTTCAGCTGTTTCGCGGTTTGCGGATCGAAGCCGGTGACGCGAATGTAGCCGATGCCCGACTGCAGCAGGAACGCGCGATCTACGCTGGGCGAATCCAGCAGCTCCGGGTCGAGGACGAATTCGAGTGGCCGGGCATTGGTCGGCCGCCGGACAAATAACTGCGCGCGATGTTGATGGCTCTCGCCGAGATACCCGATAATCTGGTCGAACTCGAGGCGCGCCAGCACAATCCCGTTCACAGCAACGATTTCATCGCCCGGCTGCAGCCCAGCTTTAGCGGACGGCGATCCTGGAAGAGCTTGCAGGATGATCACCCGCCCGGGCAGCACCGAGACCACCGTACCGAATCCCTTGCGCTCGGAATTCTCCATCTGCTTGAGCTGTTCGTTCTGATCGGGATCGAAGAAGATGGAATGCGGATCCAAAGTTCGCAGCATGCCGGGAATCGCACCCTGATAAACGGCTTGCTGGGTGTTGACGGGATCGGCGGCCTCGGTCTCGACAACAGAAATAAGTTCCGTGAAGCGCTTGAGAGCGCTATCGAGATCCGCCGTGTTGGGCGGCGCCGCAAACAAGAACAGAAGTGGTAAAAACATTTACTTCGAATACATCATTTCGAGTAACGCAGCCGCTGCTTGACCGCGTGCCGTTCCAGCGCCAGCTCAATTAGCCGGTCGATCAGCTTCGGCATCGCGAGGCCCGAATACTCCCACATCTTAGGGTACATGCTTATGGAGGTGAATCCGGGAATGGTATTGATCTCGTTAATATACAGCTTGCCGGTCGAGGCCTCGAGCAAAAAGTCGACGCGCGCCATGCCTTCGCATTCCATCGCGCGATAGCATTCCACGGCCAGCCGTTGCATTTCCGCGGTTTGTTCCGGCGACAGGTCGGCCGGGATCACCGTTTGCGCGGCATCCAGCAAATACTTGTCGTCGTAATCGTAGAACTCGCGCGACGGCAGGATTTCGCAAGGCGTAGCCGCGACCGGATTGTCATTGCCGAGCACGGCGCATTCGAACTCGCGTCCGGTGATGCCGCGTTCCACGATGACTTTGCGATCATACGAACTCGCCAGTTCAATTGCAGCCTTCAGCTCGGCGCAATTCCGGGCTTTGGAGATCCCGACCGATGATCCGAGATTGGCTGGCTTCACAAACACCGGGAAATCGAAATCATGGTTTTCCGGAACGACAACCCATTCCACCACCGGCAAGCCGGCTTGCTTAGCTACCCGCTTCATCATTTCCTTATCCATGGAAATGGCGGACGCCAGCACGCCCGCGCCGACGTAGGGAAGATTCGCGAGATCGAGCAACCCTTGCACGGTGCCATCTTCGCCGAACGTGCCGTGCAGCATTGGAAATACGACATCGATGCCGGGATTTCCGCCAGGCTCGGGCAGTATCGGCCGCGGGCTCCACTTCCCTTCCTTCGAGATCAGGTAATGGATGATCTTGTATTTCTCTTCATCCATCGCCTCCATGACGGCTTTGGCTGATCGCAGCGAAACCTCGTGCTCACCGCTGCGGCCCCCGTAAATCACTGCGACCCGTGTCTTCATTCGCTACAGAATCCTTTTCCCCATGGCCGACATCACTAGCTCCACCGCAAGAATCGCAGTCCGGTTCGCGTCGTCGATCACCGGATTCACTTCCACCACTTCCATGGACACTACGCGGCCCGTGTCGCCCAACATCTCCATCGCCAAGTGCGCCTCGCGGTACGTGATGCCGCCCTGGACCGGCGTTCCGACTCCCGGCGCCTCCTGCGGATCGACGGCGTCCATGTCGAGCGAAACGTGGATACCCGCGGTGCCCGCGCCGGCTACACGAATAGCCTCCTCGAAAACCGACCGCATGCCGCGCTCATCGATATCGCGCATGGTGAAAGCATGAACCCCGGAACGCTGCACAATGTCGCGCTCCTGGCCGTCCACCGATCGAATTCCAACCAGGGCGACGTTAGCTGGATCCACCTTAGGCGAGTAACCGAAGATGCCGGTCAGCTCCTCTGGACCTTGGCCGATGCAGCACGCAAGCGGCATTCCATGCACGTTACCGCTTGGGCTGCTGTCGGGCGTGTTCATGTCGGTATGCGCGTCGATCCAGATCAGACCCACCCGTTCGCCGCGGCGGTGAAAGAATCGCGATGCGCCCGAGACCGTGCCGACCGCGATGGAATGATCGCCGCCCAGCACTAGCGGGAACTTGCCTGCGGCAAGCGCTTGATCCACCATCTCGGCAACCAGCGTGCAGGTTTCCGCGATCTGCGGGAGATACTTGGCTCGCGAATCAACCTCGCCCTGGCTTTCGCGCTGGACCACCGGCACGTTGCCGAGGTCTTCCACTTCGTAGCCCAGATCCTGCAGCCGGCGATTCAGATTGGCCACGCGAACCGCGGATGGTCCCATGTCGACGCCGCGCCGTCCCGAGCCTAGGTCCAGCGGCGCGCCAATGATCGCGATGTGCTTCGCACACATGGTTACGGGCGTGTGCGGTAGAGCATGCGCGGGAAGGCGATGGTCTCGCGAATGTGCTCCAGGCCGCACATCCAGGCCACAAAACGCTCGATTCCCATGCCGAATCCCGCGTGCGGCACGCTGCCGAATTTACGCAGATCGATGTACCAATCGAACGCTTCGCGCGGCAATTGGTGCTCTTCGAGCCGCTTCAGCAGCAGATCGAGATTGTGAATGCGCTCTCCGCCGCCGATGATTTCGCCATAACCTTCGGGCGCGATGAAGTCCACGCCCAATGCCAGCTCGGGCCGCTCGGGATCGGGCTGGAAGTAGAACGCTTTGATCTCGGTGGGAAAACGATCGACAATAAGCGGCCGGTCCAGACCTTCGGTGATCAGGGTTTCGTCGGTGTTTCCGAAATCGCCACCCCATTGGATCTCGCTGCCTTTCTTCTGCAACGCGATAACGGCGTCATCGTAGCTTATGCGTGGAAACGGCGACTTCACGCTTTCAAGCTTACTGGTGTCGCGCTCCAACTCCTTCAGCTCGGCGCGCCGTTCTTCGAGCACCCGCCCAACCACGTACACCACCAGGTCTTCGCCCACGCGCTTCACGTCTTCATAAGTCGCATAGGCCATCTCGGGCTCTACCATCCAGAACTCGGTCAGGTGGCGGCGCGTTTTCGACTTTTCGGCGCGAAAGGTCGGCCCGAAACAATAGACCTTGCCGAACGCCATAGCATCGGCTTCGTTATAAAGCTGGCCGGACTGCGTGAGGTACGCTTTTTCATCTTCGAAATAGTTCACTTCAAACAGCGTGGACGTGCCTTCACACGCGGCGGGCGTGAAGATGGGCGTGTCGACCAATGTGAATCCGTGCGTATCAAAATAATCGCGCACCGCTCGGATCACTTCGTGGCGAACGCGGATGGCCGCGTGCTGGCGCTTGCTGCGCAGCCACAGATGGCGATGGTCCATCAGAAAATCGACGCCGTGTTCCTTGGGCGTGATGGGATATGGATCGGACTCGGGAATTCGCTGCACGATCTCGGCGCCTTCGACGTCCATTTCGTAGCCGCCTGGCGCGCGCTGCTCGGCCCGAATCTTGCCCCGCACGATCAACGACGATTCCTGCGTCAGATTCTTCAACTCTTCGAAGACCGCTTCGTCCAGGTTCGCCTTTACCGCCACGCACTGCATGGTGCCAGTGCCGTCGCGCAGCAGAGGAAATACGATTTTGCCGGACTTGCGGAGATTATAGAGCCAACCAGCGATCTCAACAGGCTCGCCGATGTGCCGGCCGGCATCTTCAATTCGAATACGGGAATAAGCCATTACGCTGTCTCTTCGAGCTTCTCAAAAATGCGCTGCACGATTTCGAGCGAATGCGGAAGCGGGAATTCGGGATAGTCGCGCAGCTCGAGCACGAGCGGATACTGCGCGGGTAGTGAGTGCAGCAGGCGCGTGGTCTCGCTCCAATCGATGGTTCCGGCTGGGGAATGGAAAGGCCACAGGTGGACATCTTCGACGCCGTTGTTGTCGTGCAGATGTGTGGAACGGATGCGTTCTTTCAGGAGGACGAACGCCGCGGCCACTCCTTCGTTCATGTGCGCGTGCCCCACGTCCAGACAAAAGTTCAACTTCAGATGCGTCTGCTCCAGGAACAGAATCAGGCGCTCGGCGGTGGACAACTGATTGGGCGTATTTTCGAGCAGCACTTCCACTCCACGCGCGCGGGCGAAAAGATTCAGCTCTTCGAGCGACGTGAAGGCCGCCTCCACCTTGCGCTCGTCGTATTCTTCTTCGAACACGCCGATGTGCTGGATCAAATAACGGAACGGGATGATCTCGGCAATATCCAAGGCGCGCTTGATCTCGTCGAGCGCGTCGATGCGCTTGGACTTGGTGAGCTCACAAATATTGATGTGTGAATTGGGGCCCGAACGTCCCCACATGTCGTCGCTGTACATGGGCGCGTGCAGTGAATGCAGCTTCAACTTGACGTCGCGGAACCAATGGCCGAGCTCGGTGATCTGGGCGCGGTCGCGATAATCCAAATGTTGGCGCGCGCAAAAAATCTCGACCGCCGGAATGCCCGCCTGCCAAACGCGGTCGAGCCAGACGGTGTTCAAGCGATGATTGACCAGCAGGTGCGTGGAGAGAACGTGGTCCATGCGTCGGTTAATATCCTTCCGCTTTTCCGCTGCCGTGTGGATCTGTCGCGCCCTGCAGCCAGCCGTCTTGATTGAGGATCGCTTCCACGCGGGCGACGCCCGAGGTGGGATCCAATTGCGATACCTGGTGGCCCATGGAGCGCAATAGCGCGATGGTATCGGGCGAAATTCCTTTTTCGACGTACAGGACGTCCGGCATCCACTGATGATGGAAACGCGGCCAATCCACGGCGTCCTGCACGTTCATGTGGAAGTCGACCACATTGAGAAACACTTGAAGCACTCCGTTGATGATGCGCGAGCCGCCAGGCGCGCCGAGCGCGAGAAAGAACTTGCCATCGCGCGTCACGATGGTGGGCACCATGGACGAGACAGGCCGCTTGCCGGGCTGGATGGCATTGGCCTCGCCCTGGATCAGGTGAAACAGATTCTCGGTTCCGGGCTTGGCCGCGAAATCGTCCATCTCATCGTTGAGCAGGAAGCCGAGGCCGGGAACGGTGACGCCGCTGCCGTAGCTGTTGTTGAGCGTGTAGGTGACGGCCACCGCGTTCCCCTCGGCGTCGACGATATTGAAATGCGTGGTTTCGGTGCTTTCATGCGCAGTCAACACACCTGGGCGAATCTGAGAGCTCGGGGTGGCATGTTCACGATCGATAGTGGCGCGGCGGCTGGCGATGTAATGCGGGTCGAGCAGCTTGCTCACGGGCACCGGCGCAAAATCGGGATCGCTAAAGTATTCGCTGCGATCGGCGTAGAATCGGCGCATCACTTCGGCGACGTAGTGGATAGACGCGGCGGAACCGGGGCCCGTTTTTTCGTAGCCCGATCCATCCAGCATCGCAAGCATCTGGAGCAAACCGACGCCGCCGGCGCTGGGAGGAGGCGCGGTGATGATTTCGTCGCCGTGATAGTGGCCGCGCAACGGTTCCTGTTCGACGGCCTGATAAGCCTTCAAGTCGGCGAGAGTGATTAAGCCTCCGTTGGAGGCCATGGCCGCTACCAGCTTCTGAGCGGTCTCGCCATCATAGAAATCGCTGGCGCCGCGATCGCGAATGCGGGTCAGCGTGGCGGCGAGATCGGGCTGGACAAGTTTGTCGCCATAGTGCGCTTTGACGAAAATTCGTTTGGATTCGGGGAATTCCGACAGGAGCCCGGAGTCGCTCTCAAGCGATGCAGAAAGGGGGTAGGAGACTGGAAATCCGGCGGACGCGAGCTGGATCGCCGGATCCACCAACTCGGTCCAGGGCCTATGTCCGTACTTTTTGTGTGCGAGTTCGAGACCGCGCACGGTGCCAGGAACACCGGCGGCGCGCCAGCCCACCAGGCTGTCTTTCGTGACGTTGCCCTTGGAATCCAGATACATGTTGCGCGTGGCGGCGAGCGGCGCTTTCTCGCGAAAATCGATGAATGTTGCGCGGCCATCGGCGAAACGGGCGAGCAGGAATCCGCCACCGCCGATATTTCCCGCAACCGGGTGGGTCACAGCAAGAGCGAATGCAACGGCCACGGCGGCGTCGATCGCATTTCCGCCGGATTGAAGCACGCGCAAGCCTACGTCGGCCGCCAGCGGTTCCTGCGCCACCACCATCGCATGGAGCGCGTGTTCGGGCTGCCGCGCGAGCAGGCTCACGGACAGGAGTAACGCGCAGGCGACTCGAATTCGCATGGACACTTCGATTCTACCGTGGGCGCGGACGCTCAACCGCCTCACGCCGTCGACAGCCGGTGCTGGCGTTCGCGATGGTATTGCGCCAGAGCCAGGTTGGCCGACGCGACGGTCTGCAACTGCTCCGCGATTTGCTCCAGCGCGCGACCGGGGACTGCGGCGTACATTTCGTCGTCGCCAATGCGGGTGTAGACGCGATTGCCGATGCAGCCGGCGCTGGTGACCATACCGTGCGCGAGAGCCGCGGGAATCGCCATGCAGGTAGGCCGCGCCAGCAGTGGCAGCTTCGACGACGCACCTGCGCGAATGGCGGCTTCTTCCAACAGCATGAGCTTGCTGGCCGCCGCAACGAACAACACAACGTCGGGATCAGTGGGCGTGTCGCCGAGCGGCGCGAACACGATGTTCTTGGGAGTTTCCGGGAGCACCGGAATGCCCGGCACCTCCTCCATTTTCAAATAGCCCAGGTTGACCATGGTGCCAAGCACGTCGGGCAGCTCCTTGGCGCGCTCCTCGGGCAGCGAAATTTTGTGCGTGTACGATCCGATGGGGCAGTTGTAGTGATCTGACGGGACAGTCGCGAATGTGCGGCCTTGGGCGGCCAATCGCCAAAAGCTGCAGCCCGCTGGCTCGGAGCCTGAGAACTGCTCGGTTCCCAGCGGAACCTCGGCACGAAAGGCCACGGCGACGGGCCGCTGTTTCAAATCCAGAATTTCCTGGAATCGATCTTCGAGGTCTTTGTAGTTAGGCATGCGGGCGTTCTTACTATCTTGGCACGTGCAAGAATCAGAGGGGATGTCTTCCGCAGCAAAAACGCTAACCGCACGGCAGTTTTTTTCGCGGCACGGGGTGTTGTCGAAATGGCACCCGCGCTACGAATTCCGTGCGGGGCAGCTCGAAATGGCGGAGGCAGTGGAATCGGCGCTGGCAGAGAAAAAGCATCTGTTGGTGGACGCAGGCACGGGCACTGGCAAAACGCTCGCATATCTGGTGCCCGCGCTGCTTTCGGGCAAACGCGTGGTGGTTTCAACCGGCACCAAGAATCTTCAGGAGCAGCTTTTTTACAAGGACATTCCTTTCCTGCAACAGCATTTCGAGCGGCCGCTGCAGGTCTGTTACATGAAAGGCCGTGCGAATTTCGCGTGCCGGCAGAAGATCTACGACGCCGAACGCGAGCCGATGCTGAGCGGCCTGGAGGAGGTGGCCGATTTTCAAATCATCCGCGAGTGGGAAAAAACCACCATGACGGGTGATCGCTCCGAGATCAAGACGCTGCCTGAATCGAGCTCCGCGTGGCAAAAGCTGGACGCACGTCGCGACCTGTGCACGGGCCAGAAGTGCCAGCAGTTCGAGCGCTGCTTTCTGACGGAGATGCACCGGCGCGCGCACGAGAGCGACATCATCATCGTGAATCATCACCTGTTTTTCGCGGATCTCGCCGTGAAGGACGACGACTTCGGCGGCATCATTCCGGAGTACGCCGCCGTGGTATTTGATGAGGCGCACGAGATTGAAGACGTCGCGGGGAAGTATTTCGGCGCCGGCGTCAGCAACTACCAGTTCCAGGAGCTCGGACGCGACATCTCGGTGGTATCGCGGGCCAAGCAATTCGGGTCAGGCGAGTTGGATCGAGTGCTGGACACGTTGGACGATCGCGCGCAGCAGTTTTTTCTGTTGTTTGGCGAGACCGAAGGGCGCGTGGCATTCAAGAATCACGCCGCATTCTTTGACCAGCACGGCGAAGCGCTGGAGAACCTGCGGCTGGCGCTGGAGCTGATCACGTCGCACTTGCAGCTGGTGAAGAACTCGCCCGAAGAAGTGGTCCCGCTGTTTCGCCGCGCGCAGGAGTTGCAGAAGCGGCTGGATTTTTGGCACAAGGGCTCGGACCGTTCGTTCGTGTATTGGGTGGAGAGGCGCGGTCGCGGTTGTTTCCTGCAAGCCACGCCGATCGATGTTTCGTCGCTGCTCGAAGAGAAGCTCTTCGATAAGCTGGACACGGTAATCCTGACGTCGGCCACGCTGGCGGTGGGCGAAACATTCGAATTCGCGGAGCGGCGGCTGGGCATCCGGCACTCGCGATCGCTGGTGGTCCCGAGCCATTTCGAATACTCGGAACAAGCGCTGCTCTACGTTCCGCAGCATCTGCCCGATCCGCGCTCGCCTGCGTTCCCGGGCGCCGCGGCGGGCGAAATCACACGCATCCTGCGGCACAGCCAGGGGCGGGCGTTCGTGCTGTTCACCAGCTACCAACAGATGCGCATGGTATACGATCGCGTCTCGCTCGATATCGACTATCCGACGCTGATGCAGGGCACCGGCCCGCGCAACGCGCTGCTGGACGAGTTCCGCTCGACGCCGCATTGCGTGCTATTCGCGACTTCGTCGTTCTGGCAAGGCGTGGATGTGCAAGGCGATCAGTTGAGCTGCGTGATCATCGACAAGCTGCCGTTCGCGGTGCCGAGCGATCCGGTGGTGGAAGCGCGCATCGAACGCATTCGCGAAGAGGGCGGCAATCCGTTCTACGATTACCAGATCCCGCAGGCGGCGCTCGCGCTGAAGCAGGGCTTCGGGCGGCTGATCCGCAGCAAGACCGACCGCGGAGTGCTGGTGTTGTTGGATAATCGGATTACGAAGCAGCGCTACGGCCAGGTGTTTTTCGACAGCCTGCCGCCGTACGGCTTCACTACCAAACTAGACGACGTGGAGAGATTTTTCGATGTTTGAAGTTACCGTGGAACAAACCTTTGCCGCCGGGCACGCCCTGCGCAATTATCATGGCAAGTCAGAGGACGTCCATGGGCACAACTATCGCGTGCGCGTGACGGTGGAGGGCGAGCAACTGGATGCGACCGGCCTGCTGGTGGATTTTCTGGAAGTGAATCGCCTGATCACCGGCGCGGTGGGTTATTTGGACCATCGCTTCATGAACGATCTGCCGCCGTTTGACGAGATCAACCCGTCGGCGGAGAACATCGCGAAGTATTTTTACGACAAGGTGAGCGTTGGGCTGACGAACGAGGTTCCGGTGCGGATCTCGGCGATTCAGGTTTGGGAAACGGACACCAGTTCGGCGATTTATCGTCCCTAGAAAATCAGCGGCCGAAGTAGTCGGCGTTGATCTTGGTGAAGTTCGACCACTTTTCGGGCAGATCGTCGAGCGCGAAAATGGCCGAAACGGGGCACACCGGGACGCAAGCGCCGCAATCGATGCACTCCACCGGATCGATGTAAATCATGTTGTGATCGGCGAAGTTGGGCTCGTCCTTCTTGGGGTGGATGCAATCGACCGGGCAGGCGTCGATACAGGCCGTGTCCTTCGTGCCGATGCAAGGTTCTGCTATAACGTAAGCCATTCGTTTCTCCAGGAGCGCGGCCTCAAGCGGGCTGCGGGTGGGGTAAGGAATATTATAGCGTGAGTGGCGTTTTTTCCGCGCGGATCGCGTCGAAGTGGCCTGTTTCAGGGCTAGATGGACGAAATCCAGGGGCGGCGCGCCATGCTATGCTTCCCACAGATGGCCACGAAAGCGCAGATCACGGCCGAGCAGTACCTCGACATGACGTTCGAGCACGATGCCGAGTACGTTCACGGCGAGATTGTCGAGCGCAGCATGCCGGACAATGTTCATTCACTCATTCGGTTCTTGATTCTGATGGAGATCGGACGCTTGATCCAATCACATCCCCTGTTCCCTCGCCCAGAGCTGCGGTTGCGGCTCGAGCCCAGGGTTTACCGCATTCCAGACATTTCCGTCTTTGCCGGGAAACCTCCGCATGAGAGCGTTCCGTCGACACCTCCCCTACTTGTGATCGAGATCTTATCCAACGACGACCGATATCACGATCTAATGCAGAAGCTCGAGGAATATCGCATTTGGGGCGTCCCGAACATCTGGGTCGTCGATCCGCTGGCCAAGCGCCTTGCAACCTACTCCACTACCGGGCCCCAGTACGTATCAACCTTGAATCTGCCGGAATATCCATTTGAGCTGACACCTTCCGCCCTCTTCAACGATCTTTAATCGAGAAAGCCCAACCAGGAAAAGAGACCACTCGAAAACATGATCCCTAAAGTGCGCAAAGCAGTCTTCCCCGCCGCAGGACTGGGCACGCGATTTCTTCCCGCCACCAAGGCTCAACCCAAGGAGATGCTTCCGCTGGTGGATAAGCCTCTCATCCAGTACGGCGTCGAAGAATGCATTCACTCCGGCATACAGAACATCATCATCGTCACCGGACGCGGGAAGACCGCGATCGAGGATCACTTCGACGTGAGCTTTGAGCTGGAGCAAACGCTGGAGGCCAAGAACAAGAAGGAGCTGCTGAAGATCGTCCGGGATGTGTCCGACATGATCGACGTCTCCTACGTCCGGCAGAAGGAAGCGCTGGGACTGGGACACGCCGTGCTGCGCGCCAAGGAATTGGTGGGAAACGAACCGTTCGCGGTGGTTCTCTCCGATGACGTGATCGATTCCGAGAATCCGTGCATCCGCCAGCTTCTGGACGTCTACGAATTCTACGGCGCATCCGTGGTAGCGCTGATGGAAGTGCCGGGCGACGCGATCTCGGCTTATGGCGCCGTGGACGCCGAGCCGGTCTCGCACAACTCGGGCAAGGACCGGCTGTTCCGCATCCGCAACATGGTGGAGAAGCCCAAACCGTCGGAAGCGCCGTCGAACCTGGCGATCATCGGCCGTTACGTGCTGACGCCTGAGGTGTTCCAATCGATCGAGGCCATCGAACCCGGCAGCGGCGGCGAGATCCAGCTTACCGATGCATTGAAGCACCTGCTGCGGAACCGGCCCATCTATGGCTATCGTTTCGAAGGCACGCGCTACGATGCCGGCGACAAGCTCGGATTTCTCAAGGCAACAGTCGAGTTCGCGCTGCATCGGCACGATCTGGGCACGCCGTTCCGCGAATATCTGAAACAGCTGAAACTGTGAGCCGGTTACAGGACAAGGTTGCGATCGTCACCGGCGCCAGCCGAGGCATTGGACGTTCCATCGCCCAAGTGTTCGCGCGCGAGGGTGCCGCCGTGGTCATCTGCGGGCGCAAGCAGGAGGCGCTTGACGAAGTGGCCCGTGAACTGGAAGGCCGCATCGTGCCGATGGCCTGTCACGTAGGGCGGCTCGAAGATTTGGAGCGACTGGTGGATCGCGCCAACCGCGAGTTCGGACGCATCGACATTCTGGTGAACAACGCGGGCACCAACATTGCGCAGGGTCCCGCGCTTGAAATGACGGACGCGCAATTCGACAAGATGGTGGAGGTGAATCTCAAGAGCGCGTACCGGCTGACGCGCCTGGTGGCTCCTGGGATGTGCGAGCGCGGGTCTGGTTCGATCATCAACATCGCGTCCATCGCCGGGATCCGCCCGCAATTCCAGAGCCTGCTATATAGCATGACGAAGGCCGCGCTGATCATGTTGACGCAGAGCTATGCGTTGGAGCTCGGGCCGCGCGGAGTCCGGGTGAATACGATCGCGCCGGGGCTGGTGGAGACAGTGCTGAGCGAGTACTACTGGAAAGACGAAGGGCGCTTCCAGCCGCTGATGGAGCGGCAGCCGATCAAGCACCTGGGGCAGCCGGGCGAAATCGCCGAGATCGCGTTGATGCTCGCGAGCGGCGAGTCATCCTACTTGACGGGCCAGACCATCGTCGTGGATGGCGGACGCTTGTTATCCTCGATGTAGATATGTTGAGGACGCTGATTCCCGCGGCTCTGCTTGCCGCTACGGCTATGGCGGGCGTTGTCACCGATGTCGAAACGGCGATGTCGCGGGGCAATTTTCCGCTGGCCGAGGCCATCGTTCAAAGCTATCGCACACAGCGCGGAGTGACACCGGAGTTTCTCGAAGCGCTCTCGTGGCTCGCGCGCGGGGACCTGATCACGCGCCAGTTCGACAAAGCCGACGCCAACGCGAGGGAGACCGAGAAGCTCGCCGTTCAATCGCTGGCCACTCGTCCCTTGGACGCCGAGCCGCATCTGCCGCTGGCCTTGGGCGCGGCGATCGAAGTGGAGGCGCAGGTACTGACCGCAAATGGCGACCGCATGGGCGCGCTGGCGCTGCTTCGCAAGGATCTGGCGGCGTATCGGGACACATCGATCCGGACGCGCCTTCAAAAGAACATCAACTTGCTGACGCTTGAGGGCCGGCTCGCCCCTGCGCTCGAGGAGACCGAATACTTGGGCGCGAAGCCGACGCCGCTCGTGGCATTGCGCGGCAAGCCCGTGCTGCTGTTCTTCTGGGCGCACTGGTGTCCCGACTGCAAAAAGGAAGAGCCTATTCTGGCGGCCATCGCGAGCGAGTACGCAGCGAAAGGACTGGTGATGATCGCGCCCACGCAGCGCTACGGTTACGTCGCGAATGGCGATGAAGCGGGGCCGGCCGACGAGCTGAAGTACATCGAGCAGATCCGGCATAAGTATTACGCAGACCTGCTGAACGTGCCGGCGCCGGTGAGTGAAGCGAACTTTCGCAATTATGGCGCGAGCACTACGCCAACGCTGGTGTTGATCGATCGCCGCGGGATCGTGCGGCTGTATCATCCGGGTGCGATGACGATGGATGAACTGCGCGCGGCGTTGAACAAGGTGGGTTGAAGATGCTCGCGGGCAATAAAAAAGGCCCCGATCTCTCGAGGCCGATTTGCATGAACCCTAAACTACTGCGAGCCCTCTCGGGGCGCCAAGCTCTTACTTCTTTTTCTTGGCGGGCGCTTTCTTAGCGGCCTTCTTCGCAGCCTTCTTAGTTGCGTTCTTCATCGATTGATTCTCCCTAACATCAGATTTGCGATCTTAGATCGCAGTGTGATTCATATATAAGGTTCTTTGAGACGAAAGTCAAGAAAAAAATGCACATTGGACCCCGCGCACCCGGGCTCCGCGACCCTGCCGCAGGCCAAAACCATTTACATCACGAATTGTTCTGGGCCTCGCCGCACCGTAAACACGCGATTTTGTTCTTGCCCGCGCGCCGCGCACGCGATACGATCGGACCAAATGACCTTGCGCCGCGCGATTTCGATTTCCGCGCTGGCGTGGGCCGGGCTCGCTCTCGCCGGCTGCGCGCACAAGCAACATCGCACCGCCAAGACACCGCCGCCCCCGCACGTCCCCGCTGAAATCCACGACGGCGAAACCGGAATCGCAAGCTGGTACGGGCATCCCTATCACGGGCGCCCCGCGGCGAACGGCGAGATCTACGACATGGAAGGCTTCACTGCCGCGCATCGCACGCTGCCCTTCGGCACCTGGGTACGCGTCGTCAATCTCACCAACGACCGGGCTGTCGATGTCCGCATCACCGACCGCGGACCCTTCGTCGAAAATCGAATCATCGATCTTTCGCACGCCGCGGCCGGCGCCATCGGACTGATCGGACCCGGAGTCGCGCGCGTCCGCATCGACATCCTCTCGGTCCCCACCATCACCGCCGCTCAAAATTGGTATGCAGTCCAAGCGGGCGCGTTCCTCGATCAAGACCGCGCCGAGCGTGTGCGCGTTGCGCTCGAACGCGACTACGGATCCGCGCGGCTCGTGCTCCGCCCCGGCAGTCCTCCGATGTGGCGAGTTCTTGTGGGACGAGCACCGTCCGAACAAGCGGCCGATGCCATTGCCCAGCGCATCCGCCAGCAGGAGGGAAGCGCATTTGTGGTGCGCCTCGACGCCGCTCCCGCAGCGAGTGCCGCCGAACACCAACCTTAGGTCGCCGGTCAGTTTTTCCCCTGATGGCACCGCCGCCCCTTAGACTGCCAGTACTAATGCCATACCCCCCAATGAGGTATCTCCGGTACCCCAAATGATCTCCCAATCTAATACCGTGGGGTGTTGTCGAAATCCTAAAGTCCCCGTAGAGTTTATGAAGGACAAAGGCACTTTCTTCCTAACAACATCTGATGGAATATCTGTCGAATGCTAGCGCAAGCTGAAGAACCTAAGCCGTTGCTGGTGGGCCAATCCCCACGGATCCGGAATGTCTTACGGATGGTGGAGAAGCTCGGGCGTTGCCGTTGGCCCGTTCTGCTGCTCGGCGAAACCGGCACGGGCAAGGAAGTGGTGGCGCGGTCCATACATAATGTTCACGCCGCGGGTCCCTTCGTCACCATCGATTGTTCCTCCCTGGTCGGGCCGCTGGTGGAGAGCGAGCTGTTTGGCCACGTCAAGGGCGCTTTCACCGGCGCGGCGGCTTCCAAGACGGGCCTGATTGAAATCGCCAATGGAGGCACCGCCTTCTTCGACGAGATCGGCGAGCTGCCTCTCGATCTGCAAGCCAAGCTGCTGCGCGTTTTGCAAGAAAAGGAATTCCGGCCTGTTGGGTCGCTTACGCAAAAACGCTCCGATTTCCGCGTCATCGCCGCCACCAATCGCGACCTGGCGAAAGAAGTGGAGAAGGGAACGTTTCGTCAGGATCTGTTCTACCGGCTCAACGTAGTCAATCTGCGCTTGGCCCCTCTCCGCGACCGCAAAGAAGACATCCCGTCTTTGATCGCGCACTTCCTCGGCCGGCACGGCAAAGGTCACTCCCTCACGCAGGAGACGCTCGAGGCCATGCTGTCCTACGATTGGCCGGGCAACGTTCGCGAGCTTGAGAACTGCATTCAGCACATGGTCGCCATTAATACGGGGCCGTTGCTTCACGCCGCCGAGCTGCCTTCGATGCTGCAGAATCACCTGGTCGCCAAAAGAGCCCAGGCGCTTTCGGTGGCAGTGGGCTATCAAATTCCATCCAAGCCGCCCGGCGAAGCCGATTCGCACGAACGCCGCGGACCGCAGGATTCCAACTATACGCCCATCGTTCCGCTGACACAGATCGAACGGCGAGCGATCCTGGAGGCGCTCGAATACACCAAAGGGGATCGCGCCATCGCTGCCAATTTGCTCGGCATCGGCCGCACTACCTTGTATCGCAAGCTCAAGGAGTATCAACTCGCCGTCTAAGAACCGCCTCCGTCTAACAACGGCAGCGACAAAACTGGCGCCGCCTGCACTATCCGGTGTGGCGGAGCCGAAGGTTCTTAAATTACTGCTCGTCGAAGACGACCTTCAAGACGAAGAGTTGGTATCGGAAGCCCTCATCGAGATCGAGGAAAACAGGCAGTGGTGCAATTGGCGAACTTCCACCATCGTGCCCGTCGAGCAGCTGTGTGAGGCGACCAGCTGTTTGAGTCAAGAGAGGTTCGATATTGTCCTGCTGAACCTCAGCCTGCCGGATAGTCCTTCTCTGCTGGATACATTTCTCGAAGTTCGGGCCAGCGCGCCCGACGTGCCGATCGTGGTTCTAGCCGATGAGCCCGATGAAAACCTCGCCAATCGATTGCTGCGCGAGGGTGCACAGGACGTGCTGGTGAAGCCGGAACTGGAGTGCGCGCCGTTTGCCCGGTCCATTCGTTACGCCATCGAACGGCAGCGGCGGGCGCTTACATTACAGGCATCCGCGTTGGTCGACGAACTGACGGAAGTGCTCTCGCGCGATGCGTTCCTCAATGTGGCTCGGCATTACACCCAGCTCTCGCTGCGCGGCCATGTGAAATTGCTGCTGGCATCGGTGGAAGTTCCCTCCGATCGCGAATCCCGCGAGCCGCTCCTGATCCAGGCCGCCGAAGTGCTGCGCAGCGTCTTCGAGGCGCCATCCGTGATTGGCCGCTGGGACCGGTCGCGATTCGCGGTGATCACGGCCGGGCTCACCCACACCACGGTAGAAGCGATGCTCAATCGCGCGCTGGCACAAATGGTTGCCGGCGGCACTCGGTTCTCGGTCAGGCCGCTCGATTCACGCGACAGCCTGGAAGAAATGCTGGCCGACGAACACGCGCACGTTAAAACCGCTATCCTGGCTGATTGAAAATAGCGCTCGACGCGACGTATAGCCTGGGCCGCGATCTATCCGGCGTCGGCGTGTACTCGCGCGCGATCCTGGATGGCTTGACGCGGGCCCATCCGGAAGTAAGCTTTCTGTTTTGCTACCGGCCGCACCGCTTTCTACGTTCTTTCGCCGAATCCCTTCCCTGCAATGCCAGCCGGCGGCTGTTGCCGGATCGCGGCGCGCCGTCGGCCGATCTGTTCCATGGCTTGAACCAACGGCTGGGCGTCGCCAAGCATCGCCGCGCGGTCTCGACTTTTCACGATCTGTTCGTGATCTCAGGCGACTACTCCACACCCGAATTTCGCGAGCGCTTCACCGCGCAGGCTCGCGACGCCGCCGAGCGCTCAGACTTGATCATCGCTGTATCCGCATTCACCGCCAGCCAAGTCGAGCAGCTTCTCGGTGTGGATCCCGCGCGCATTCGCGTCGTCCAGCATGGAGTTCGACCCGTGGCGCTCACCGCGCGGCCGCAGGCGCGGGAGCAGATGATCCTGTCCGTCGGTGCGATCCAGCGCCGCAAGAATACAGTCCGATTGGTAGAGGCTTTCGAACAACTCGATTCCGGTTGGAAGCTGGTTCTCGCAGGCTCCTCCGGATTCGATTCCGAAGATGCGATCCAACGCATCGCCCGCAGCCCGCGCAAGCAGGACATCCAGGTGCTCGGCTACGTCCCGGATTCCGAACTCGAAGGGCTCTATCAGCGCGCGGCGATCTTCGCTTTCCCATCTTTGGACGAGGGGTTTGGCATGCCCGTGCTCGACGCCATGGCACGCGGCGTTCCGGTGTTGACGTCTAATGTCTCGGCAATGCCCGAAGTGGCGGGAGATGCCGCAATTTTAGTTGATCCGCGCGATACCGGGTCCATCGCCGAAGGATTACGGCGGCTGGCTGACGACTCGGACTTAAGGGAACGGCTAATTCAGGCAGGGCTTACGCGGGCACAAAACTTTACTTGGGAAAAATCAGCGAACGCAACCTGGAGTGCGTACCAGGAGTTGCTCTAACTCTTCTCTTCGTCGATCGCGATCTTCAGGGCCTTCAGGAACTTTTGATCTTGCGATGTCAGCTTGATCTTACCGGTGGATTCAAACTTGCGCTTGGGCGGAGCTTCTGTTTCTACAGCTTCGGATTCGCCGTCCTCCGATTCGTACTCCCCGTTTTCTTCGCGCTTGTTAAAACCAATAGTGGCTTCCAACACCAGGAAGACATCGTACCCCGCGCGTTTAATTTCTCCGATGGCGGCCGCAATGCGGTCGGAGTCGGACAGCGATTCGTTGATCGCATTGCCAAGCTCTTGCATCAGCTCTTTTAGTTTCTCTTCCACGCATTGCCCCTTTCTCCTTGCAGCGGGCTTCCCTCTTAGGATATCACTCTACCTTCTTGATGTTGCCGAGGCAACCACAGTTTCAGCAAAAGGTAAGTGGGCCGTTCTCCGTCTTCCGCTCCCCAAGACATTTATCGGTTCAAACCTCGATTCTCAGTAGCAATTCCTGGACCCTCTCGCAGGGGAGACAAACCCGGAACCGCCTTCGCTACACTGGTACTAGCCCATGTTTTCAACGGCAAAGAAGTTTCTCGGTCATGTGATCCCGGGAGTCGCTCGCCCGATACACATCCTGTGGAACCAGGTGATCGGCTTCTTTTTCATCGTCTTGGCCTTGCTGCCGATCAACTACATCATAAAGGACTGGCGGAGCGACGCAACCCCCCGGCTGGCGCTTGAGATTCCGTTTGCACTGGTCATGCTCGGATTTGGCGTGCACTCCTTTTTGCGGGCCCGCAAAATTTCGAAGTCATGAGCAGTCCTGCGGAGCTGCCCGGCCAGTACCCCTTCACCCGAGGGATCTATGAGGATATGTACCGCAGCCGCCTCTGGACCATGCGTCAGTACGCCGGCTTTGGAACCGCCGAGGAGAGCAACCACCGCTACCGCTATCTGCTCTCGCAGGGCATCACCGGGCTCTCGGTTGCATTCGACCTTCCCACGCAGATGGGAATGGATTCCGACCATCCGCTCGCGGCCGGCGAAGTGGGACGCGTGGGCGTCGCCATATGCTCGCTCGCCGATATGCAGCGGCTTTTTGACGGCATTCGCCTGGCTGACATCACCACGTCGATGACCATCAATTCCACGGCCGCGATTCTGCTGAGCTTTTATGTTTTGGTGGCGCGCAGCCAGGGTGCGGATCTGCGGAAGATTTCGGGTACCATCCAAAACGACATTCTGAAAGAGTACATCGCGCGCGGGACCTATATCTATCCGCCGCGCCCCGCGATGCGCATCATCACGGACCTGTTCGCCTGGGCCGCCCCCGAGTTGCCCGAGTGGAACACCATTTCCATCAGCGGTTATCACATTCGCGAAGCGGGGTCGACCGCGATCCAGGAAGTGGCCTTCACACTGGCCAATGCCATCGCCTACATTAGCGCGGCCATCGAAGCCGGCTTGGACGTGGACGCGTTCGCGCCCCGGCTGTCGTTCTTCTTCAACTCGCACAGCAATTTTCTGGAAGAGATCGCCAAGTTCCGGGCGGCGCGGAGGCTGTACGCGAAGATCATGCGCGAGCGCTTTGGCGCGAAGAACCCGCGCTCGATGATGCTGCGCTTCCACGTGCAGACGGCAGGGTCGTCGCTCACGGCACAGCAGCCGGACGTCAACGTGGTGCGGGTTTCGATGCAGGCGCTGGCGGCGGTGCTAGGCGGCGCGCAATCGCTGCACACCAATGCCAAGGACGAAGCTCTGGGCCTGCCGACGGAAGAAGCGGCGCGGCTGGCTCTGCGGACACAGCAAATCATCGCGCACGAAACCGGAGTGACGAATACGGCCGATCCTTTTGGAGGCAGCCATCACATCGAGAAATTGACCGACGAGATCGAGCGCGGCGCCGAGGAGTACATCGGGCGCATCGATGCCATGGGCGGTACGCTGGCGGCCATCGAGCGCGGATTCATTCAAGGCGAGATTCAGAACGCGGCGTACGCTTATCAGCAGGCGGTGGAGCGCGGCGA
>DATHMO010000123.1:0-14698 GCA_035486995.1 Bryobacteraceae bacterium
CCGCGAGTGGAGTGTTCTTCTTCGCGGGTGGCGCGGTAGCTGGGACACATCACGCCGCCGTCATCGTGGCGGCACTTGCCCACGCCTACGCAGCGCAGAGTGGCTTGGGCAAGGCTGCCGTGATCGGCGGGGAATTTGAAGTTAGTCTTGGGTTCCCAGGGAGAATAGGCAGCGCCGAGGCGCAGGTTTTCGTCGAGCCTATAAGGATCGATTAGTTTGCCGGGATTCATCTTCCACTCGGGATCCCAGACCGACTTGAATTCGCGAAAAGCCTGCACGAGTTCGGGGCCGAACATTTTCGGAAGCAACTCGCCGCGGGCCTGACCGTCGCCGTGTTCGCCGGAGATGGAGCCGCCGTAGCCGACCACTAGATCGGCAGCCTCTTCCATGAACTTGCGGAACCTGGCGATGCCATCCTTCGACTGGAGGTCGAAATTGATGCGGGTGTGGACGCAGCCGTGGCCGAAGTGGCCGTAGAGTGAGCCTTTGTAGCCATAGGCGGCGAACATCTTGCGCAGATCGCGGAGGTAGGCGCCAAGTTTTTCGGGGGCGACCGCAGCGTCTTCCCAACCTTCCCAACTCATGGCTTCGCCGGCCACGTGCGAAGTCACGCCGAGAGCCGATTCGCGGACTTCCCATACGCGTTTGACTTGTTGCTTGCCTGTATGGAGACGCATGTTCGGCGGATGGGAACTGCGGGCGAGCGTCTGCATTAGAGCGCGGGCCTGCGATTCCGCTTCGCGCTCGGTTTCTGCGCCGAACTCAACCATCAGCCATCCACCGCCTTCGGGCAATAGGGCGAGGCCTTCGGAGTTGATGCCTTTCATTCGCGTGTAGCCAACCAGAAGATCGTCAAACCCTTCGAGGCCAATGGGCTTGTGGGCCATGATTTCGGGGACATGATCGGCGCACTGATAAATGTCGGGATAGGCAACGACCAGCAGCACGCGCTCGGGAGGGCTCTCGACCAGGCGGCAGGTCGCTTCGAGAACCGTGACGCAGGTGCCTTCGGAACCGACGAGTGCGCGGGCCACGTGGAATCCGTTCTCGGGCAGAAGGAAGTTCAGGTTGTAGCCGGAGACGCGGCGCGGAATCTTAGGAAAGCGCTGGCGGACTAGGTCGCCGTAGGTGGAGGCGATGGTTTGTAGTTTGGCGTAGATTTCGCCGCGGCGGCCTCCGGCTTCGCGGATGCTGTCGAGTTCCGTGCTCGGCGTTGCGCCGACTTTCATCTCGACGCCGTCGTAGGTGAGGATTTCGAGCGCTTCGATGTTGTCGTCAGTCTTGCCCGCCATTACAGAATGCACTCCGCAGGAGTTATTGCCGATCATTCCGCCTAAGGTGCAGCGATCGTGGGTGGCGGGATCGGGGGCGAAGGTGAGGTGGTATTTTTCGGCGGCGGCGCGGAGATGGTCGAGCACGACTCCGGGCTGTACGCGAGCAATGCGGTGTGTGGGATCGATTTCGAGGATCCTCGACATGTATTTGGAAAAATCGAGGATGACGGCGACGTTGCAGCATTGTCCGGCGAGAGACGTGCCGCCGCCACGGCAGAGCAGCGGCGCGCCGAACTGGCGGCAGAGGGCGACCGTGGCCCGAACATCGTCGGTGTCGCGCGGGAGTACGACCCCAATCGGAACCTGGCGGTAGTTAGAACCATCGGTGGCATAGAGAGCGCGGGTACCGCGGTCGAATCGGACTTCACCCCCGATCTCCGCGCGCAGAGCTTCTGCCAGAGCCTGGGCGTTAGCCTGTGCGGACTTTGTTTCGGCGACCTGGGTTTTGGCGACCTGAGATTTGGCAGCTTGGGCGAGTTCGGCTAACGGGTCTGGCATGGGACCGATTGTTTTCTAGTTCGAGGACGAGCTTCCCGCGCCAGACTTACTCACGTTCGTGATCACAATCCGGGTCCTGCCGCTTTCTGCCCTGGCGTTAATGCTGATCATATTCTTGTGATCGTTGGAGACAATCGTGCACTGATTCGGGTCGGTGCTGGTAACCATCGCATTGGCGAACCTGGGTTTGTAAAAACTACAAACCTGGTCGACGGAATCGGAGGTCTCTAAGTTGAGCGCCACAGTATGAATTCCTCCAATGGTCGCGGAAGCAGCGCCTGCCTGCGAGACTTGCGCTCCGGGATAGAGGTCCACTCCCAGATTGCGGGCCGCCTCTTGGGGATCTTTCGTGGTTTGGACAGTGCCGAACGGTGTTTCCACTTTCACACTGTCGCCCTCCTGGTGAACGCGGGTCCGATGAGCCATCCTCACGGCAAGAAACGCGAGCGCTGTGACGCCAAGGGCTCCCACGAGTACGACCACGCCAACGATGATCAAAACGGCTTTAAGAGCGCCGCCGCCCGAACCGGGAGGGACGGGTGGAGCGGTGGAAGGTGACGGCGGCACCGAACTTGAAGAGAACACCGCGGGAGACGACGCGACGGGCGGCGCTGAACCGACAATCGCGGCGCCGCACTTGTTACAGAAACTGGTTCCGGGAGCGATGCTTGCGCCACAGGAATTGCAGAACGCCATAAGGTCACCTCGTGCCGATTGGTGTGCAGGCGGTTGGCGCGAGTATACCGCAGATTAGATCGGAGGCTGAGGATAACGATTAGCACGCTAAGTCCCTCAGGGGCTAAAGCCCGATCCCAGCAACCTCATTCAACGCAGGCCTGAAGGCCTGGTCCACCAAAGGCCTGCTCCACCCGCTTTCCTGCGCTAGCTCCACAGCCGGGTGGCGTAGTCGGTCATGGTGAGTCCTAGCAGAAGGAGCAGAAAGAACAATGCTGCGATCACGACCAGCTTGGTTAACTTTTCGCTGGCGCGCCAGACGTGCATGAAGAAGAGAGCCACCAGAGTGGCTTTGATGGTCGCAATGGCGAGAGCGACTGCGGCGTTATAGGGCGCGAGGTCCAGGGTTGCGGCGTAAACGGTCAGGCCGGTGCCGGCCAGCAGCGCGATCCAAACCGCGAAGTAACCTTTCAGGGGCGATTTTGTTGATGAGTGTTCAGGCATGCAAGCCTCACGGGTGCCGGTCGATCAGGTAAAGCAACGGGAACAAGTAAATCCAGATGATGTCGACGAAGTGCCAGTACAGGCCGCCGATCTCGACTGGAGTGTGCCACTCGGGGGTGAATCGTCCCTTCCAGGCCATGGTCAAGAGCCAGAGAAAAATACCCAGACCGATGATCATGTGCAGCGCGTGCAGGCCCGTCATAACGAAGTAGAGAGAGAAAAATAACTGCGCGTGGTGTGGATCAGCGTACTGGCCCGGATGTCCGGGAATGGGCACATTATTAAAATTGAAGGATGCACCGGGGACGTGATGCTCCTCAAATTTTTCTGCGTATTCGATGCCTTTGATGCCGAGGAACGCGAGACCGAGCAGCATGGTGATGATGAGACTGACAATCAGCAGCGTGCGGCGGGCGGTCTGCGCGGACCAGACGGCGAGGACTACGGTCAAACTGCTGCAAATCAGTACCGCGGTATTGGTGGCGCCTAGGCCCATATTGATCGTCTTGCTGGCGGCGGCGAAATCTCCAAAGTACAAGCGACGGTAGATCAAGTAGGCACAGAACAAGCCGCCGAAGAACATGACTTCAGTGGCGAGGAAGACCCACATTCCCAGGCTCGCGGCGTCGCGCTGCTGCTGCGGCTCGGCGAAGTGGTGCAGGAGCGCCGGGTTGTGCTCTTCAGTGTGAAGGCCGGTTGCGGAGCTATCGGGCAACTGGGACCTCCTCCTTGTGTGGCGCGTCGTCGTGCGGTGCGTCGAGTTCGTCGTAGTTGTAGGCTTCCCAGGTTACGACGGGTTCTTCCTCGAAGTTGAAAGTCGGCGGTGGCGAAGGCGTTTTCCACTCGAGGCCGGCGGCGTTCCACGGATTGTCTGGTGCCGGCCTGCCGTAGCGCATCGACCAGAGGAAATAAATCATAGGCAGCAGATATCCCACGCCGAGGACCGTTGCGCCAGCGGTCGACAACACGTTCAGGATCTGGAATTCGGGCATGTGGCTGTAGTCGTAATAGCGGCGGGGCATGCCCATGTAGCCGAGCAGGAATTGCGGGAAGAAAGTCAGGTTGAAGCCGACGAAAACGATGAGTGCGGCCAGCCGCGCCCAGCCTTCGGGATAGAGCTTGCCGGAAATCTTGGGCCACCAGAAATGCATTCCGCCCAGATAGCCCATCACCGCGCCACCGACCATGATGTAGTGGAAGTGGGCTACGACGAAGTAGGTGTCGGTGACGTGGACATCGATGCCGAGAGCGGCGAGGAATAGTCCGGTGAGGCCGCCGATGGTGAAGAGTCCAAGGAAGCCGAAGGCGTAGAGCATGGGCGCATCGTAGTGGATGGAACCCTTGTAGAGTGTGGCCGTCCAGTTGAAAACTTTGATGGCGGAAGGGACAGCGACCGCATAACTCAGCAGGGAAAACACCAGCGCGGCGTAGACCGACATTCCGGCCACGAACATGTGGTGAGCCCACACGAGAAAGCCGAACACCGCGATCGCGATGGAGGAGAATGCGACGAAGCTATAGCCGAAGATGCGCTTGCGCGAGAAGCAGGCGATGATTTCTGTGACGACGCCCATCGCCGGCAGAATCATGATGTAGACGGCGGGATGGGAATAGAACCAGAAGAGATGCTGGAAGAGGAGGGGATCGCCTCCGAGTTTGGGATCGAAGATGCCCAGGTGCAGCGCGCGTTCACAGGCGACCAGCACGATGGTGACGGCGATGACTGGCGTGCCCAGAAGCTGAATAATGCTGGTGGCGTAGTGCGCCCAGATAAACAGAGGCAGGCGCGACCACGTCATGCCGGGCGCGCGCATGCGGTGGATGGTGACGACGAAGTTCAGGCCGGTGAGTATGGAGGAAAATCCTGCGACGAAGATTGCCAATGCGGCTTCAACGATCTTCGTGTTGGTGAAATTGGTGGCGAAGGGAGCATAGAATGTCCAACCGGTATCGACGCCGCCGGTCAACATGCAGTGCAGCATCATTGCGCCGCCGATGATGTAGAGATACCAACTCAGCAGGTTGATACGGGGGAACGCGAGGTCCTTGGCGCCGACCATCATGGGCACGAGAAAATTGCCGAGCACGGCAGGAATGGAAGGAATCAGGAAGAAGAAAACCATGACCATGCCGTGCATGGTGAAAAGTTTGTTGTAGGTATCGGCCTGCACGAGGTCGCCCGCGGGAGTGAGCAGCTCGAGGCGGATGAGCAGCGCGAAGAAGCCTCCGATAAAGAAGAAGAACGTGATCGAGATGAGATAGAGAAGCGCAATGCGTTTGTGGTCTGTGGTGAGCAGCCAGGACCACACTCCGTAGTGTTTGTTCAGGTAATTCTCACGCTCAGGTTGAGGCATTGGGGATGGCATCTTATTGCACCTGACTTCCATTCAGCTCGGCTTTGGGGGTGGATGTGCTGGCGCTGGTCTTAGCAGACTCACCTTTAGCTGCCGCGATCGACTTGATGTAGGCGACCAGGGCATTTACTTGTTCCTCGCTAACAAGCCCTTGAAACGTAGGCATGATGGGCTGGAATCCCTTGACCCGCTTCGCGCCAGGGTCGAGGATGCATTCGCGAACGTAATTCTCGTCGGCGGTGATGGTGCGGCCATCTTCCAGTTGAACCGGTTTGCCAAAAACTCCCTGCAAGTTAGGGCCGCGGCCTTGGGTGTCGGTGCGATGGCAAGTGGAGCAGCCGAGCTCGGCGAAAATTTTCTCGCCCGTGGCTGAGAGTGGGCCGGTCGAACCGCCGTTCATCCAGGCTTCGTACTGTGCCGGCGCCATGACCACGATGTCGCCGACCATTCCTGAATGCTGGGTACCACAGTACTCCGCGCAGAACAGGTGATAAGTGCCGGGCTTGGTGGCGCGGAACCATTCGACGGTGTAGCGGCCAGGTAGAACGTCCTGCTTGATGCGGAAGGCCGGTATGTAGAAGCTGTGGATCACGTCTTGCGAAGTCATGATCAGTTTCACGTCGCGGCCGACAGGTACGTGCAGTTCGTTGATCTCGCGCTGGCCTTCGGCGTGTTCGAGTTTCCACATCCATTGTTTCGCCACGACATAAACTTCGGTGGAGTCGTCCGGTGGAGTGCGTTCTTTGAAATACACCACCGCTCCCCAGGCAAATATCACCATGAAGACGAGGAATGGAATCGCGCTCCAGGTGATTTCGAGCGGAGTGGAACCTTCGATTTGCTCGGCGCGAACGCCCGGGCGGGAGCGAAAGCGGGCGGCGAAGTAGACCAGGCAGATGAAGATGAGCAGGGTCATCATCCCGGTGACGATGAGCAGGAAGATGTAGAGAGCATCCACGTGGCCCGCCATCGTGGATGCCTGCACCGGCCATAATGGAAAATTATTGAGCATACTTAGTCTTTGTTGCCGCCGGTCTTCTTCGGGCTACGGAAAGATCCAGCCGCCACAGGGTAAAAAGGAAAATGCCCATGATAAGAATTGTCGCGGCAGCCGCCAAGCGCAGGATGTTGGCTACCATGGCGCCATACTTTCCGGTTTCCGGATCGTAGTGATAGCAATAAAGCAAAACGGCATCCACGGCGTTGCCGATCTTGCCTTGCGAAGCTTCCACCAGTCCCATGCGCAAATCTTTCGGCGGAAAATCCACGCCGTAGAAGTAGCGCGAGATACGGCCTTGCGGCGTCAGCACCATAATCGCCGTGGCGTGCGCATACTGGTTGGTCTTAGCGTCGTATTGGTACTGGAAGCCGACAGCTTTGGTGAGCGCGTTGATTGCATCCGGCTGGCCGGTCAGGAAATGCCAGCCTGCAGCGGCGTTGGCGCGGCCGTAGCGGCCGACGTAATCCTTCTTCTTGGCGGCGGCCATCTCCGGGGTCTCGCGCGGATCAAAGCTCACGGTGACCACGTCAAATTCATTGCCTACATCGAACTTCACCAGGCGCATGGCGCTGGCGAGACCGGCCAGAGCCTCGCCGCACAGCATAGTGCAGTTGTAATAAACCAGGTTGAGGATCAGGGGCTTGCGGCCGAAATAATCTCCCAGCTTTACGGGCTTGCCGGTTTCGTCGTGGAAACTAAGATCGGGAGGCACCTGGGTGTCGAGGTGTTGCTCAATGCCGACGTTTTCGAGCCGCGGAGGCCGCGTGTTTGCCGGGGGAGACATTACGCCGTTGTTCATCTGGGCCCACGTGGGAGACACTAGAAGCGTCAGCACAAACAAAACTCGCGCGGCGGAGATCGAATTGTTCTTGTGACAGCTCACTTCTTCTTACCCTTGGTGGCGGTTCCGTTCTTGTTTGGTTCCGCTCCGGTAGGAGCTTCGCCGGCTGTGCCTTGCGGGCGCACGGGAAGCCCGCGCTGCACGATCAATTCCATGGCGCGCTCGATGGGGATGCGGACGGTGCCAGCTTTTTCATCGACCCAGCCGTAGCTGTACAGGGTGTTTTCTTCCTGTAAGAGAATCCCATTCAGTTGACCGCGCTCGTCTTCTTCCAGCTTGGGGTTGGGAAAAGCGCTCTGCGGATACCCGGGAGCGATGTGGCGCGTATCCGCCGGAACGTTGGTGACCAGAGGATTGACCGCGGGCTGCAACGCTTTTTCGCGATGATCAAGGAACACATAGACTCCCCGGAGGAGGAGAATGCAGAGCAGAACACCGACCACCAAGCTCAGCAGGAAATAGAGAATGCCAGAGACCTGCAGGTCCTGGTGTTCGAAGCCACCGTGGCCCGCCGCGTTCTCGTTTTTGGTCTCGTCGCTCATATCTCGTCAGACACTTCTAGTTACACATTTCTAGTTACACATGCGTTGCATGAGCCGGCTGCAGGACCTCATGGGCGTCGGTGTCATAGGCCGGCAGAAGCGGCAACGAACCCAGGTTACGGAAAAAATACCAAAGCCAGATTCCTCCAATAGCGATGGGCACAACCACGTCTGCCAGAGTTAAGGTGATGGTCTTTGAAAAATTCGGTTCGATGATCCAGAACAGATCGAGGTAGCGCATCAACATAATCCAGATCGCGAGCCACACTAAACGTCGAATGTTGCGCTTGAACGGGCGCGAGAGAAGCATCGCAAACGGCACCGCGAAGCCGAATACCGCGAGGAACAGCCCAATCGATCCCCAACCGCCATTGATGCGCCGGAGGTAAAAAGTGATTTCAGAAGGCAGGTTGCCGGCCCAGATGATCAGCCACTGCGAGAAGTTGAAGTAGGCCCAAACCATCAGGAAAGCCAGCATCCACTTGCCGTGGTCGTGGACGAAGTCGGGCTTCAACATCTCCGACATGGGCTTGTAGTTGAACAGGATGCGCTCGACCACAACTGCGAAACACATAGCGGAGAGCACCTCGCCAATAAGAATGATCAGACCGAAGATGGTCGAGATCCAGCTGGGATCGAGTGACATAACCCAGTCGATGGCGGCGAAGGAGATGGTAAATCCGTAGAGAATCAGGCCAGGACCACTGACGGCCTTGAAACGGCCGCTGTGATCGGGCGCGCCGGCGTGGTCAGTTTGCTTCGACCAATAGGACAGCAGGAACGCCAGAACATTCCAGACGACGAAGTAGAACACGGCGCGGACGATGAAGCCGTTGACCGTCAGGTAACTCTGAGTGATCTGTTCCAGATGCTCGCGCAGGTGCTTGTCTTCAATGTTGCTCAGAGGCTGCGCCCAGATGTAGAGCCTGTGTATTCCAAAGAAGATCGGAATGAAGAGCACGAAGAGCAGCGGCAGCGTGCGCATGGCCGCGCCAAGGATGCGGCGAATCACCGTACCCCAGCCGCCGCCGGTGAGGTGCCGGATCATGAGGATTGCCATGGAGCCGAGGGCGACACCCAACCAGCACATGAAGCCGAGCAGATAGGCGCGATAGAACTCATCGGGTTGCCTGAGCGCCAACACGACGGCGATCGCGGCGAAGACAACGCCGATCACGAGCGAGCGCTGAGATATTTTCTTTACCACGGCGGGCGCCGTCAGATCGAGATGGAGGGTGGTCGCGGCGCTCATTTCTTTTCCTCCGCTTGCGAAGCGGTGTCAGTTTCAATCATGGGCAGCGTCGCGCCCGATCCGGGCTGGCCGCGGAACCTCGGCGTCTCGGAGGGCACGGTCTGCCCCTTGGGCACGTCGGCCATGGTCGCGTCTTGACTCAACTGGAGCGCACGAATGTAAGCCACGATGTTCCAACGATCTCGTGGCGGAACTTGCGAGGCATAATCGGGCATGATGCCGAAACCGTTGGTGATCACGTCGTAGAAGTAACCGAGCGGAGCTTTCTGCAGCCGCGGGATGTGATAGGAGGGCGGGTTGCGCGCGAATCCGCGCGACGGGATGAAGCCGTTGCCGTCTCCGACCTCGGAGTGACAGGGAGCGCAATAAATGTTGTAGCGCTCGCGCCCGCGGTTGAGAACCTCGTTGGTGACGGGAAACGGCATGTAATCGCCGGGATTGTTGCCGAGCTTTCCAGTGTAAAAGTAAGCATCTTCGTGCAGTTCGCCTCGGGCGACTGTGCCTTCGACCGGCGGCCGCTCGGAGCGCTGGTCGGCAAAGAAGTCGCTGCGGGAAAGCGGATTTTGTCGCGGCTGCACGTGCATATCGATGCGGCAGGCTCCGATCAATGCAATCACGAACAACAGGAACCCGAGCTTAGGAAAATCCCAAGCGTGAGACACTCGTGGAATCCCACTCTTGCGCACAGAACACACAAGAATGCGGCAGCCGGCGTTGGATGTGACGATCGACATTTGGCGGAGACGCACCATCTTAGCTGGGCACCTCCGAAATGGAACGCGGCTTGAGGTCTTGCAGGAAGCCACGCGTGCCGGCCAGATCGTATTTGGGATCGGAAGAAAACACGATCAGAAAAAACCGATCTTTCGAAGCCGACGAGAAACGCGGCACGTTAAACACCGGATGATAAGGCATGGGCAGGCCGTTCAGCGCGAGCATGCCAAACACAGCCGAAATTCCGGCGAAAAGAATCGTCATCTCAAACGTGATGACAATAAACGAAGGCCATGAATGATACGGCTTGCCGCCAATGTTCAGCGGGTAGTCGACCGCGGACATCCAGTACTGCATGAGGTAGCCGGTGAGGCCGCCGACGATGCCGCCGATCAATACGACCAGCGGAACTTCGTCGCGGTGAAAACCAATTTCCTCGGCGAGTCCTTCGATGGGGAACGGGCTATAGGCGTCGATTCTCTGATAGCCCGCTTGGTGCGTAAGCCTGGCGGCGTCGACCAGCGCCTGAGCCGAATCGAACTCCGCCATGATGCCGTAGACCGGATCGCGCTTCATTCCTTCACCTCCGCTTCGGGCAGCAGAGTGCGCATTTCAAAGATCGAGATTGCCGGTAACAGGCGCAGGAACAGGAACATGGCCGCCAGGAACATGCCGATGGTTCCGATGTACGTCATCCAGTCCCAGCGCGTGGGATAGTACATGCCCCACGACGACGTCAGGAAGTCGCGGTGCAGGCTGACGACGACGATGATGAAGCGCTCCAGCCACATGCCCACCAGGATCACGCCGGAAAGCAAAAACAGAGCTACCGGGCTGGTCCGCATTTTCTTGATCCAGAGCAACTGCGGAATGAAAATGTTGCAAATCAACAGAGACCAGTAAGGCACGGCATAAGGCCCATGCAGGCGATTCCAGATGGTGAACGCGTCGTAGCGGTCGCCACTGTACCAGCCCATGAAAGCCTCAATGCCATAGCCGTAGGCGACGATCAATCCCGTCGCGAGCATGACCTTGGCCGCGTTCTGCAAATGGAGTTCGGTGATGAAATCTTCCAGGTTGTAGATTTTGCGGATCGGAATCGCCAGCATCAACACCATGGCGAATCCGGAGTAGATGGCGCCGGCAACGAAGTAAGGCGGAAAGATGGTCGTGTGCCAGCCGGGGACAATACCAACCGCAAAGTCGAAACTGACGACGGTGTGGACCGAGAGCACGAGCGGCGTGGCTAATCCGGCGAGCAGCAAGTAGGCAGTCTCATAGCGATGCCAATGCCGCGCCGATCCACGCCAGCCGAGCGAGAGCATGCCGTAGACGATTCGGGCCACTGGATGCGTAGCGCGATCGCGCAGCGTCGCCATGTCGGGAATCAGGCCGATGAACCAGAACAGCGCCGAGATCGTGGCGTAGGTAGAGACGGCGAAAACGTCCCATATGAGCGGGCTGCGGAATTGCGGCCACACGCCCATCGTGCTGGGATATGGAAACAGCCAATAAGCAAGCCACGGCCGCCCGACGTGGATAGCCGGGAAAATTCCGGCGCAAGCCACAGCGAACAGAGTCATGGCTTCGGCGAAACGGTTAATCGAATTACGCCACGACTGCCGCAACAACAGCAGAATCGCCGAGATCAGCGTGCCGGCGTGGCCAATGCCGATCCACCATACAAAGTTGACGATGGCAAAGCCCCAGCCGATGGGGATGGTTACGCCCCAGATGCCGACACCTTTCAGGAACAGGTAGCCGATGGCGTACAGCATCATCATCGTCAGCAGAAACGCGATGCCGAAACCGACGAACCAGCCATTCGAGGCAGGCCGCGTCAACACAATCGCACTGATCTTTTCCGTGACCGTGCCGAAGGTATAGCCCGGCTCCATCACCGGAGCTTGCGTGTCGACCGTCGCTTTGTATGGCTCGTCCATGAATTCCGTCAGGATCTATCGCCCTACCCTGTGACCCTCTGTGTCCGCTGTGTTAAAGGTTGTCAACCCTTCAACTCCGGATTCGGATTGCTGACTTCCGCCAAATAAGTAGTCCGCGGCCGAGTATTCAATTCGCCCAGCAGGCTGTAATTCCGCGACTGCGCCTTCAATTTAGAAACTTTGCTGTTCGGGTCATTAATGTTGCCGAAAATGATCGCGCCCGCCGGGCACGATTGCTGGCAAGCAGTCTGTAACTCGGTATCGTTAATCTTGCGGTCTTCGCGTTCGGCGTCGATGCGCCGCTCGTTGATGCGCTGCACGCAGTAGGTGCACTTCTCCATCACACCGCGGCTGCGCACGCTGACGTTGGGATTGCGCATCATCTTGTACTGCGGCGTCTCCCAATCAGAGAACAGCAGAAAATTAAACCGCCGCACCTTATAAGGACAGTTGTTCGAGCAATACCTCGTGCCCACGCAGCGGTTGTAGACCATATCGTTCAGGCCTTCCGGCGTGTGATTGGTCGCGCCGACGGGGCAAACCACTTCGCAAGGCGCGTTCTCGCATTGCTGGCACGGCACCGGCTGGAAGTATGCTTTGGGATTGTCGCGGTCGCCCTGGTAGTAAGCATCGACGCGAATCCAGTGCATGTGGCGGCCAATCACGCACTGCTCCTTGCCGACCACGGCAATGTTGTTCTCCGACTGGCAGGCCAGCATGCAGTTGTTACAGCCCACGCACGAGTTCAGATCGATCGCCATGCCCCACGCGTAGTCTTCTTCTTTGTAGGGATAAGGCTTGTAGAGCGTAAGCCCGGGCGCGGGCTCTTCACCTTCTTCTGCCGCGAAGTTCGGACGCTTGAGGTAATCCTCAAGCGTAGTTTCGCGCACCAGCGGACGATGGCCGCCATCAGGCGTGTCCATGGTTTGATAACCCTGCGTGGAGGCGAGCTTGTAAGTGTCTCCCGTCTTGCGGATTTGCAGGCCAGTGGCGATCCACGGCGCGGCCGTAGTGCGGAGCGCATAGGCATCGAAGCCCTGCGCGGTCCCGACGCGGCCGGCGCGGCGGCGGCCGTAGCCTAACGTTACTGTGACCGAGTTGTCGGGATGCCCGGCTTGAATCCAGACTGGGCCCGTGACTTTCTTTCCATTCAATTCCAGTTCGACAACGTCTTCTACTTTGATCTGCAACCGCTCCGCCATCTTAGGGCCGATGAGCACGGCGTTGTCCCAGGTGAGCTTGGTCATCGGCTTAGGTAATTCCTGCAGCCAGCCGTTGTTGGAGAATTGGCCATCGTAGATGGTGGGATCCCGGCGGATGTTAAGCTCGATAGCGTTGAGCGGAAGCGGGACTGACCCAACTGGCGCGCTTGCTGGCTTCAACTCCTTCGCCGCAAACCCGGTGTTTACGACCCAGCCATCGTGAAGCGACTTGCGCCAGAATTGCTCGAAATCGCCGCCGGTGCGCTGCTTCTGCCAGTACGCGCGCGTCAAATCGTATCCGGTGGAGTCGGCTTGCCCCGAAAGCAAAGCTACAAATTCCAGTGCGCTCTTGCCGCCGTAGAGGGGAGCGATCAGCGGCTGAATGATGCTGACCGTACCGTCATAAGCACGAGCATCGCCCCAAGCTTCGAGTTCATGCGTCGCGTTGACATGCCACTGACACAGCTCTGCGGTTTCATTCTGATAGAGGCCATGATGCACACGCAGAGGAATCATGCCGTTCTTCAGGGCGTCAGCGAAATTCAAATCGGCGGGAGCATCGTAGGCCGGATTGCCGCCAAGGACGATCAACAGATCAACTTTGCCACCGCGCATGTCCGCGACAAGATCTTTTAGCGATTCGGTTTGATTGGCCGGGTTCGCGTCCACTGGATCGGAATAAAAAACGGTCTTGCCGACATTGCCGAGCCTCGCATTGATCGCGTGAGCGAATGCATGGACAGCGGGAGGTTGGTGGTCACCCACCAAAACCACACTCGATCCGCTGCTGCTATCCAAATCGCGAGAGAGGAAATCGAAGAACTTCTCTGTCCCTCCGCCAACAGCCTCCCCTGCTTCTCTCAGTGCTACAGCAGCCGGACGGAGTAGAACCGCAGCGCATAGTTCGATCTCGCGTGCTCTGACTGGCAGCCGGTGATCCGCCTTCGCTCCCGTCGTCGTCGGCGTGCTCTCGATCACGTACAGCCGGTTCATCTTGCCATCAGGATTGCGGCGCTTGGCAAAGTCGCGGATGTAGCGGACATTTCCCGGAAAACCCGCGTACAGGAAGTCAGCGTCGAGCGAGACGATTACGTCGGCCTTCTCAAAATCGTAGCGCGTCTCGACCGGCTGTCCGAAGGCCAGCTTCGCGCCTTCGAGCACGTTGTCGCGATTGACCGGCTCGTACACATGCCACTTAGCCTGCGGATAAATCTTCAGGAAGTTACGCAGTTGATCGGCCAGCGTGGGCGAAGAAATAGTCGGCGTAAGAATGCGAATGCCCGCGCCCTGCAACGCCTTCTGGGCGGTAAGCGGTCCGTGAATCGCATTCAGGAACGCCTGCCACGATTGCTGATCGCCCATCGACACTACGCTCTGCGAGCGGTCAGGATCGTACAGGCCAAGAATGTGAGCCTGCGCGAAAATGTCGGTCCCGCCCAGCGACGCAGGATGCTTGTCGTTGCCTTCGATCTTTGTCGGACGTCCGAGGTGGCTCTCGACCAGCAGCGGACTGGCATATCCGCCCAGCGTCATCGCCGTGGCATAGAACTGGGGCCGGCCCGGAATCACGTCCTCGGGCTGGCGCACGTAAGGGACGATCGGTTCGAGCGGCAGCCGCACGCAGCCAGTCATGCCGGCCAGCGCCATCGACGCACCCATCACTTTCAGAAACCCGCGGCGTGAGACGGAATCAACCCACTCGGATGCGCCTTTGGGAAATTCGCGGTGCAGCGCTTCCTGAAACGCGGGGTTCCCGGCAAGCTCTTCCAGGCTGCGCCAGTATTCCGGACCAGCCTTCTCAGCAGCATCGTGCGCAAGGGCCGCGTCAATGCGCTCGCG
>DATHMO010000124.1:0-26320 GCA_035486995.1 Bryobacteraceae bacterium
GCCCGCGCAGAACCAATGTCAAAACCTGAAATCACTCTCGCTCCCTGGCGTTGAGTTCACTGCCGTTGAAATCGTCGCCGCTGGACCCTATCAAGCTCCCGCCGGCGCTGGACGTGGAGCCGGTGGGCCTGCAATTCCGCCAAGAATGTTGCCCGCCCATTGCCGAGTAGCCGCGACTCTCCGCCCGTCATCCGACTCCGACATCAAAATGGAACTCTGGCTGCCTGTCGACAATTGGAACGGCAAATTTGAAATGGTCGGCAACGGCGGATGGGCCGGCATCATCAGCTTCCCGCAAATGGCCGCGGCGCTCCGCGACGGCTACGCCACCGCATCCACCGACACCGGTCACGAAGGCGGCAACGGCATGTTCGCGCTCGGGCACCCGGAGAAGATCGTCGACTTCGGATGGCGCGCCGTGCACGAAACAGTCGTCAAATCGAAAGCCCTGATCCAGGCCTACTACAGCGCAAGCCCGAAATATTCCTATTGGAACGGCTGCTCCACGGGCGGTCGGCAAGCGCTGGTCGAAGTGACTAAATTCCCGGACGATTTCGATGGCGTACTCGCCGGCGCTCCCGCCAATCCTCATATCCATCTGCATGCGGCCGGTGTCGAGCGGTCCGTCGAGATGATGAAAAATCCGAACGGCGCTCTCTCGCAAGCCAATGTAGAGACCTTGCATAAAGCGATCCTCGCCAAGTGCGACGCGCTGGACGGCGTCAAGGACGGCCTCATTGGCGATCCCACCAAGTGCCATTTCGATCCGGCCTCGATCCAGTGCAAGGGCGAAGAAACCGACGGCTGCCTCACTGCCGCTCAAGTGGAAACTGTGAAGATCGTCTTTGCCGACGTGAAAACCAAGAAGGGCGAGATCATCTGGACCGGATTTCAACCCGGCGGCGAGCTGCAATATGCCGGCCTCAAGCGCATTCCTACCGAAGCCGGCGGCGGTTGGGACAGCATCCGCATCTTGGGCCACCAGGACGCCGCTTACGACTTCCACAAGTTCGATCTCGATACCGACGTCGCGCTGGCCGACAAATCCGGCATCGACGCCCACACCGCCGATCTCGCGCCGTTCAAGAATCACGGCGGCAAGCTGCTGCTTTATCACGGTTGGGCAGATCAAGCCATTCCGCCCGGCAACACAGTGAACTTCTACAGCGCCGTGCTCCAAACCATGGGCCCCAATCAAAGCGATTGGCTTCGTTTATTCATGATCCCTGGCATGCAGCACTGCCGGGACGGCGAAGGCACCGATCAGTTCAATAAAATGGCGGTCATCGAGCGTTGGCGCGAAGAGGGTGTTGCACCCAATCAAATCGTCGCCGCTCACGTGGCCAACGGCCAAGTGGAGATGACTCGTCCGCTCTGCCCCTATCCGCAAGTAGCCGTTTACAAGGGCAGCGGCCTCACCACCGATGCGGACAATTTCACCTGCAAAGTCAGCCCGCAATAGCTGAGATGCCCAAGATCGTTCGCTTCCACAATATCGGCGGCCCTGAGAATCTCCAGGTCGACGAACTGCCCTCGCGCGCGCCCGGCGAAGGCGAAGTGAAGTTGCGCGTGCAAGCGGTCGGTTTGAATCGAGCCGAGGCCTTGTTCATGCGCGGGCTCTACATGGGGCCGCCAGAGCTGCCGTCGCGAGTCGGCTTGGAAGCAGCTGGAGTGGTGGAAGCCGTCGGTCCGGGCGTCGAACCCAGTTGGATTGGCAAACAAGTGGCTACCGTTCCCGGTGTCGCGCAGAGCAGGAACGGCGTGTTGGGCGAAGAAGCCATCGTCCCCGCAGGCGTGCTCGGGGAATATCCGGCGAAATTTTCCCCTACCGAAGCCGCAGCCATCTGGATGCAATATCTGACGGCGCATGGCGCGCTCATGACCTATGGCGGATTGAAGCGCGGCGACTTTGTCGTGATCACCGCGGCCTCCAGCAGCGTTGGTCTGGCTGCCATTCAGATCGTGAACGCCGAAGGCGCTGTTCCGATTGCCGCGACACGAAAATCCAACAAGCGCGACGAATTGCTCGCGCTGGGCGCGGCCCACGTGATCGCCACTGAGGAAGAGGACTTAGTGGCCAAGGTCAAAGAGATTACCGGCGGTGCCGGCGCACGGCTGATCTTCGATCCAGTCGGTGGTCCGATGATGGAAAAGCTGGCGGAGGCCGCCGCCTATCACGGAATTATCTTCCTTTATGGATTGCTTTCCATGCAGCCGCCCCCCTTCCCGTTCGGACTCACAATGCAGAAAGGGCTCACCCTGCGAGGCTACTCGCTGAACGAAATCCGCCACGATCCCGGGCTACTGAAATCCGCCAAACAATATGTCTTCGATCGCCTGGCCGACGGCCGATTCCATCCCAAGATCGCCAAGACATTTTCGCTAGCACAATCGGCCGCAGCGTACCAATATCTGGAGTCCAACCAACAGGTTGGGAAAGTGGTCATTACCGTTTAATTCGATCGAACCTTTTCGGCCGAGGCGTCGTATGTCAGTTCAATGCTGAAGTCGTTACGACACGCCTTGCGGTTATTGCTGAAAAGTCCAGGATTCACGCTGGTGAGCGTCTGCTCGCTCGCCATCGGGATCGGCGCCACATCGGCCATGTTCAGCTTTGCGGATGCGCTGATTTTGCGCCCGTTGCCCGTTCTTGAGCCTTCGGGAATCGCGGCCATCAGCACCTCCAGTTCCGCCGCGTTCGCCAATACCGCGCTGTCTTACCCGGACTATCGCGACTACCGCGACGGCAACCGCAGTTTCGATGGCCTATTGGCGTCCAGCGTTACCTCCTTCGGCTTTAAACCCAACGCATCGGCGCTCCCCAAAGTTACCTACGGCATGTATGTCTCGGGCAATTTCTTTCGCGTGCTTGGCGTCCAGCCTGCTCTTGGCCGCGGTTTTTTAGAATCGGAAGATCAAGCCGTGGGACGCGACGGCGTAGTCGTGCTCGGCCACGATTATTGGGTAAGCCAGTTCAACTCCAGCCCCTCGGCGGTGGGATCGACGATCTGGATCAACGGCGTGCCGCTCACCGTAATCGGCGTCATGCCGCAGCAATTCACCGGGATCGATCAGTTCGTCAAGCCGTCCATGTTCGTCCCTATCGCGATGTTTCCACGTCTCAGTGGTGCCGACGGTCTGGAAAAACGCGATGTGCGTTGGCTCGCGGTGAAAGGCCGTTTGAAACCAGGCGTGAGCATCGCGCAGGCCGCCGCCGATATGACTGGCATCGGTACCCGCCTCGAGCAGATGTACCCAAAGAGCAACCGCAATCAACGCGTAGATGTCGAGACCGAGTTCCAGATGCGTGTGAAGCAATCGCCGCCCAACGCCGCGCTAGTTGCGATGCTCCTCATGCTCGCGATCTGCGTATTGTTGGTCGCCTGCGCCAATGTCACCGGATTGCTGCTCAGCCGAGCCCGCGCGCGTTCCCGCGAGATGGCCGTGCGGCTGGCCATCGGCGCCGCTCGTGGAGCGCTCATCCGCCAGCTGTTGCTCGAAAATCTTTTGCTCGCGATGGCTGGCGGCCTGGGCGGCATTGCCGTGGCTTACCTGGGAACCAGCTTCTTCAACAGCATCCCGATCCCCACCGATGTGCCGCTCGCCTTCCATGTTTCGGTAGACCAGCGGATGTTGCTTTTCACCATCGCCGCATCGCTGATCAGTACGTTCCTGTTCGGACTCACGCCCGCGCTCCAGACCACGCGGCTCGATCTTGTTTCATCGCTTAAGGCTGCCGATGCCGATAGCAGCGGCCGACGGCGTTTGTGGGGGCGTAATTCGATCGTGTCCGGCCAGGTGGCGCTATCCCTGATCCTGCTGATCGTCTCCGCGGTACTTTTGCAGGGCTTCCACGACGAATTGCAGCAAGGGCCAGGCTTTCGTACCGATCATTTGTGGCTCACCGGCTTCGATACAACGCCCGTCCATTATTCGGAAGATCAAAGCCGGCGGTTCTATAAGGACCTCTTGGACCACACCCGCCGTGCTCCCGGTGTCCGGTCTGCAGCCTTGGTGGCGGGCGTTCCGTTGCTGGGCGGCGGATCAACTCCAGTGGTGCCCGAAGGCTACACATTGCCAAACGGCGAGCAATCCATTTCTCTCCCGAGCAACTACGTCAGCGATGGCTATTTTGCGGCCATGGACATACCCATCGTAAGAGGGCGCGCCTTTCTGGATTCCGATCGCGCAGAGACGCCGCTCGTGGCCGTGGTGAACGAGCATTTCGCTAATCACTTTTGGCCCAAGCAGGACGCGCTCGGCAAGCGCTTCCATCTTCGAACCGCCACCGGGCCGCTGGTTCAGATCGTCGGCATCGCGAAAATGGCCAAGTATTTCTGGATCGCCGAGCCGCCGCTCGATTTCATCTATCTCCCGTACACGCAGGAGAAGAACCCCGCGATGACGATCGTTGCCCAGACCGATGCCCCCGATGCATCAACGCTCGCGCCCGTTCTGCGCGAAGTGGTGCGCGGCATCGATCCGAATATGCCAGTGTTCGACGCGCGAACCATGCAGGATTTCTACCGCCAGCGCGCCGTCAGGACTCCCGACATCATCGCCGAAAGCGTCGCCGGCCTGGGCACCATGGGCTTGATCCTCGCTATGGTCGGGCTCTATGGACTGATCTCGTATTCCGTGAGCCGCCGCCGTCGCGAGATCGGCATACGCATGGCGATCGGCGCGGACCGCCGCAAAGTGATTCGGATGATTTTAGGTCAGGGCCTGGTGCTCGGATCCATCGGCGTGGCCATCGGACTGATCGTGAGCTTCTTCGTCTGCCGCGCTGTCATGACCGTCGCTTGGGTGGCTTCGTTCGATCACATGAACTACGGGCTTTTTCCGGCGATCGCTATCCCGCTGCTCGCCATTACACTATTGGCCACGTTCGGGCCCGCCCGCCGGGCTTCGCTGGTGGATCCGATGCGCGCACTCCGCGACGAATAGCAATTACTAGTCGCCGAATTCCGTTTCCCACTGGATTTCGGCCACTGGCTCGGGAGCATAACGCGGGGCTCGCTGCTTCGCCGGAGGCGCCGGTTCGAAATACTCAAACGCGAGGAACGCCACAATCGCGATCAGACCCGCCGCCCATGCCGCCGGGACACTCCCATGGTCGAAACGTGCAACGAGCGCTGTGTTGCGCGCCAAGACGAGAACAACGCACAGAATCGACATCGTGATGCCGACCCAATAAAACGCGTCGGTCAACTTCTGCTGTGCGGCCAATTTCGAAACTGTTGGCATCTGATCCTCCGCAAGAGCTATCCAGTGCCATTCTACCGCAATTTTCACGGAATCTTTATATAATCCTTAGACCATCCTTACTGTGGTGCCGTCTGGCCCTGGAGTAGATTATGTACGCTATCGTACAACCGAGAATCATTCTGGACAATAAAGAATAGCCCACCCCGGCCGTTTTGGCTGCTGTCGCAATGTGGCCCGGAGAGCGTACCCTGTTGATTCATATCGCCAAAGATCACATCCGGGTCCACGCCGGTCGACACGCCGATCTTCGCGTGATTCCCGTCTGGTTCGGCCACTCCCTCGAATCCGAGCGTCTTTCCCTGCCAGGTTCCCGTGGTCGCGATCTCCACCGCGCCCGGTTTCCCGAGCGACGCGTTCCAACAGCCTACCGGCGTGGATGCGGTGGTAGTGGGAATCTCGGGCAAGGTCCACCAGGACGCGACGCGCAGTGGCTCGCCGCCCAGCATCGCTGAAACCATCTGCCATGGCGGGACGTTCAGATCCGACGGTTTCGATATCAGCAGCACGCCGCTCGACAACGTGGTCTTCGTCGCCGTCTTGCTCTTGGAGAGTTTCCCCAGACTTTTGACCAGCACCTGAATGTCCGCCGGTCCTCCATTGTTCACAATCTGAAGTTTCGTTGGGTCAGTCACGACACTCGAGTTCGCCAGAGCCCGCAGCACCAGGACGACGTCGGCGTGGTTGAGCTGTAGTGCGAAGAAATGCTGGCTCACCAGAACATCGTTATCTTGGACGCACCCCAGCGTGTTTCCATCGGTCTTACGAGGCTCGCCCGCGCTCCCCGACCCCGGCCACGACGGTGTCGAGACTTGCATCACCATTCCGCTTCCGTCGTCGTTCCACGCCAGCATGCCTTTGGAATGTCCCCACGGTGCGAACTGCGCCTGCAGCGGATCGCCGTAGAACTGATCGTTCCATAGCACGTAATAAAACTTGCCGTTGTAGATCTGCTCAAACGTGGCGCCGATCGGATCGGTGGTCGCATCGCCCGCACATCCGGCGCCCTGCTGCAGCGTTCCATCGGCGCTGCTGGCAAATGCGTATTGTTGGCCGAAGCTGTAATAGTGTTGAACGGCGCCGCCGAACGGGCACGTCCTGAGAGCGCCGCCGCACGCCGGCCCCGATTGCGCGTTGAATTTGAATACAAACCACCAGTTCACCGGCTGCCCGCTTCGCAACAGCGGAGTCGGCGCGTCCTGCGCCGCCAATGAAGCGACGCAAATACACGCGAGGATTAGCCGGCATCGAAAGCTCATAAAGCCTGATCGGCAAAATCGGAATCAGGTTCTAATAGGAGAATGCGGGTCGTTCTCTTCGGCGCCAGCGGAATGGTCGGACAAGGCGTTCTGCGCGAATGCCTGCTCGATCCGGGCGTCGAGAGCGTCGTCTCCATCGGGCGCGCCACCACCGGGCAGCACCACCCCAAGCTGCACGAGATCGTGCATGGCAATTTCCTGGATTTCTCGGGGATCGAAGATCGACTCTCCGGCTTCGACGCCTGCTTCTTCTGTCTCGGAATCTCCTCAGCTGGCATGACGGAAGAAAACTACCGGCGCATCACCTACGGTTTCACTATCGCAGCCGCGCAAGTGCTCGCTCGTCTGAATCCCAACATGACCTTTATCTATGTTTCAGGCGCTGGCACAGACAGCTCCGAGCATGGCCGCAGCATGTGGGCGCGCGTCAAAGGCAAAACCGAGAATGAGCTGCTGCGCATGCCTTTCCGTGCCGCTTACATGTTCCGCCCCGGAGTGATCGTGCCGCTCCACGGCGTCCAATCGAAGACCAAGCTTTACCGCTTTTTCTACACACTGCTCGGCCCTTTACTGCCGATGTTGAACGGGCGTTTCCCCAAATACGTAACGTCAACCGAGCAGATCGGCCTCGCCATGCTCAAAGTCGCGAGCGATGGCTCGCCAAAGCGCGTGCTCGAATCGTCCGACATCAACGAAATCGCTTGACGATATTACTTGACACCAGCGCAGATTAGCCATACAGTGTTTGAGTAATGGCAATGTCCGCCGTCGAAATCAGCCAGGTCACCAAGACTTTCGACGCCGTCACCGCAGTGAATCAGCTTTCGCTTGCGGTTCCCGAAGGCTCCGTTTATGGATTTATCGGCCCAAACGGCTCCGGTAAATCCACCACCATGCGGATGATTACCAACATTATTCATCCGGATTCCGGCACCATTCGCGTCTTTGGCCACGAACGATCCCGAACGCAGCCGGGCGGGATCGGCTATCTTCCCGAAGAGCGCGGCGTTTATCGGAAAATGCGCGTGGGTGAACTGCTGAAGTTTCATGCCGAGCTGCGCGGCGGCCGCGACGTCATGCCCGAAGTGATCGCGTGGCTCGAGCGCCTGGGCTTGGCACAGCGCGCCGGCGACAAGGTGGAAACCCTCAGCAAGGGCATGAGCCAGAAAGTCCAGTTCATCGCCACCGTAATTCCCGAGCCCAAACTTCTGATCCTGGACGAACCGTTCAGTGGTCTCGACCCCGTCAGCGCCGATTCCCTTCGCGGCGCCATTCTTGAAATGCGCAAGCGCGGATGCACCGTCATTTTGAGCACTCACGATATGAATGTGGCCGAAAGCCTGTGCGATTCCATCCTGATGATCTTTCGCGGCAAGAAAGTTCTGGACGGAACGCTAGCCTCCATCCAATCGGGCTACGGAAGCGACACCATTCGCATCGAACTCGAGGGCGGCGCCTCCCATCTCGGCGATCTACCAGGCATAGAACAAATCAAGGATCTCGGGCAGCTCCAGGAACTCCGCATGTCGCCCGGTTGCGATTCCCAGCAGGTTCTTCGCGCACTCGCCTCCCGTGCGCGTGTCACTTCGTTTTCCGTGGTCAAGCCTTCGCTCCACGACATCTTTGTCCGCATCGCCGGCCCGCAATCCGAGGAGGAGGTCCCCGTTGAATAAAATACTGCTCGTCGCGAAACGCGATTATCTGCAAATGGTCCGCAGCAAGGCCTATGTGCTCGGCCTGATTCTGCTCCCGCTGCTATTCGGCGGAGGGTTCCTGGCGGTAGTCCTCTCGAGCAAGAGCAATGTCGCGCACCAGCAGCGCGTGGCCGTGATCGATCGCACCGGCGTTTCCGCCGCAGCCATAATTCAGGCCGGCCAGCAAGCCAACCGGAAAGCCGCCGCCACCGCTCCCCTCGCCGCCCCAGTACCGCGTCTCGTTTTCGAGGAAGTGAAACCCGATGCCGACCAGCCCGCGCAACTGTTGGCGCTTTGCGATCGAATTCGCGCAGGCGACTTGTTCCTCGTGATCGACATCGCGCCCGATGCCCTTCAGCCGCCGAAAGACTCCAAGCGCGAACTGGTTCGGTACTACACCAGCTCCGGCGGACTCGTCGATCCGCTGAGTCTCTGGCTGCCCGGCGTCGTCAACGATGGCTTGCATCGCGTGCGCCTCGCGCAACTGGGTGTGGACCCCTCGCGCATCCCCAATGTGCTGGGCAATGTCGCTCTGGTGTCGATGAAGCTGGTGGACAAAGATCCAGCGACTGGACGGATCATGCAAGGCGAAAAGAAAAATCAATTGCAGAGCGGCGCCGTCGCTTTCTTCCTGGTCTTTCTGTTGATTATGATCGCCATCTTCGGCTCGGCTCCGAACTTGGGCGCGGTGGCGGAAGACAAAATGCAGCGCGTCTTTGAAATGCTGCTGAGTTCCGCGTCGCCGTTTGAACTCATGATGGGCAAGGTCCTCGCGGCCGTCGGCGCGTCGTTGACCAGCTCCATCGTTTACATCATCGCCGGATTGCTGGTGCTGGCCAGCATGGCGATGTTTGGCCTGGCGCCGCTGAATCTGATTCCCTGGTTCTTCGTCTATCTGATCGGCGACGTCATCATGCTCTCGGCCGTTGGTGTCGCTCTCGGCTCCGCCTGCTCCACTCCGCAGGACGCCCAACATCTCGCGTTCATCCTAATTCTGCCGATCATGGTTCCGATGTTCATGCTCACGCCGGTGATGCAGGCGCCCAATGGCGGCCTGGCACTCGTGATGTCGTTTATCCCGCCGTTCACGCCGGTGCTCATGCTGCTGAGGCAAGCTCTGCCTGGCGGCGTTCCTTGGTGGCAGCCCTGGCTCGGGTTGCTGGGCGTCATCGCTTACGCGCTGGCGTCGGTCTGGGCAGCCGCCCGCATTTTCCGCATCGGCATTCTTTCGCAAGGGAAAACGCCCAAGTTTGCCGAGCTGGCGCAATGGGTGCTGCGCGCCTGAACTACGAATAAATGCCCGTGGATCGGCGTTCGTACGCCAACGCCTCTAACAGCGATTCGGTGGAAAATCGGTCCTGGGCATCGGCAGCCAGCTTCGGCTTAAGCCCGCTGAGAATCCGCGCCGCCATGCTGGATCGCACATCCGGCGCCAGATCGTAACGCCGCTGCAGGAACGTATCGATCAGCGCGAGTTCCTCAATCGTAAGCGCCGCCGTCGAGAGTCGCGTTGCGCCCAGCGGATGCTCCGCAACGGATTGCGTCGTCTGCCAGATCGGCTTGATCTCCGCCATCGTGCCTTCGCGCACCACGATGGAATCAGCTATAAAATCGCCCAGGCGCTTGTTCTGCGCATTCATCAAGGCCACCAGCACGCCCACCGCATAGAACGCCGGCAATTGATCGATAATGCGCAGCAGATTCCGTCCGATTGCTTCCGACGGCGTCAACGGCCGCCCGGATTCCTTCACCACGCGAATTCCGATCATGCGTTTCCCGGGCGTCTGGCCGTTCCAAAGAATCTCAAAAACCGCGAAGTAGCCGAACATTAGAAAAAACGAAATCGCGAAGAACAGTCCAACCAGCCACAAGACATGCTCGCGGAATCCGAGAAGAGCTCCCGTCACGCCGAGGACGGCCAACGCAACGAACAACACTAACCCAACCCCAACCTGTATTAGCGTATCGATCGCGAGCGCCAAGAAGCGGCTGCCGATTCCAGCCACCGCAAACTCCAGCGGCATCTGCTCCGGCGTCTCGATAGTATGCTTGTCGGAGAGGGACCCGAGCGTATTTGGTTGCTGAGGGAGCATGGTTTCAATCCACTGGATCGAGAAACGAAAAACTTACTGGGAGCGCCTGGAACAATTGGTGCGGCTCGCCGCCGGAGGTCTGACGAAACTCAATCACCAGGAACTGCAGGAGCTCGGCCTCCTTTATCGCCAGACGGCTTCCGACTTGTCCGTTATTTCTGAAGACGTGTCCAGCCCGCAACTAGCAGCTTACCTCAACCAGCTTCTCGCTCGAAGCCATAATTTGATTTATATGGGGCACCGGCCCAAAGCGTCGGGGCTTGTGAACTTCTATATTCACACATATCCACGCGTGTTTCGCGAAACTCTGCCGCAAACTCTTCTGGTGATCGCGATATTTGTCGCGGCTGCCGTTGCTGGATGGGCGGTGACGTTGCACGATCCAGGATTCGCCCACCGCTTGCTCGGGCCGCAAATGATGGACGATATCGACCGCCGGCAAATGTGGACGCAGTCGGTGGTCGCCGTGAAACCGGTCGCAGCCTCCGCCATCACCACCAACAACCTGACAGTGGCGTTCACCACCTTCGCGCTCGGCATCACCGCCATCGGCACAATTTGGATGATGGTGCTCAACGGACTGATGATCGGTGTAGTGGGAGCCGCCACCTGGCGCGCCGGAATGGCGCTCTCCCTGTGGAGTTTCGTCGCGCCGCACGGGTCTTTGGAACTGCCCGCGATTTTCCTTGCGGGCGGCGCAGGTCTCGAAATCGCCAGGGGCTTGCTGTTTCCCGGATTGCTCTCACGGCGTGACTCGCTGGTTCGCGCCGGCGGACGCGCCTCCCGTTTGGTGCTCGGCACCTTGCCGCTGTTGCTGGTGGCCGGAACCATCGAAGGCTTTTTCTCGCCAACCAGCGCCCCCGTTGCGATGAAGTTCACTTTAGGAGCCGTGCTATTCGCCGCATTGCTCGCCTATTTGTTCGGAAGCGGCCGGTCCGAAACTCTACCGAGCCGCTACCGTGAGGGAGCCCGTACCTAAAGCAAGCTTCGATCTTTGATTTCCAGATATTGATTGATCAACGAATCCGCAAGCGCTCCCGGTGCAAGATCGATGGCCATCACGCCGCGTTCTCGAAGCCCGCGCAGCAGCAGTTCGCGGCGTTGGATGACTTCGAGCGCCGCCGCGTGCCGGAACATTTCTTCCTCCGTTTGTGGAGTCGATCGCCCGAGAGCCAAAAGATCCGGCTGCGTTACCGCGGCGAAGACCACCAAATGACGGCGCGACATTTGCCCCGCATATTCGATCACCTCGGGCGTGGTCGGTGTTTCGGCGAAGTCGGTGATCCAGACGATTAGCGAACGGCGGCTCTGTGTCCGCAGCAGCGCGCGTGCGGCCAACGCATGATTCGCCTCTGCCGTTTCGCCCCGCACCATCGCCAGCGCATCCAGGATGCTTCGCACATGCAGCGCGCCCTTGCCCACGCCCACCGATCGTTGAATCGTGCGGCCATACGCCAGCATTCCCACGCGATCGCCATATTGCGACGCCACCTGCGCCAGTGATAGTGCGGCGTCCACGGCATAATCGAGTTTGGACGAGCGAAAGCCGCGCTTGGGATTCTCAACCTGCGCTCGCAGCAGGCGCCCGGCGTCGATTACGATCCACACCGTCTGGCTGCGCTCGATCCGATACGTGCGCGTTATCAATTGATGGCGGCGCGCGGTGGCCGACCACGAGATATCACGCATGTCGTCTTCCTGGCGGTACTCGCGTAGAGCTTCAAACTCGCGCCCCGTCCCGCGTTGCCGGCGATGCCGCTTCTCCATTTCCACTTGGCGGCTGCGAATCAGATAAAGAGCATAACGTTGCGCTTGTTCAAGATCCGGAAGCACGCGGACGGTTTGCGCGAGATCGGCCGACGCCCACCGTTCGGCGAGATTCAAGGCCGTTCGGTACCGCAGAAAAAGTCTGCCCACAACAACGTCGCCCCGTGCGCGGGGCACCACAGGATACGATTGACGCGCCGGTGCGCCCGCCGAAACTGTCGCATCAATGTCCGGCGGCTGTTCGCGCAGATCGAGCGGCGTCTCATCGATCATCGACGCGTAAATCCGCGTGCGGCTGTGGTTCTCGATTTCGATCTCCACCGTCGCCGCCCGCGCCAATGAAAGCGCCGAGCTCCAGATGCGGCGTGCTTCCAGTTGCGATGGCATGGGCAATCGAAGCAAATCGAAAAGCCATGCAGCCAGCACCACCGCGTCCCATAAAAACATGGCGACGATCAAACGCGGCGACCACCACGCGGGCACCAGCCAGATCAAACCCACCAGCAGCGCGACGAAGAATCGCGTTCCAAACGCAAATGGCAATCGCGTGCGTGACGACAATCGCGCTTCGATGCTGGGCGGTATGAGTGAGCCACTCACTTCGGTACTTCCACCGCCGACAACACTTGTTGAATCACCTGATCGGCCGTCAGCCCTTCGAGATCGGCTTCCGGCTTCAGCAAAATGCGATGCCGCAGAACGGGGAGCGCCGCGGCCTTCACGTCGTCGGGCAGCAAATAGTCCCGGCCATCCATTCCCGCCAAAGCGCGTGCCACGTAGAACAACCCAATCGCCGCTCGCGGACTTGCTCCCAGTGAAATTGCCGGCCAATCGCGCGTCCGCCGCACTAGATTTACAACGTACTCATGGAGCGCCGGCTCCACTTTCAGATTTCCGATCTCGCGCTGCGCGGCCGGAAGCAGCAGCGGATCCAAGGGATCGAGAACAATATCATTCAGCCGCCGCGGATCGAATCCCTTGTCATATCGCGAGACGATCTCGATCTCCTCCTGCGCGCTCGGATACCCGATGCGGATCTTTAGAAGGAACCGGTCGAGCTGCGCCTCGGGCAGCGGATACGTGCCCTCGAATTCCACCGGGTTTTGCGTCGCTAACACCGTGAAATTATCCGGCAGCGGATAACGCGTGCCGTCGATCGTCACTTGGCGCTCTTCCATCGCTTCCAGCAGCGCAGCCTGCGTGCGCGGAGCGGTCCGGTTGATCTCGTCCACCAGCAAAAGATCGGTAAACACCGGCCCGCGATGCAAGCTGAACGTGCTCGAATTCAAGTTGAAAACGTTGGTCCCGGTGATGTCAGCGGGCATCAGGTCAGCCGTGCATTGCACTCGTTGGAACCCCAGTCCGCAGATGCGCGCCAGCGATTTCACGACCAAGGTCTTGGCCAACCCCGGCACGCCTTCGATCACCGCATGGCCGCCGCATGTCAGAACCACAAGAAGCTGGTCCACTACATCGCTTTGGCCCACAATCACCTTCGCGAGTTCAGTGCGCACCTGCTTGGCAAGCGCGGAAAGATGTTCCACGTTAGTTTTTCTCCTCGGACTTCGTTTCCCAGGACGCCGGCTTTGGACTGCGAATACGCACGACGTAGTTCTCCATTTGCTGAACCATCCCGAGCGCTCTCCGTGCCGAAACCTTTCCGGCATGGGATTCGATCGCGGCTTCCTGCAACGTGTCCCCGAGTTGGCTATCCATGCCCAGCCGTTGCACGGCGCTGAGGGCCAGCTCTGAATCGGGAGCCGTGCTCGCCATGCCGAGCCGCCGCGTCAATTCCAAACGCAATCGCCTGTACGAAACCGCGACGGGAATCGAAGTCGCCCCCGCGCGTTGGTACAGCCCGCCCATCGTTTCCACGAATTCCAGCGGCGAAAGCCGCGAGACCACGGCCGGAGTCACCAGCGGGCCGCTCCGCCGGCTGAAGGTGAAAATCAAACCCAGTGCGAAAAGGCTGAGTTGCAGAATGCCCCACCCGATCGGAGTTGCTTTCACGTAGCTCCACAAAGAACCGCGCTGGCCATGAAAATATTCATCCCAATAAACGAAAACCCGTCCGCCATCTTCATACCTTGAGACCGTATTCAAAAACAATCGCAGATTATCGGCTCGCGTGATTCCAGCGTTGGTCAAAGGCGTCGCCGTGGCCCACCAGATGATCGCCCCCTCGCCCATGCGCCACTGAATCACGGTGGATGACGGTTGCGCGCCGTACAGCGACAGTTGCGACGGATCCAATTCGTCCCAAAACACCATCGGCCGCATCACGATCGTATCCGCGCCGCGCGACAGCGAGTTCGGAAAGTTCGCATGAAATTCTTTCCATTCGGGGTCCAAGTTCGGAGCTGAAATGTGCGCATCTCGAAAAAACATAGGCGCCTGGAAACCGCAGAACAAAATCCGCCCCCCGCTTTCCACGAAATGAATAAGATCCTGGCGCTCGCGTTCCGAAGGCGCCTCGGTAGGCTCCGCGAGAATCAGCACTGACCCACGCCCCGGCATTCGCAACGCAGCAGGCGGCTCCTCCCAACGGCGGGCCGCATAACCCAAATCCAAAAGCAGCTGGTACGCCGCGAGTGCACCGCCCGATCCGGACGAGTACGTCGACGGAACCTCCGATCCGGGACCGCTCGCCGAGGGTGCAAACGCGACAGTCGCGGCCAGCAGCAGCACCGCGATTGCTCCAGCGCCCCACAGCAGGTTGCGATCGGCGGAGCTTAGTCCAGCTTGCATCCGAGCGCCTCCAATTGCTTGAGCGATGCCTCAAAGTCATTCGCGTGCGCGGCTTGGCCGGCGTACCAGAAACGCTCCAGACCCTCGGTTAAATCCCTCAGCGGCGCGGCCGCCGCGCGCTCAGGCGCCGGAATCAGCCGCAGATATTCGCGCGGAGTGCGCGTCAAATCCTCAGGCAGCACCCGTCTTTCCTGGAGCAGCGCAACTCCCGCCCAATACGTGCATCGAATCGCCTCACGCGGATCACCCCGATTGGCGGCTTCACGGGCTGCTCGCACCCATTCCATCCAGCTTTGCGATCGCACTGCACGCTCCGCTCGCGGCAACGTGAACCGTGCATCTCGTCCGCTCCAAAACCGGATCAAGCACGCAGCCAGCAATCCCACGGCGCCTACCACTACGATCCAGAACAGGATTTGTCGTTCCGTTGGATGCTGGGCGGCAAATCCGAACAATCGCTCAATCAGCGATCCGATCCAGGCCGCCACGCGTTGGCGAAACAGCTCCCACGCGGTGGGCGGGTGTACGCCGCGAAACTCCGGCCGCGCGAGAATGCGGTTCAGCGTACTGCGCGCATTGGGCTGCGATTGCGCCGGAGCCTTCGAAAACGAATCCAACTGCTGCGCGAGCGCGTCCAGCCATCGTTTCGCCTCGCGAATGTCATCGGGTTCAGCCGACTTCAGCAGCGTCCGCAGCGGTTCGGTTGAGATCGAATACCGATGCTCGCTCGTCGCAACGTCCCATGCGAGCGGGATCTCCGTGAGCACACCCCCGGCGCCTTTGGAATCCAAATCGGCTGCGATCCCCCGCAGCTGCATGGCCAGATCCTCAGGAGCCAACGGAGCGGCCTCCACATACGCACACGCCACCATCCCGATCGTCAGGCAGAAAAGAAGCGGCTTCATCCGATCAGGAAAGAATCGATGGCAGGCTGCTTTGCCGCGGTGCGTTCTGAGAATCCGGATTCATCATGATTTGCAAATCGAAAGCTTCTTTGCGAACCCGCAAGTCGTAATAATAGATCGAAGTCGCAATGAGCAGAACCGGACTTACCAGAGCAGTGGCAATATTGCTCCCCACTTGAACCATCACCAGCCAGAACCGAAGCATCGTGGGATCTTTGGTAGCTGTAGCTACGCCGATACCAAAGGGCAAGGCAATCAACAACTGGGAGCCATACGTCAAAACTACGGCGAAGACCAGGATCACAAAAGCCCGGCCGGCATTTTCTCGCGTCAGATCGAAACTGCGCGACAGCGATTCACGGGGCCCAAGTTGTTCGATTAACGCAGCCGGTACGCAAACTAGCAATCGACACGCAACATAAATCCCCGGGATGACTAGCAAAATCAGAGCCCCGCCGACCGCCAGCCCGTTGAGCGCGATTACGCCAAAGAGAGATCCAATTTCGCCCCAAACTCGCCCCAGTGACACTCCAATCGAAGTGGGCCGTCCAAGATAAAGCTGCGACACCGCCAGAATTGTTCCGCCTTGCGAGAAAAGATACGCCAACACACTGACGACGAAGAGCAGAAGGATCATCACCGCGCCCAGAACGAAAGATGCAGGCATCGCGCTCTGCGCCAGTTGGAATGCCAGCACCGGAATCCGGGGAATGCCCGATATTCCCAGAAACAACAAAAAGTACCGGCGATAAAGCGTGAAAGTGCGATCCAATATCTCGCCCAGCGATAATGGCCGCAGCTCAAGCCCTGTCATTTATGCCTCCGCGCGAATCGCAAACTAGATAGAGCAATATTACACCTTCGCCGCGCTGCCTTCCCAGTGATTGACACTCGGACCGCGCCGCATGTAGGATCGAAACGATCAAGAAAGGTCTCAAACATGTGGAATCCGCGTTCGATCGTGCCGCTCTCATTCATCGCTCTGGCCGGCTTGCAACTCGCCTCCGCCCAGCAAAAAGTCCAGTGGGATAGCAAATTCAACATCCCCGTCGCCCCCACCGGCCTCGCCGCCCGCCCGCTGCCGGATCATCCCGTGGTGTTCGACACCGCTGAAGGACAAAAGATCCGCGTGGTCGTGGTCTCGAAGGAACTCGAATATCCTTGGGCTCTCACTTTTCTTCCCGACGGCAGCATGCTCGTCACCGAACGCTCCGGCCACATCCGCGTCATCCACGATCCCGGCCACAACGCCAAGCTCGATCCCAAGCCGATCGCAGGCGCTCCCATGGCGTATTGGGCTGGCGAATCCGGCGGACCCGGCGCCGTTCACGGCTATATGGACATCCAGCTCCATCCGAAATTCGCCGAGAATCATCTTCTGTACATCACTTACACCAAGCCGCTCGATGGCGGAAAACGAACCACCGCCGTCGCGCGCGGCCGCTTGGATGGCGGCACTCTCACCGACGTCAAGGACATTTTCGTTTTGCCCGAACCCAGCACCTCGCGCATCGCCTTCGGTACCGACGGAATGCTGTATCTGAGCACCACCGGGGCCGACCCGCAGGATCCCAACACGCTCGGCGGCAAAGTGCTGCGCCTGCGCGACGACGGCTCTGTGCCGCCCGACAACCCATTCGTTGGCCAGCCCAATCATCGCGCTGAAGTGTACACGCTCGGACATCGCAGCGCGCTCGGGCTCACCCTGAATCCGATCACCGGCGAAATGTGGGAGAACGAGAACGGCCCCAATGGCGGCGACGAAGTCAATATATTGAAACCCGGCCGCAATTACGGCTGGCCTCTGGTCAGCTACGGCCGCACCTATCAAGGACCCTGGCAGGTTTCACCCCCCGGCCACATCGGCTTCGAGCCGCCCATCGTGATTTGGGTTCCCGCCATTGCCGTCTCTGGCATGACCTTTTATACCGGCGATAAATTTCCAAAGTGGAAGGGCGACGTATTCGTTGGCTCGCTCCGCACCGGCGAAATCCCCGGCACCGGTCACCTGGAGCGCATCCTGTTCAACGACAAATGGGAAGAACTGCGCCGTGAAGCGCTGCTCCGCGAATTCCGCCAGCGCATCCGCGACGTTCGCCAAGGCCCCGACGGACTCTTGTACCTGCTCACCGACGCCAAGGAAGGAGCGGTCCTGCGGATCGAACCGGCGGAATAATGAAGCTACCGGTCTCCTTGCCCGCAGCCTTCTTACTGTCCCTCGGAATCGCCGCCGCGGTCGACCCCCCGCCCTTCAAAGAGGGCCTCTGGACGGTCCACTCGCTGAGCATCGATAATCCCGGAGCTCGCTCCCGGGAAAACACCGCCACCATCTGCCGAAACCACGCCTACGACCAATATGTGCGCTCGGTTGCCCGAGCCAAACAGGGCTGCACCACCGTCAGCGAAGGTTTCCAAGGCGGCCAATACGTGATTCAGACCCACTGCTCTGTCAACGGTACCGACATTCAGAGCAGGGGCGTCACCACCTTTCATGGCGACGCCTGGGCGCACTCGGAAAGCCATGCCACTTTCACGCCCGCCATGGACGGCACTACCGAAACCACCATGACCCAGGATCAGAAGTACCTGGGCAATTGCCCCGCTGGGCAGCAGCCCGGCGACATGACCGACTCCCATGGGGCAGTCAAGCATTTGTGGAAGCACTGAAGACGCACTTATAACCGGCCCGCTCCCGGCAGTGTTATCGTTGCTCTGATATGGCCGAGAAGAAGCGGTCGACCACCCGCAAGGCCCGTCCCCCGAACGGCGGCCCGCGTACCGCAAAATCCGCGATCGCAACGCCCGCTTCCCCAGCCACTTTCCCCATCGTTGGTATAGGCGCGTCGGCCGGCGGCCTGGAAGCCTTATCCGCGTTTCTCAAAGCGCTTCCCGCGCGAACGGGTATGGCCGTCGTGATCATCCAGCACCTCGCGCCCCAGCACGAAAGCGCCCTCACGCAACTTCTCTCGAAGGCCAGCGCTCTGCCGGTCTCCGAGGTCTCCCAGGGCATGGCCGTCCAACCCAATCATGTATACGTGATCCCGCCCGACAAAACCATGACCATCCGGGATACTGCGCTCCATCTGATCCCTCGCCTGCGCGCCGCGGTTCCCCACCATCCCATCGACGAATTCCTTACCTCCCTCGCACGCGACCATAAGACCGCCGCCATCGGTGTCATTCTCTCCGGCAGCGGATCGGACGGCACGCTGGGGCTCAAGGCCATCAAGGAGGAAGGCGGGCTCACCTTCGCCCAGGATCCGAAAACGGCCGCTTGGCCAGACATGTCCGCCAGCGCGATTTCCTCCGGCGCGGTCGACTTCGTTTTAGCCCCCGCCGCCATCGCCGGCGAATTGACGCGCATCGGCCGTCATCCCTACTTGCTCGATCACGCTGAACCGCCCGAGGGCGACGATCTGGAAAAAATCTACGCGCTTCTTCGATCCGCCACCGGCGTGGATTTCCGTCTATATAAACAGCCCACCGTCAGCCGCCGCGTCGCACGCCGCATGGCTTTGCAGAAAATGCACTCGCTCAGTGAATATGTGCGGTTCCTGAAGCGAAACGCGCCCGAGATCAAAGCCCTGGCCGACGACATCTTCATCCACGTCACCAGCTTCTTTCGCGACCCGGAGTGCTTTCAAGCTTTGCGAAAACAGGTGTTTCCATTACTCAATTTGAATCGGCGCCCGGCTCCCGTTCGCGTATGGGTGCCCGGCTGTTCCACCGGCGAAGAAGTGTACTCCATCGCGATGCACCTGCTCGAATCGCTCGGCGCAAACACCCGCCAGACTAAGATTCAAATGTTCGGGACCGACATCAGCGAGCCGGCCATCGAGCGCGCCCGCGCCGGCCTCTATTCCGAGGCTGCCGTCCGCGGCGTTTCCCCCGCGCGCCTGCGCCGCTTCTTCATCAAGCTTGAACACGGCTATCAGATCAATAAAGAAGTGCGCGGCCTGTGCGTCTTCGCGCGCCACGATTTAGCCAGCGATCCGCCGTTTTCGAAACTCGATCTCATCAGTTGCCGCAACGTCCTCATCTACGCCGGACCCAATTTGCAGAGCCGCATTCTGTACGCTTTCCAGTACGCTCTCCAGCCCGGCGGGTTTTTGTTCTTGGGGAAATCGGAAGCCATCAGCGCCTACTCCGCCATCTTCGCCCCGCTGGACCGTGCCCACAAAATCTTCGCTCGCAAGCCCACCGCCGCCCTCGCACAGCGCTTCGATTGGCGGCTCGACGATCACCGGGAGCCGGGCCCGCCTTCGCCGATTGCGCCGCTTCCCGCCCTGCCACTCGACTTCCGCAAGCAAGCCGAAAATGTTCTGCTCCAACGCTATGCCCCACCGGCGCTTGTCATCGATTCCGATCTCCGTATCCTGCATATTCAGGGAAACATCAGCCCCTATCTCGCCCTCCCCACCGGACCGCCCACCGCGCATTTGCTCAAAATGCTCCGTCCCGAGTTCGTTCTCGACCTGCGAAAAACGGCCTCCAAGGCCCAGAGAGAAGGGACCACGGCAGCCACTCAGCTGATCCACTTCGAACACGGCGGCCAATCCAGCGCCGTGCGTATCGAAGTCTCGCCACTCTCCCAGACCGGCGGAGCGAAGCCCGATCTTCTCGTCGTCTTCAACGCCGTCGCCGCACCCCCGCCCTCCGGGTCAAAAGCTGACCTCAAGAGCCGCACGAAAAAAGATGCCACCCTGGAACGCGAATTGGCCGCCACGCGCGAATACCTGAGTTCCCTGATTGCCGAGCACGAAACCGCTCAGGAGCAAATGAAGGCCGCGCATGAGGAGATTCTTTCCAGCAGCGAGGAACTGCAAAGCGCCAATGAAGAGCTTGAAACCGCCAAGGAAGAGCTCCAATCCTCCAACGAAGAACTTCTCACTCTGAACGAGGAACTGCTGCATCGCAATCTCGATCTGAGCGTGCTGACCAACGATCTGAACAACGTTCTGGCGGGAGTCGAGATCCCCGTCGTTGTTCTGGATGGCAGCCTCCGCATTCGCAGATTTACTCCCGCCGCCGGACGCCTTCTCAATCTCATCGAAACCGATGCCGGACGCCCGTTCAGCGACATTTCGTCCGCCCAAAATATATCCGATTGGGACCAGCTCTTCGCCGAAGTTACCAGCCAGGGCCATCCAATCGAGCGGGAGGTCAAGGATAAGCGTGGCCGCTGGCTTTCCCTCCGCATCCGCCCCTACCGCACCACCGAAAACAAGATCGACGGCGTCATCGTGGTCCTGTTCGACTCCGACATGATCAAACGCGAGCTGGAGGAATTCCGCGACTACGCCCACATGCTGCTCGAATCCGCCGAACAGGCCATTGTTGCGGCCAATGCAGGCGGGAAAATTGTGCTCGTCAATGGCGCCACCGAAAAAATGTTCGGCTACCCCCGCGCCGATCTGCTCGGCGAGCCGCTCGATCTTCTTCTGACCGCCGGGCGCGAAGGCCGCCGCAGCGATGGAACCAGGTTCCCGCTTGAGATCAGCATCAGCTCCATCGATCAAGCCGGCGTAAATCTCACCGTCGCCTTCATGACCGACATTACCGAGCGCCGGCGTCTGGAGGCACTGTCGGAAACCTACCGCGCCGAGATTCGCGCTCTCGCCGCCCAGCTCATGACTGCCCAGGAAGAGGAACGCCGCCGCGTTTCTCGCGAACTGCACGACAGTCTCTGCCAGAAGCTAGCCTCTCTCGCTCTCGATGTCGAGAATCTCGCCGTTGCGCTTCCCCCGCCCCCCGCCACCCGGACGCGCTTGCAGGAACTTGGCGCCCGCGCCATCCAGGTGTCGGAGGAAGCCCGCCACATCGCCTACGAACTGCATCCCTCCGTACTCGATGACTTGGGCTTGGTGATTTCCTTGCAAGCGCTATGCGACGAATTTGCCAAGGCCGAGAAGATTCGTGTCGACTTCAAAGTCGGCAAGCTGCCCGATCAAATTCCACAAAAAATAGCCTCCGGCTTGTACCGCATCGCGCAGGAGGGCTTGCAGAACATCGCGAAGCACGCCCGCGCCAAGCGGCTCTCGGTGGGATTGGTTATCCGCGATCACCGGCTCGTGTTGTCGCTCGAAGACGACGGTATCGGATTCGCTCCCGACGCCGTCAAAGGGAAGGGAGGGCTCGGCTTGGTCAGCATCGGTGAACGCGCGCGTATCCTGGGAGGTACCCTGTCCATTGAATCGAAGCCCGGCTATGGCACGCGGATCTCCGTGAGTGTCTCTTTTCCGTAGGTCCGCATGAAACGAACTCGCATTCTTCTCGCCGACGACCACGCCCTCATGCTCGATGGTTTTTCCAATCTTCTGGAGCCCAAGTACGCCGTGGTGGGCACCGTGGAAGATGGCAAAGCACTCGTCGATGCCGCCATTCGCCTCAATCCCGAACTCATTATTCTCGACATCACCATGCCGGTTTTGAACGGAATCGACGCGGCTCGCGAGATTAGAAAACATCTCCCTCAGACCAAGTTACTGTTCGTCACCATGCATACCAGTCCCACCTACCTGAACGCGGCGCTCGAGGCGGGAGCCGATGGGTACGCCGTGAAATCGTCCGGCCGGAGCGAAATTCTATCTGCCGTGGAAACCGTCCTCGCCGGCAACCGTTACATCGCGCCGGGTATCGGTGGCCCCGGGCCCACTCTGAGCACCCGCGAGCGTCAGATCCTTCAGTTAACCGCAGAGGGCAAGAGTAGGAAGGAAGTCGCGTTCGCACTCGGCATTTCCGAAAAAACAGTCGCCTTTCACAAAGATAACCTGAAGCGTAAGTTGGGCTTGCGGAGCACTGCGCAGCTCACTCGCTATGCCCTCGATCAAGGTCTGATCTAACTTGCCGTGGGGCGGGCGCCCTCGCCCGCGGCCGACCCCCGGGTCGGCTCCCGATTCCCTAGCCTTTTGTCCAGCTAGTACCGGAGCACTATTTAGAGCTAATGTTCAATTAGGGTACCGAAGGCCTCAGAATAATTTGGGGCTTGGGAGCGCGACAAGTTAAGACTCACCGTCGGCGCGGAAGTCTGAGCTAGCAGTGTCCGCCCCCAATTCCTCGGCCAGTATACTCCAAAAAGTCGATGGCTGCCAGCGAACTATCTCCGAAATCTGCCATAGAAAGCCACTATCATTCTCTCCGCGCCGATTTCGACGCTGCTTACCGTAAGATGATGGACTTATCCCGCGAATTCAACGCGGTTCTCACCACCGTTCCAGCTGGACTCTCCCTGGAACAACGGCAGGCTCGCAAGAATCTTGCCGCCCAATCGTATGAGGCCGCGCACGAAGAGTTCCTGGCAGCCGTCGCGAGGCTCCACAGGTTCATGATCGATCGGATAGTGTCCTCCCACAACATTCTTCAACCTGCGCAGACCCCAACCTATCGCCACACCTAAACAAACGGATTCTCATCCGCGCTAGGGCCGTAAATCGTTGGAACCGGCACTTCCAGCAATCGCAGATAGACCGACAATTGCCCGCGATGGTGATACCAATGATTGAGCATAAGCGCGCGCAGCATCGCCGCACGCGGCATCGCCATCACTTCTTTCCCGTTTGCTGTTGCACGCCAATTCCCCAGCGCAGCCGAATCGCTCACTCCACCCAGATATTCCTCAGCCGCCTTCACGCTGGCCTCCAGCGCCGCCAGAATTTCGGCCGCGTCTTTCGGAGCGGGCTGATTGAAATTCGCCGGATTCACCTCGAACTCGTCCACCTGTGCAAGCTTCGAGATGCCCCCCGGGATCGTCGCCACGTGCATCGCCAGTTGGCCCAGCGACATCGATTTCGGATGCGGCTTCCACCCCAGCTTGTCCGACGGAACACGCTCCAACACCCGCTTTGTCGTGGCCGCCTCCTGCTGTAATTCCCCCACCACCGGTTCCATCATTTTCGTCATTTGCTTTCTCCTTCGGCAGTCAAAATCTTCGGCGGCTTGTAGCTCATCGTCACATCCACCAGTTCGCCATCGACATATTTGTCGTGATGCCGAACCCACGCCATGGTGTGCTTCAGGCCTTCCTCGTCGCGACCCTTCGGCGCCAGGTCGAGGAAATTGTATGCGCCCACCAGAATGTCCAGCCCGCGCGCGTACGTCGAATAGGTGTGGAACACGCCGCCCGTTTTATCCTTGTAGAACACGCTCGCCCCCGGCGCTTCTTCGGCCGGAAACTCCATCTCGGTGTAGTTGTAGTAAACCTTGCCATTCGCCAGTTCGTCTTTGGTGAACGACACGTGATAGTCGTAATTGAAGTCGCTTCCGTTCGACGACGCCCACGGAAAGCGCCAGCCCATGCGTTTCTTGAACGCCTCGATCTCCCTAAGCGGCGCGCGCGAAATCGCGGTGAATGCCACGCCGCGATGTGCCAAATGGATCAGGCTGCCATCAAAGTGATCGCCCAGAAACGAGCAACTCGGGCACCCCTCCTCCCATCCCGGCCCCAACATGAAGTGATACACAATCAGTTGGCTCTTCTTGCCAAACAACTCGGCCAGTGTCTTCTTTCCGTTGGGCGTGTCGAAGAGGTAATCTTTCTCCACCTTTACCCACGGCAACTTGCGCCGCTCGGCGCTGATCGAGTCCCGTTGACGCGTGAACTCTTTTTCCTTGGCCAATAGTTCCTTGCGCGCCGCGACCCATTCGGCTTCCGAAACGATTGTGTGTTCTGTCACCGCGCTCCTCCTTCCGCCGTCTTCTTAACGCGCTCATTCATCTGGCCCCAGCCCTGCGCTACGTGCTTGCGATGTTCCGGGTCAATCAAGCCCAGCGCCGAGTGCCGGAACTTGATGAGCGTCCCTCCGTCCGACTCGCTCAGGCGATACTGCATGTTCGAGATGGCTGGGTAGGACATAAATAGCGGTCCTGTGATTTCCAGCAGCGTCGGCCGCTTGATCGCTTGCACATGCCCCCACAGGTGCCCGTTATCCCCGCCTAAATCGCGATACCATCGGCCCCCCGGCCAGGCCTCGATCTTCATCGGCATGGGCTTGTCATCGGCCATGTTGTGCGGGCCGATCTCTTCTAGTATCGCGGCGAAAGTCGCGTCCAACGATGCGCGGACGTAAATCTCCTGCGCGACGTTTAGGATCAGATTTTCGATAGCTGGTGTGTTTGCATTTGGTGCTGTTGCGTTCATGATTCCCCCTTGGTTTTCCTCTCGGCTCGTTCCTTGATTCGATTTAACTGATTGCTCCAGTAGCGCTCAAACGTGCTGGTCCACTCGTGCAGCGGCCGGATCGCCCCGGCATTCGTTCGATAAAACGCTTGCCGCCCGTCGCGCCGCACATGCACCAGCCCCACGTCTTTGAGCACGCGCAAATGCTTCGACACCGAGGGCTGCTCCAGGCGCAAGGCCGTCACAATATCGCCCACCGGCCGTTCTTTTTGCGCCAGATAACTCAGGATCGCCCGCCGCCGTGGTTCAGCCACCGCATTGAAAGCGTCCGATGTCGTCGCGGCTCTAGGCACAAGAATATTGTATTCCGATATAGGAATATGTCAAGCCCCAGTCACAGCTGCACTACCATAACTTCATGTCGATCGATCCCAAATACCTTCGCGAGCAATATGCCTCACTCTCCGACGACGCGCTCATGGCAATCGATCGCGCCGAGCTCGTTGAAGCTGCTCGGCGATGTTACGACGAGGAAGTCGCCCACCGGCGCGAAAACGCGGCATTGGACAACGAACCACTCAGCGACGGCGAAAAGCCCGATTGGCTCAATGACGCCTCTGAGGTATTTTCGCGAGTCGATCTTCGCGGAACCGTAATCGCGCCCGACATCGCCGCCGCACGGGACGCCTTGGAAGCGGAAGGGATTCCATGCCATTTGGATCTAGCCGAGTTGCCCCAGGACGAAGAACCGCGCAACCCCCCTCCCACCCACATCTGGCGCGTCCTGGTCCCGGGCAATTTCAACCTTCGCGCCGCCAGCGTCCTCGACCGCGACATTTTCAACGCCGAGTTTGAAGAGAACTGGAGAGTGAATCTAGAGATGCTCTCCGATGACGAAGTGCTCGAGATGAACCCGGAGGTCGTCTTCTGCGGCCTTTTCGACCGAGTCGAGCGCGTCACCAGAGCCTACGAAGCCGAAATCGCCCGCCGCAAGCTTGACATCGCCCCGTAAAATAGAGGTGCATGAAAGGCGATCCACTCGGATATTCGTGGCTTCGTTTTTTCAAATTCGAAAAAAACCACCGCGCACACACAAAACACCCCCTCTTGCGCCACCTCCCCCAGAAAAATTATCGTCTCGCCGTAACGAGCCGCCAATAACCAACAACCCACCAGCCGATTGAGTACAATACCAGCCATGCGACGCAGAGACTTCGTTACCGCGACCGCCCTTGTCGGCGCCGCAACCGTTGCCGATTCGCAAACCACGAGCGCCCCGCCCAGCAAGGGACGTCTCAAGCAATGTGTCACGTCGTTCCCCTTCGATCCCAAGATGCAGTTCGAGGATCGCTGCCGTGAAGCCGCGCGCCTGGGCTGCGTGGGCTACGATCTGGTTGCTTCCAAGGATTGGCCGACGCTCAAGAAATACGGCCTCATCTCAACCATGGCGCCCATGGTCGGCGTCACCATGGAA
>DATHMO010000125.1:0-3244 GCA_035486995.1 Bryobacteraceae bacterium
CTGGATCGCGGCTCTTGGGTGATCCTTGAGCTGCCGGGATTTACCACCGCAGCTTCGGGTACGCAGCAAAACAGCCTGGATGCGCTGCGCATGTCCAACGACACCTCGTACTACAAAGACAAGGATGCACTCTGGGTGAAGGTTGTCTCCACCGGTGAAGGCGCCCACGGCGCCGGTCCTTTCGCCGGTGGAACCAGCGTCCAGGTCAGCCGGTAAGCTGTATCGTGTCGTATGAGCAAGAGCCCCCGACGCAGCCCCCGACGCAGGCCGGGGGCTTTTTGTTTCGTACCGCAATGCTGCGCAATCGGTTCCCGGAATCGCCTCGGACGTCCCATTGGGCAGCCCGGTTCAGACGGACGAATTTCTTGAACCCGTAACAGCGCCGGCCGGTTTCTCGTTTATCACTTCCTGGTACCCGTCTATGGTCAAAAACCCTTGGCGAACGTTGTAGGGCCTGACATGCAAGTCCAGAACCCAAGAAACATCCTGTGTGCTCTTGCGGTTCTTGCGACGCATGTAACGCTACGTGAGCGTCCAGGAGTTCGTTGACGGTCGTGCCGATTCTGAACTCGGCGAGCTTCCGAATCGTGAAGTCTAGCGCTTCGGATTGAATGGAAGTGCCAGTTGAAAGCCTGGCCGTCAGCCAACTTATACCACCACATGCGGCCACGATGGTACAGCGGTCCCTCACCTTTGGCGACACGATGAGATTTTTTCTTCGGCATGCGGCACGGATAGCATAAGCTACAGTCGCCAAAGCCTTGACGGTGGATTCTGGGGCGGCTGGTGGGATTTGAACCCACGACATCCAGAACCACAATCTGGCGCTACTACCAACTGAGCTACAGCCGCCGTGTGCAAGACCAGTTTAACATCCTGGGAAAAAAAGAGCGCTTGCAGGAGCCGACGCACCACTTTTGCCCTGCAAGCGCCTGTGTAAGAAATCTGTTCGACTTACTTCCTCGGAAACTCCTGATCCAGCGCCAGATTCAGCTTCAGCACATTGACGCGCGGCTCGCCCAGCAACCCCAGATCGGGCGACTTGGTGTATTGCGCGACTAACTGATCTAGCTGATCCGCGGAAATCCCGCGGGCCTTCGCGACGCGCGGAGCCTGTGCCTGCGCCGACGCCGGACTGATGTCGGGGTCGAGGCCGCTGCCCGAGCCGGTCAACAAATCGGCCGGGATCGGTCCATGATAATCGGGGTTCTCCTTGTGGAACTTCTCCACCGAGGCCTTCACGCGATCGATCAGCTTCTGATTGGTCGGCCCAAAGTTATAGCCGCCGGAAGCTGTGGGATCGTAGCCGTCGTTCCCCGCCGCGGACGGCCGAGGCTGGAAATATTCGGGCTTGGAGAAGTTCTGTCCGATCAGCTCCGAGCCGACCACCTGGCCGTTCCTGGTAATGAGGCTGCCGTTGGCCTGATGCGGAAAAATCAGTTGCGAAATGCCGCTGACCGCGAGCGGATAACCCACGCCCAGCAGAATTGTCAAAAAGATGTTGATGCGAAGAGCGGGCCAAAGTTGCGACAACATAAAATCCTCCCTGAGCTACTACGCTAAATGGAACAGCGCCAGCAATTGATCGATGGCCCAAATACCAGGGAACGGCACGATGATGCCGCCGATTCCATAGATCAGCAAATTGCGCCGCAGCAGGCTGGCCGCGTCTAACGGACGATATTTCACGCCTCGCAAGGCGAGCGGGACCAGCGCAATGATGATCAGCGCGTTGAAGATGACAGCCGCCAGCACCGCGCTTTGCGGTGTGTGCAGCCCCATGATGTTGAGCTTGGCGAGCGACGGATAGGTAGCCATGAACATGGCCGGGATGATCGCAAAATACTTCGCGACGTCGTTGGCGATGGAGAACGTAGTGAGCGCGCCGCGCGTGATCAGCAATTGCTTGCCGATCGCCACCACTTCGATGAGCTTGGTCGGATTGCTGTCAAGATCCACCATGTTGCCCGCTTCCTTGGCGGCCATGGTGCCGGTGTTCATCGCAAGCCCGACGTCGGCCTGCGCGAGAGCGGGCGCGTCGTTGGTGCCGTCCCCGGTCATCGCGACCAGGCGGCCGTTGGCCTGCTCCTTCTTGATGTACTCGAGCTTGTCCTTGGGCGTGGCCTGTGCCAGAAAGTCGTCCACGCCGGCTTCGGCGGCGATGGCGGCGGCGGTCAACGGATTGTCGCCCGTGATCATGATGCTGCGGATGCCCATGGTGCGAAGCTGCCCAATGCGCTCCTTCATACCGCCCTTGACGATGTCCTTCAGGTGAATGATGCCCAGCAAACGGCTGCCATCACAAACGGCGAGAGGTGTACCGCCGTTGCGCGCGATGCGGTCGCTCATTTCCTGGAAGTATCCGGGAACGTCGCCGCCGCGCTCTTTCACGAAATTGCAGATGGCTTCGGTGGCGCCTTTACGCAGCTCCCGGCCTTCGAAATCGACCCCGCTCATGCGCGTGTAGGCCGAGAACGGAATAAAATTCGCGCCATGTTCTGGAATGTGACGCCCGCGCAGGCCGTATTTCTCCTTGGCCAGAACGACGACCGAACGGCCTTCCGGAGTTTCGTCGGCGAGGCTCGAAAGCTGCGCCGCGTCGGCCAATTCTTCGTCGGTCACGCCGGTGATTGCCAAAAACTCCACAGCCTGGCGATTTCCCAACGTGATTGTTCCGGTCTTGTCGAGCAGCAGCGAGTTCACGTCGCCGGCGGCTTCCACTGCCTTGCCGCTCATGGCGAGTACGTTATGCTGCATTACGCGATCCATACCTGCGATTCCGATGGCGGACAGCAATCCGCCGATGGTGGTGGGGATCAAACAGACTAACAGCGAAACCAGCACGGCCACGCTCGGGACAGCGCCTGCGCCCGCCTGGGCCACGCTGAAGGCCGCGTAAGGCTGCAAGGTCACGACCGCGAGCAAGAAGATCAGCGTCAATCCGGCTATCAAAATGTTCAGCGCGATCTCGTTGGGCGTCTTCTGGCGCTCGGCCCCTTCCACTAGCGCGATCATGCGATCCAGGAACGTCTCGCCGGGATTGGATGTGATTCGAATCTTGATGTGATCCGACAGCACACGCGTGCCGCCGGTAACAGCGCTACGGTCGCCGCCCGATTCGCGGATCACCGGCGCACTCTCGCCCGTGATGACCGATTCGTCGACAGTCGCGATGCCGTCGATCACTTCACCGTCGCCGGGGATGAGCTCGCCGGCGTCACAAACCACCACGTCGCCGGCGCGC
>DATHMO010000126.1:0-63514 GCA_035486995.1 Bryobacteraceae bacterium
CGGTCATCCTGGCTATACCCGATCAGCATCGGGCACTCGATCCGATTCGCCCGCCCCTCCACCGTATACTCCGCCAGCTTCTTCCGCGCTTCGCCCAAATCCCGCGCCCCGATGATCCACCGCACCCGCTCCTGAATCGGCGGATAGTAGTCGAACAAATCTCGCCCCAGATCGGACGACCCGCTGCTCATCAGCGCCGCCGCAATTCGCGATTCCCCGCTCGCCGCCCGTGGCACGCCATACCCGCCCATGCTGATGCCCTGCATCCCGATGCGGCTTGCATCCACGTCCGGCCGCGTCACCAGATAATCGATCATCGCCTTCGCAACTCGCTCCGTATCCGGCGGCAGATGCAGATCCTTCAGCCGCAGCGCCCCGCCTTGCCCGGGAAAATCCAGCGCCAGATACGCCATGCCCCGCGTCACGTACGCCCCGCCATTCAAGATGGTCGCCTCCGCCATCGTATCCGCGCCCTGAAACGCAATCAGCGTCGGATATTTCTTGCCCGCCGGACCATTCGGCTTTCGAAAATACCCATCCAACATCTGCCCTTCATAGTTCACCTGCACGCGCTCGAACGGCGGCTTGGTCTGCTGCCACGCCTTATCGAACGTCTCCCGCATCTTCTTATAAAGCGGCAGCATGCGCGGCTCCGTCACCGGCATCGGCCAACATGCCTCGCGATAGAAGTTCGAAGCCCGCGAATAATATTCATTCGCCGTCACCTTGTAGCCTTCGCCCGCGTACTTCTCCGCCAGCTTCTCGTTCCGCTCTGCCACCCGCGTCCATTCCTCGATCCACGACGCCAAATTGAACGGCTTCAACCGCTGCGCTACTTCGAGCTGATCCGCGTCGCTCGTGTAAGTCGTCGCCGACAGCCGGATTTCCAACTGCCCTCCGCCCGGCAGCCCTTTCCCGGGATACAGCTCTTCCTCCGCCCGTCCGCCGACCACTCCCAGCCGCCCCGCCTCCGACCCCGCGTCCTGCGCCCGGGCCCGCGCGAACGGCGTTATCCCCGCCGCCATCCCGCCCCATCTCACCAACCCTCTCCGGCTCAGCATCGACAGTGACTCCATGATCCGTCTCCTTCCACGTGGTTTGATCGAGTATACATCCAGCGTTCCACTGCGTTTGTAGCCCCTTGGAGCCATATCCGAGGACTCCGTCCGCTCCGCTCCTCTTGACATCGCCCGCTAGAATAGAAGCGCATGAATCGCGATCCGGCTCCCGCATTTCTGGCTTCGTTTTTTCAAATTTCAAAAAAACGCACCGCGCACACACAAACCACCCCCTCTTGCGCCACCTCCTCCAGGAAAATTTCTCGCCCTACCGCAAAACCACCAGCTACCAGCCACTAGGCACCAGCCACTAGCCCGTTGACGCGCCGCCCAAATCGAATTAGTCTCAATAGCGGAACATGACCAACCTCAAACCTGTGGACGTCGCCATCGTCGGCGGCGGTTGGACCGGCCTCGCCTTCGCCAAGGAGCTCGTCACCCGCACTTCACTCAACGTCTTGGCCCTCGAACGCGGCGCACCCCGCGACCTTGCCAGTTACGCCATGGACATGGACGAGCTCGACTACAACATCCGCCTCCGAATGATGCAGAACATCGCCGAGGAGACCGTCACGCATCGCCACTCCCCGCGCGACCCCGCTGTTCCCGTCCGCCAATACGGCTCCTTCCATCCCGGCACCGGCGTCGGCGGCGCGGGCGAGCATTGGACCGGCATGTGCTTCCGCTTTCTCCCGAGCGTCTTCAATCTCCGCACCCACCTCACCGAAAAACACGGCGCTGCGCGTCTCCCCGCCGATCTCGCGGTCCGCGATTGGGGCGTCACCTACGATCAACTCGAGCCCCATTATTGGTACGCCGAACAGATGATGGGCGTTAGCGGCAAGGCCGGCAATCTGCGCGGCAAGCTGATCGACGGCGGAAACATTTTCGAGTCTCCGCGGATGCATGAGTACCCCACGCCGCCGCTCAAGCACTCTTACGCTTCCCATCTCTTTGAGGAAGCCACGCGCAAGCTCGGCTATCATCCATATCCCACGCCCGCCGCCAATCTCAGCCAAAACTATACAAATCCCGACGGCGTCACACGCGCCGCCTGCGCATACTGCGGTTATTGTTCGCGCTTCGGCTGTATGGTCGGTGCAAAATCGCAGCCCACCAATACGTTGCTCCCCGTCCTCCGCAAACACAAGAGCTTTCAACTGCGAACCGGAAGCTGGGTGCGCCGCATCGTGCATGAGAACGGGCGCGCCACGGGGGTCCAGTTCACCGACGCCGCGGGCGAAGAGTTCTTCCAACCCGCGGAGACTGTGATCCTCGCGTCCTTCACGCTCAATAACAACCGCCTGCTGTATCTATCGAAGATCGGCACGCCCTACGATCCCGCAACTGGCAAAGGATCGCTCGGCCGAAACCTGACCCACCAGGTCGAGGGCGGCATCCGCATCTTCTTCGACAAGCCGCTCAACGCCTTTATGGGCGCCGGGTCACTTGGGAGGCGAATATCAGATTTTGACGGCGACAACGGACTCACAGGCGATGACGGGCTGCTTCGATATGGCATGCTGAGCCTGAACGGCAACGGCGATCTCCCCATCGGTGCCTTCGGCGCTCTGCCTCCCGGCGCATCCAAATCCAATTGGGGCGCGGAGTGGAAAGCCGCTTCGCTCCAGTGGCGTGACCGTGTGGCCCAATTAAATATGTATGGCGAACACATGGCGTACCGCCAAAATTATATCGATCTCGATCCAACGTATACCGACAAATTCGGCGATCCATTATTGCGATTTACTCTCGATTGGACCGAGCACGAGCACAAACAGCGCGATTTCGCTTACAACCTGGCGACGAAAATCGCCCCGGTCATGGGCGCGAAGATTGATCCCACCCGCCCATCCAAAGCCAAGTACAACGTCATCAATTATCAGAGCACCCATATTCAAGGAGGCGTCACCATGGGCCCCTCCCCCGACGTGAGCGTGGTAAACCCCTATCTCCAGCATTGGGATGTCTCGAATCTCTGGGTCATCGGTGCATCTTCCTTCCCGCAAACTGCATCGGGCAACCCGACGCTCACGGTGCTTGCGGCAACCTACTGGGCTGCTGATGCGATGATCAATAAATATCTGAAGAATCCGGGGAAATTAGCATGAAACGACGTGAATTCCTGACGATCCCAGCCGGCGCGCTTGGCGGAACTCTGCTCTACACGCTCGCTCGCGAACCGTTCCGCGTTGAAGCGCAAAATGTGACCCAGGACGGCAACCTCAAAGTCCCCCTCCGATTTTTCACCGCAGCGGAAGCTCGCGTCATCGCCTCCGCCTGTGAACGAATCTTTCCCAGCGACTCAACCGGCCCAGGCGCCAAAGAAGCCGGCGTCGTCATTTACATCGATCGCCAACTCGCCGGTCCCTACGGCGCCGACAAATATCGCTACACCAAGGGGCCCTGGGTCGAATCCTTTCCCGAGCACGGCTATCAAGCCAAGGAAAATCCGCGCGAGACCTATCATCAGGGCATCGCGCAGCTTGGCCAGAATTTCGACGAGCTCCCCGCAGACCAGCAAATCCAAAAGCTCCAGTCGATGGAAAAAACGCATTTCTTTCAACTTCTCCGCGCCCATACCATCGAAGGCATGTTCTCCGATCCCATGCATGGCGGCAACGCCGGCCTCATCGGATGGCAACTCATCGGATACCCCGGCCCGCGCATGAGCTATCGCGACGACGTCGACCAGCACTTCGGCGCCGAATGGCGGCCCAAACCCGCCAGCCTCGAGCAAATCATGCGCCGCCCCGGCAAACCCTGGGAAGACGAGAAAGCGTAACGGCGTTTCCAGGCGTAAAATCAATACATGGAACTGGTTGTCAACCAGAAGCACTACCGCCTCCTTGTCGACGGCGATCGCCGGCTGCTCTGGGTTCTCCGCGACGAACTCGAACTCACCGGCACCAAGTACGGTTGCGGCGAAGGCCAATGCGGCGCCTGCACCGTTCTGGTCGAAGGAACGCCTATCCGCTCCTGCTTAACGCGCGTCTCCGCCGTTGCCGGAAAACAGATCACCACTATCGAAGGCCTGGCGCAAAACGGCAAGCTGCATCCCTTGCAACAAGCCTTTATCGATGCCGACGCCATGCAGTGCGGCTACTGCACCCCGGGCATGATCTTGTCGAGCGTCGGCCTGCTCAAGAAAACGCCGCATCCCTCCGATCCTGAAATTCACCGCGCGCTCGAAGGCAATATCTGCCGCTGCGGCACTTATCCTCGGATCATTCAAGCAGTCCAAATGGCGGCAGCCAACGCCGGAGCCCCCCATGCCTGACATCGAACTAGAACGCTACGAATTATTCGAACCGCCGGCATATCGCTTTTCCCACCAGGCCTTCGACCTCGATCGCCGCGACTTTTTCAAAATCCTCGGTGGTGGCCTGGTCCTTCTGCTCGCACTCGATACTCGTGCCACGGCACAGGAATCGGGTCGCGGTCCGGCCTTTCGTGGCGATGCCCGCCCGCCTGAACTCGCCGCTTGGCTGCACATCGGCGAAGACGGAACCATCACCGTCTTTACCGGCAAAACCGAAATGGGCCAGAACATCCGCACTTCTCTCGCGCAAGCTGTCGCTGAAGAATTGCACACGCCCATCCAGTCCATCCATCTTGTGATGGCCGACACCGATCTGACGCCGTATGACCTAGGCACCTTTGGCAGCCGCACCACTCCGCTCATGGCGCCGCAAATGAAAAAGGTCGGCGCCGCGGCGCGCGAAGCGCTCATCGATCTCGCGGCCGAGCGATGGAAGGTCGATCGCCATTCGATCACGCTCACCGGTGGCCTGGTGAAGAACAACGCTAGCGATGAATCCATCGGCTTCGGCGAACTGACTCATGGCCAGAAATTGCTCAAGACCGTCGACGCCGCTGCGGTCACTCCGCCCACCGAATGGAAGCTCGAAGGCACCTCCGCTGCGAAGGTCAACGCCATCGACATCGTCACCGGAGCGCATGGCTACACATCCGACATCACCCGGCCCGGTATGCTCTACGGCCGAGTACTTCGTCCGCCCGCCTTCAATGCTAAGCTTGCGATTTTCGATGCCAGAGACGCGGCCGCCATGCCGGATGTCGCCATCGTTCATGATGGCGATTTCGTGGGCGTCGTCGCTGCCGACGAAGTTGCACTTAGTAAAGCCATCGGCGAGATCCATACGGAATGGGACACCCAGCCGCAGCCGTCCAACAAAGAGCTCTTCGCTTATTTGAAAAAGCATCCGGTGGTGCAGCGTGCCGGTGAATTCGCTCCCGGTGCGCCCGCCATACAGGGCGACATTGACCATGGATTGCAGACAGCCGCGCACACGCTGGATGCGGTTTATAACATCGCGTATATCGCACACGTGCCCCTTGAACCGCGCGCCGCCGTCGCCGAATGGAACGACGGCAAACTGACCGTATGGACCGGAACGCAGCGCCCATGGGGCGTCCAATCAGAACTGGCCGCCGCTTTCAAAATTCCCGAGAGCCGCGTGCGCGTGATTGTCCCCGATACCGGTTCTGCTTACGGCGGGAAGCATACTGGTGATGCAGCCGTCGAAGCTGCGCGCCTCGCGCTGGCCGTGAATAAGCCGGTGAAGTTGATTTGGTCCCGCGAGGAAGAATTCACTTGGGCCTATTTCCGCCCGGCCGGCGTCATCGAGATTCGCAGCGGCGTTTCTAGCGAGGGCGTGATCACCGCCTGGGAGTTTCATAACTACAATTCCGGGCCTTCCGGAATTGAAACGCCCTACGAGATCGCGAACCGCAGCGTCCGATTTCACGTCACCGAAACACCGCTTCGGCAAGGTTCCTATCGGGGACTAGCCGCCACCGCCAATCACTTCGCGCGAGAATCGCACATGGATGATCTCGCCGCCGCGGCCGCAATGGACCCGTTGGAATTTCGCCTGAAAAACCTGAAGAACTTACGATTGCGCGCCGTGCTGGAAGCCGCCGCCGAAAAATTCGGTTGGGCAAATTCGAAAAGCGAATCGACCCGCGGATTCGGTCTCGCGTGCGGTGTCGAAAAAGGCGGCTACGTTGCCTCCTGCGCCGAAATCTCCCTGGTGCCCGCCGAATACGCCGGTCCTGAAGTCACGCCGCCGTTGCCCAGAGTTAAAGTTGAGCGCGTCGTCACGGCCTTTGAATGCGGCGCCATCGTGAATCCCGAACACCTCAAAAACCAGATCGAAGGTTCCGTCGTCATGGGACTCGGCGGTGCGCTCTTTGAAGCCATCGAGTTCGCAAACGGGCGCATATTGAACGCGCGTCTTTCTAAGTATCGAGTTCCGCGCTTCAGCGATCTGCCGGCCATCGAAACGGTGCTGGTCGATCGCAAGGATCTGCCTTCGGCGGGCGCGGGCGAAACTCCTATCGTCGGTTTGGCTCCCGCAATTGGCAACGCAATCTTCCACGCCACCGGCACGCGCATTCGATCGCTGCCCATGACTCCGCGGGGATTCGCCCAGTCCCTGTGACCGACGCCGCGATTCTCGAACACGTCTCACGCCTGCCGCATGCCCGAGCCACTTTCAAACAACTGGTGCGCGAGTTGGGTTCTCGCATTGCTTCGCGCGACGAACTCGAGAACGCACTCGACCGCCTGGTCGAAAAAGGCCAGCTCATCGAAATCCGCACGGGCAGTTTTGTAGTCACGCGTTTCAGCCGCGAATACACTGTCGGCCGCCTGAACATGCATCGCGATGGCTACGGATTTCTGATTCCAGATCACACTATCGAAGGTTTGCGCGGCGACGTTTACATTCCGCGCGAATCGGCGCAATCGGCGATGCATGGCGATCGCGTAGTGGTGCGCATTGCTCGCATCGAAAAGGATGGCCGCGCCGACGGCGAGATCGTTAAGGTTCTCCGGCGCGCGCACCAAACCGTCGTGGGCGAGTTTCGCATCCGTAAGCGTGGAAACATGGTGGCGCCGCATGATGAGCGAATTCGCCAGTGGATCTTGATTCCGGAAGGCATGGAAGTGCCCCCGGCTTCGGTGAATCGCGATCGCGTCGGCGTTGCACCCGTTGAAATCCGATCCCCCGAAGATCTCGACGGCATGGTGGTAAACGTTGAGATCCTCGAGTTTCCCGAAGATGGCGATCAGGCAATTGGCCGCGTGATCGAGATTCTCGGCCGGCCGGATGATTTCGGTGTCGATGTCGAAATCATGATCCGGAAGCATCATATCCCGCATCATTTTCCGCCCGAGGTTCTGGAGCAGGCACAAAGCTTTTCGAACATCATTCAGCTGGATGAACTCACCGGGCGCCAGGATTATCGGTCGCTCGATATCGTCACCATCGATGGAGAAACGGCGCGCGATTTCGACGACGCGGTTTGGGTTGACCGATTGCCGAATGGCAACTATGCGCTGCACGTTCACATTGCCGACGTCAGTCATTACGTGAAACCGGGGAGCCCAATTGATGAAGAGGCATTTCTGCGCGGCACCAGCGTCTATTTTCCTGACCGTGCCGTTCCGATGCTCCCGCTCGAACTTTCCACTGAAATCTGCTCGCTGAAACCCGGCGTCGATCGCTTGGTGCTTTCTGTCGAGCTCGAAATTGACCGGCGCGGCGACATCATCGCGCAGACTTTCGGCCGCGGAGTTATTCGCAGCGTCGAGCGGATGACGTACACCGATGTTCACACGCTGCTCGAAGGCGACCCGGCCCTGCGCCAGCGCTACGAACGTTTGGTCGATCGTTTCGAACTGATGCGTGAACTCGCTCTGATCCTGAACAAGAAGCGCGTTCAACGCGGCGCCATTGATTTCGACATGCCGGAGCCGCTGATCCAATTCGACGAGTTCGGTGAAATGGCCGCGGTCACGCGCAGCCCTCGCAATATTGCGCATCGGATTATCGAGGAGTTCATGCTTTCAGCCAACGAAGCCGTGGCATCGCACTTGGAGCAAGCCGGCATCGCATCGCTGTTTCGCATTCATGAAAAGCCTGATCCAAAACGCGTGATGGAATTCGAAGAGATCGGCACGCACTTCGGTTACTCACTCGGCATCGGCGCGATACCGGTGAAGCGATTCCGGACCACGCCCATGCGGCGGCGCGACGGAAAAATGGTGCGGAAAGAAATCGAGATCGCCGCTGACAGCATTTCGATTACGTCGCGCAACTATCAAAAACTGATCAAGCAAATCGAAGGCAAACCGGAGGAGCGCATTCTAAGTTACCTGATGCTACGCTCGCTAAAGCAGGCGCGCTACAGCGCCGAGAACCATGGGCACTTCGCGCTTGCGGCTTCCAGCTACACACATTTTACTTCGCCGATCCGCCGTTATCCTGACTTGATTGTGCATCGCATACTGGGCGCGTTCTTCGATGGACGGCGCGATCTCCTGGGGCAGGACCGTTTGGAATTGATCGCCCACGATTGCTCGGAAACCGAACGCCGCGCCGCGGAAGCCGAGCGCGAGTTAGTGGAATGGAAAAAAGCCCGATTCATGGAGGATCGCGTCGGCGAAGAGTTCACTGGCATGATTATCAGCACCACGCGGTTCGGGTTTTTCGTTGAACTCGAAAACCTGTTCGTCGAAGGCCTAGTTCCGATCGACACGCTGCCCGGCGATCGCTACATGTTTCAGGAGAAGGCGCGTAAGATCGTCGGGCAACGCACCCGGCGCGAGTTCAGCATCGGCGATACCGTTAACGTGCTTCTGGACCGTGTCGATCCAGTGGAACATAAGCTGCAATTCTCGCTGGTGGAACCCGAACGATCACGCAAGAAACGGAAGCGTTAACGGGACGCAGCCGAGGCGGCGCGCAATGGAAAGTCCTGCGACGCTAGCGATTCGAGCAGGTGTTCGTGAATGCTTTGATCCAGCATGTAGTATTGGCGGCCGTCTTCTTCCGTGACCACCGCGAGTCTCTTGGCCGCGAGCAATAAACAGAGCTGCTGTTCTCCCGGCGTCAACGCGGCCGCTTCCACGCGCGCCATCCCGCGCGGGCCGGGCACCATTTTGCGAAGGAAATCGCGTGTGAAGATTTGCTGGTCCAATCCTTCGATCGCCGCTCCGGCTGATATCCAGCGATGCTCGGCCGCCCCGAAGAAGTATGGGCCTGTAGCAAACGCGAGCAGAAAGACCACCAGGTCGATGAAGGCGGCCAGCATCAACGCAAAGATGTGGCGCGATGTTGGCGCGGTGAAGAGCTCTTCGAATGCCAGCAAAAGATCTTCTTGACCCGATACGGTGCGGTCGACGAATTCGCTATAGACCGGCATCGGCGGTTTCGCCAGTTGCCCCGAGTGCAAGGCTTGTTCCATGTCGCTCCAGGGCACGTTTGCGTACACCTGGCGGTAGGCGTCCAGTTGCTGCTGTGTAGAATCGAGCGGTTTGTTGTTCGAAACAAAGCTCGCTAGTTCTGTCTGCGAACGCTGCATTTGCGCTAGCGATTGCTCTGACAGTTTCGTGTAGCGATCGAACGCCGAATATCGAACTCCGGCTCCCGCGCCTTCCTGGTAGTTGTCCGCGTAGGTCTGCGCTTCGCGAGCCACGGCGGCGCGAATGTTCGCTAGATATGGATCTGCATCCTGAGCTCGCGAAATAAGCCCGTGCGTCTTTTCGGCTTGGGTCATTTCCTGAAGCGCGAGGACGTGTTTCTGTTGCTCGCCAATCGCAGCGGTTAACAAACGGCGGGTTTGAGCGGCCGAGTCATTCAGTGCGTCGTAGAGTTTGCGCTCGATAGTGGCGGGGCGTTCGCGCGCGCTGAACCAGGTATAGAGGCTCGTATACGAAAACGCAATCGAAACGAAGGCTGTAACAATGTAAACGCCGATTAGCAGCGGGCGCCTTCCGTGATGGCGAATAGAGCTCGAGAATCCGATGAGCCACGCCACGAGTACGAGCGCCGTTTGGATCCCGAGCGATGCCAGCACCGAGAACCAGACCGAAAGGTACAGCCGCATGCCCTCGAATGTGGTGTACCAGGAGACTATCGAGAGCAAGCAGCTTGCCACGAAGAGTGCTTGGACCATCGGACGGCTAACGTGAGTCAACCCAGTTGACTGCTTCATTGCGCAATACTCCTTGAGAGTTCTTACGCGTGGTCTGCGCGTGCGGTTCCAAATTATTCCGATCGCTCTATTCGGATCGCAGCGCAGCCATCGGATCGCCACGCACTGCGCGCCGGGCCGGGATGTAGCTGGCTATCAGTGCGAGCGATCCAAGCACGATGACGCCCGCTAGCAACGACCATGCGTCGCGCGGACTCGCGCCGTAGATCAAACTTCCAAGAATGGGCGAGAGCGCGAGTTGAACGATGAGACCAAGCGCCAAGCCCGCGGCTGTTAACCGCAAGGCCCGGCCCAGAATCCATCGAACAATATCCCGCGGCGTGGCGCCGAGCGCCAAGCGAACGCCGATCTCACGCGCGCGTTGCGAGGTCGAATAGGAAACCACTCCGTAAACGCCCACGGCAGCGAGCAATACCGCGATTAAGGCGAACGTCGCGGCGAGGAACGAATTCATCCGCGGCTTATCGTTCAACGCAGCGATACGATCGTCCATGCCGCGGAACTCGGCAACGGACTGCTGATTGAATCCCGGCTCGCGCAAAGCGGCGCGGACCGAAGGCGCGAGTGCTTCTGGATCGCGCGTGGTCCGAAGCATCACGAAGACGTTCGGCCACGTGGTTTGGGCGAAGGGGAGATAAATTTCGAGCGATTCCTCGGCGCCGCGGGTCAAGTAACGAATGTCGCCGGCCACGCCCACAATCTCCCGCGTCACTTCTATTGCGGCCTTCCCGGGAGTGGCGACGATGATCTTGCCGCCGACCGGATTCCGTCCCGGGAAATAGCGCCGTGCCAGCGAAGTGCTGACGATGGCTACAGGAGGCGCCTCTGCGCGATCGCGGCCGTCAAACGGCCGGCCCTGTAACAGCGGAATTTCGAGCGTCCGAAAATACGAACCATTCACCAAATCACACCCGGCAGCGGGGCGCTCGGAGGGCGGGAATACCAGCCCAGGCAACCGAAAAAGCTGGCCGGTAAGCACGAATCCATCGATGGGAAGATTGGTATCCGCGGCGGCGCCAACAACCCCGGGCAGTGCGGCGAGACGGTCCATCAGGCCACCATAATAGGCGGCCATCGAAGTCGGGCCGGGAAAGTCCGTTCGAGAAAAAGAGACGCGAAAGCTGAGGAGATGGCCGGAAACAAATCCGCGGTTTTCTGTTTGGAGCCACAGCAGACTACGCGCCATCAACAATGCCCCTGCGAGAAGCACCAAAGATAAGGCGGTCTCGGAAATCACCAGCGCGTTGCGAGAGAGGTGTCCGCGCCGCGAGGTGACGGAGCCTCGGCCCGACTCTCCAACGGCTTGTTTCAAATCGCGGCCCAGCATCTGGCGCGACGGAAGAAGGCCGAATAGAACGCCGGTGACCAACGTGACCGCACACGTGAAGGCAAGAACGCTTGCGTTCAGTCCGGCGTTCTCCAGGCCCGGCAGTTCCACGCCTTTGAAAGCGATCAGCAGCCGCACTCCGAAATATGCCAGCGTAACGCCGCAGATCCCGCCGGCGACGGCGAGCAACATTGTTTCGGCGAGCAGTTGACGAATCAGCCGGCCGCGGCTTGCGCCGAGGGCCGCGCGGATCGCGATTTCCTTGTAACGAACCTCGGCTCGCGCCAGTAGCAGATTCGCAACATTGAGGCAGGCGATCAGAAGCACCATTCCCACCGCGACCAGCAGCGCCGCGATGGTGGATCGCAGCTTGCCGACGCCATAATCCTGGAGCGGCGTCACCATGGCGGACCAACCACGATCGATCTCGGGAAATTCCGATTCCAGACGCCGGGCCACAATTCGCATTTCGCGATCCGCTTCTTGGAGCGTCACATGCGGCTTCAGGCGACCGAAGACGGCCATCGTATTGGAACGCATGCCGGCGTTTTGTTCGGGATGTTGATCGATGCCTAGAGGCGTCCACACGTCAATGCCGCGCATCGCTAGTGATTCGTCGAAATTCGGGGCAGCCACGCCGATCACGGTGTAGGCCTCGCCGTTCATTGTTATGGAGGAACCAAGCGCACGAATGTCGCCGGAGAATTCACGCCGCCAGAGTCCATAGCTCAGGACGACAACGTGATCTTGATCGGATGTTTCTGCGCCAGGGAGGAATTCGCGTCCGGCCGTGGGCTGAATGCCGAGGGCGCTAAAGAATCCGCGCGAGACTTGCGCGCCCAACAGTTGATGCGATTCCCCGCGCCCGCGGTAATTGAAGAACAACGTGCGCATTCCAAGCAATCGCTCGAACGATTTCACTTGCTTGGACCATTCCAGGTAGTTTACGGGAGCGACGGGGGTCTCTTTACCCTGGGGCGTCTTCTGCCATACCAACAACAAGCGTCCCGCGTCGCGATAGGGCAGCGGATGAAGCACGACGGCGTCAAATACGCTGAACATCGCGGTGTTGGCGCCAATGCCGAGGGCCAGCGTCAAAATTACCGACGCACAAAATCCAGGCTGCCTGGCGAGCGAACGTAGCGCGTATCGAACTTCGTGCACTTATGAGAAATGCTAGCGCATTTCCCGGTGAATTGGGTTTATTCCTCTTCTTCTTCCTCGCCGGTCTTGGCGGCTTTCGCGGCCGCGATCACTTTGTCGGCTTGTAACTGCGGCAGGTAATCGTAGTGATCGAATTCCATTTGATAAGAAGCGCGGCCTTGCGTCATGGAAATCAGATCATTTTGATAGGTGAGCATTTCCGACATCGGGACTTGCGCCTTGATAATCTGGGTGCCGCCTTTGATATCCATGCCCTGAATACGCCCGCGGCGGCCGTTGAGGTCGCCCATCAAATCGCCCGCGTATTCAACGGGAGCTTGAATTTCGACGTTCATCACAGGCTCGAGAATAGACGGTTTGGCCTGCTGCATGGCGGCTTTGAACGCTTTGCGGGCCGCAAGTTTAAAGGCCATTTCCGACGAATCGACGTCGTGATACGAGCCGTCATAGACTGTGCACTTGAAATCCACTACCGGATATCCGGCGAGAAAGCCGTTCGCGGCAGCTTCCACGATGCCTTTTTCCACGGCGGGAATGAAATTGCGCGGAATGGCCCCGCCGAAAACTTCGTTCGCGAACTGAAATCCCCCGCTGCGTACGAGAGGTTCCAGGCGAATCCAACAATCGCCGAATTGGCCGTGCCCACCGGTCTGTTTTTTGTGGCGCCCTTGTACCTCGGCCTTGCCGCGAATAGTTTCGCGATAGGGAATTTTCGGAGCGTGCAGCTCTACATCAACCCCGTAGCGTTTCTTCAAACGGCTGACGATGACTTCGACGTGCTGCTGTCCACTGCCTGCGAGCAGAAACTCCTTAGTCTGCGGGTCGCGATAGAAGCGCAACGACTGATCCTCTTCGAGAATGCGCTGAACCGCGTTGCCGAGCCGGTCTTCATCCTGGCGGCTCTTGGCCGAAATCGCGAACGCGATGGAAGGCTCCGGCAAGTGCACGGGCGGGTAGCTGATCAGCGACGGCTTGTCGCACAGCGTGTCGCCAGTGACGGTTTCCTTCAGCTTGGCCACAGCGCCAATGTCGCCGGCTTTGATATCGGTGACGGGTTGGAGAGTTTTACCTTCGAGGCATCCGACGTGTGCCAGGCGCTCGGTTGCGCCGCTGCGAGCGTTGACGAGGTTCGCGTCGTTCTTAATCACTCCTGACATTACTTTGAAATACGTGACGCGGCCGGCGAAAGGATCAGCGATGGTCTTAAACACAAATGCCGAGACAGGCTCGGAATCTTTGATAGAACGCTGGCCGTCGCCGCCGCCATTGACTCTGCCGTGGATGGGCTCATGTTCGGTAGGCGCGGGGAAATTCTCCACGATGAAGTTCATCAGCAAATCGGACCCGACGTTGTGCAGGCCGGATCCGCACAGTACCGGAAAAATGCGGCGCTCGCGAATGGCCAGGCGCAGGCCGTCGACGATGTGCTCCACCGGAAGCGTCCCCTTGTCGAAGAACTCTTCCATCAGGGCATCGTTGCCCTCGGCCACCATTTCCACCAACGCTTCGTGGGCCTTCTGGGCGGGCTCGGCCAGATTGTCTGGAATGGGGCCCTCTTTGCCCTTTCCGTCGCCGTCGCTGGTGTATGTGTAGGCCTTCATTCGAATGACATCGACGACACCTTTGAATTCTTTTTCCGCGCCGATGGGAAGCTGGACTGGGACCGCCAGGCGGCCGAAAACGTCCTGTACATTCGCGAGCGCGCGTTCGAAGGAAGAACGTTCGCGATCCAGCTTGTTGATCATGATGGCGCGCGGCAGATTGAATTCGTCGGCAAAGCTCCAGACCTTTTCGGTTTGGACTTCGACGCCAGCCACGCCATCCACCAGCACCAGCGCGGCGTCGGCTGCAATGAGGGCGGCCTTGGTATCGTTAATGAAAATATTGAAGCCGGGCGTGTCGATGAGATTGATTTTCTTCTTGGCCCACTCCGCGAAAGCGAGACCCGTGGAAATTGTCAGCTTGCGCTGGATTTCCTCGTCATCGAAATCCGTGATGGCGGTGCCTTCGTCCACGCGCGTCAGGCGATTGGTGGCCCCGGCGGTGTACAAAAATCCGGAGGTCAGGGTAGTCTTACCGCTGTGTCCATGACCAATCAGGGCGATGTTTCTGATGTCGGAACCTTCGTATACTTTCACTCGGTTGCTCTCCGCTTCTATTTTTAGAGCGCACAACGAACCTTAGAAACGCACGACGGGCCGCCCGGCGGCCGCTGCACGCCGAAATGTCAAGACGGATGTTATCACATTAAGAATCGGTTAATTTGTTAACCTCAATCTGCCATGGTTCCGATCGACTTTGCCCCTCGCCGCGCCGCCTTCCGCAAGCTCCATGAAACTGGTTGTTTTGTAATTCCCAACCCTTGGGACATCGGAACGGCCGGTTATTTGCGCCATCTTGGGTTTCACGCGCTAGCTACGACCAGCTCTGGTTTGGCGTTTTCGCTCGGGCTGCCGGATGCTGCATGGGCGGTACCGCGCGACACAGTGTTGAAACATATTGCGGAGATCGTGTTGGCGACGGATTTGCCTGTGAACGCCGATTTTGAGTCGGGTTATTCGCATGACCCGGCAGGTGTCGCGGCGAATGTACGGCTGTGCGTTGAGACTGGTGTGGCCGGGTTGTCGATTGAAGACGCCACCGGCGATCGAGAGAAGCCGCTGTACGATTTGGCGTTGGCGGTGGAACGGATTCGGGCGGCGCGGTCGGCCGTTGAGGGATCGAGCGTGCTATTGACGGCGCGCTCGGAATGTTTTCTGGTGGGGCACCCGGAACCGTTGCGCGAGGCGATTCGTCGATTGCAAGCTTTCGCCGAGGCTGGCGCGGACGTGCTGTTTGCACCGGGCGTGCGCGAGCGGGCGGACATTCAGGCGATTGTCGCGGCGGTCCATCCCAAGCCCGTGAACGTGTTGATGAGCGCGAATACCGGACTGAAAGTGAGCGATCTGGCTGAGTTGGGAGTGCGGCGAGCGAGTCTGGGTTCGTCGCTCGCGCGTGCCGCATGGACGGGGTTTATTCGGGCGGCGAAGTTGATCGCCGACGATGGCAGTTTCGCGGGACTGGATGGGATTACGCCGTTTGCGGAGCTGAACGGATTCTTTCGGGATGTCGCGAAAGCGGGGCACTAAGTGAAGGGAAGAATTTCGGACGACGTCGTTCTGCGGCCGGCGCATCGAAGTGGAGATTATGCCGACGAGCGGTATCGAAACGAAGCGCTCCGAACGCAGGCTGCGATCAGGAAGGCGGCTCCCGAAAAGGGCAAGAAGTGGATCTCGCAGGAAGATCACGATCGAGTGCTTTACGCGGAGCGCTCGGGTGAACGCAATCGGTGTGGAGTTATCCCAAAAAGGGAACCAATGAAGGTCCTAGTTGCTGCAATTCCTCTCCTGTTTTTCGCAGTTTTGCCGGAACAGTTCGCTCTCGGTTGCAAGTGCGGTGGCACCGCCTCGGTCTGCGATCGTTTCGCAGGCGCAGACGTGGTGTTTATTGGAAAGGTTGAATCCAAGCACCCTGACTTGGATCCTTATGATCTCATGTTGGCGGAGCGGCTTCAACAACTTTTTCCAGGCCGCGATCTGGATGATGTTGTGAGAGACGATTCACCTGAAACTCTTGTCACCCTCAAGCGATTCTATTCAGAAGTGTTGCGGGAGCCCGAGCGGCGCGAGGCGACGAACGCCGTTACTCTGGATCAGTTAGAAGCAGCTGTTGACAAGATTTTCCGCGACGGGCAGCGAATTACGTTCAAAGTTAGCCAAGCATACAAGGGAGTCGCAAAGGATCGTCAGTTGATCGAGGTTTGGACGGACTTTCTTTCTGACTGCGCCGTTGCTTTTCGCAAAAATGAAACCTACGTGGTATATGCTCGCCCAGGAGAGCATGGAATTGAGACGGGCGCATGCTCAGGGACGCGCCGCTTATCCGAGGCTGGCGAGGATCTTGTCTACCTACATTTCATGCAAAGCGGCGATCCGGATGTAGGCCGCATCTGGGGATTTGTCAGTGGAGACGAGCGGGTATTGACTGTGCCCCGCTTCTTCGAAACGATTCCCCTGCCGATGGCTTACCTTGATGTGCGATTGCGTTCAAGTGGGAGCGCGTTGCAAGCCTGGACGACCCAGGAAGGAGAATTTGTCTTTGACGGGCTGCCTGCCGGCGATTATGAAATTGCGATCGAGCAGCAGGTGCGCAAAGTTCACTTAGAACCAAAGGCCTGCAAAAGCGAGTGGTTCTACATTCCAAAGCCCGCCAAGTGAGGCGCGCTATTTCCCCAGCCAGTGCAGCGGTGCCGTCGTCAGCCATGGCACATACGTGATCAGGAGTACGCTTCCACCTAAAATCAGCAAGAACGGCAGCGTGGCCCAGATAATCGTGCCCATCGGCTTCTTGAAACGGTAGGCCGACAAAAACAAATTGATTCCGACCGGCGGGTGCAGGTAGCCGAGTTCGAGGTTCGCGATGAAGATGACGCCCATTTGCACAGGATCTATCGAATACGCCGCGGCCAGCGGCTTGAGAAGCGGCACCACGACGAGGATTGCCGCGAAAATATCCATCATTGCGCCCACTACGAGTAGCGCTACGTTGAGCAGAAGCAAGAATAGGTATTTCGACTGTACGTGCGCTTGCACCCAATCGATCAATCGGGACGGCACTTCCGCGTCCACTAAATAATTGGTGAATCCGAGCGCGACGCCGAGGATCAGCAAAATGCCGCCCACAATGGTGGCGCATTCGACGAATACTTCGCGATAATCGCGCGATAGCTTGAGGTCGCGATAAATGAATACTTCGACGAAGAATGCGCAGAAAGCTGTGAGGGCCGCGGCCTCGGTCAGCGTTCCGAATCCGCCGAACAAGCCGACGATCATGATCACCGGCAGGGCCAATTCCCATTTCGCGTTCCAGACGGCGGCGCTCGCTTCGCGCCACGAAAATGGTTCGCGCACTGCGTTGCTCTTGATTCCCATGCGAATCCCGACGAAGGCGATGCACGAGATCATGAGGAGCTCGGGCAGCGTGGCGCCGATGAACAGCCTGTCGATGGGCGTCTGCGAATAGACGCAATAGAGGATGGCGGGAACACTGGTGGGGAAGAGCAGGCCGAGAGAGCCTGAGGCTGTCAGCAGACCGATGGAAAAATTTTCGGGATAGCGGGTCTTGATCAGCATCGGGACCAGCAGTCCGCCGAGCGAGAGAATCGTCAGGCCGGAACCGGCGAACGTAAACACCGTGCAGATGGCGACGGTGGCGATGGCGAGACCACCGGGAATCCAGCTAAATAGCGCGGTGAAGACGCGCAGCAGGCGTTTCGTCGCGCCGCCTTGCACCATGAAGTACCCGGCCAGAGTGAACAGCGGAATCGACGGCAGCAGCGGGGACGCAACCAGGCGGTACATTTCGACGGGTACCGATGCGACGGGCGTGCCGCTGCTCCAAAACAACAGAAGCGCGAGACCGCCGAAGACCGCAAAGATCGGGAGGCCGAGCACGATGGCGAGTGTGAGGAGCGCGAACGAAAGTGGAAGTACGCCAGGGGTTCCCATCGGGATCACGTAGCCGAACAGCGCCGGGATGAAGAGGCCGATCGCCGCAAGGCCACGCCCGGTCCAACCTGAGCTCGCGTTCCAGACGGCGCGCAGGGCGATCACCGCGAAGCCCACCAGCATGATTGCGAGTGCGATCCACTTAGGGACGCCGGGCAAAAGATAGCTGCCCGATTCGCGCTCGGTTTGCACGAATATCCAGCTCGCGTAGGCCAGACAGGTTGACACCGCGGCCAGCGCGGCGCTCCAGAAAACTTTCGCCGGTATGATCCAGGATTCGGGGAGAAAGCTGCTCGATGAAAGGCCCAGCAGACGGCCCGAGCGCGAGGCGAGCATGCCGCCCAGCATTCCGATCCACAGCGTGAGCTGCTGCACCACGACGGCCGATCCTGGAATCCCCGGCCACCGAAATTGGCGTGCGACCATCTCGATCACGGGCAGCGCGGTCATCAGCGAGAGCGCCAGGATCGAGAACGAATCTTCGAAAAGTTGAAAGGGCGTGACGCGCCCGGAATTTTCGGGCGGGGGTGTGGTGGCGCTCACTTGGCCGCGCTCACTGGACTGCCGCGACCACGGCTCCGTGATGCGTTTTGCGGTACTCGTCGCGCAGCCGCTTCACTTGGTCGAACAAATCGGCCGGCACCGCCTGCCCTCGCAGCTTTGGCCAGATGCCTTCGGCGAGCGCCCGCCACTCGGCGACGGCTTTGGGATCGGCATGAACCACATTGAGTCCGAACTGCTGCATGAGCGGAATGGAACTCGCCTCCGATTTGCGGATCTCCTCGCGCAATGCGATGCCAGCGGTGTGCGCCGACTGCATCATTTCCTTTTGCACGGGCGCTGGAATCGTGTCCCAAACGTCTTTCGAAATCACGGTGGCACCGACGAGCTCCGCAAAGGGAACGTCCAGCATGTTCTTTGCGCCGCCGAACCACTGATTGCTCAAGGCCACCAGCGGAGGCGCTTGAAAAGCGTCGATGAGGCCGGTTTGCAGGCCGGTGAGAATATCCGTTGCGGCCAGCGAAACGGGTTGAAATCCGTTGATCTTGTACAGCTCGAATGTCGAGTTGTCGCCCTGCAGAACGCACAGCTTCATACGGCGAATTTCTTCAGGCCGCGAGGCCGGCTGCTTGGTGAAAAAATGGATCCAGCCCGCGTCGCCCCAATTTAATACGATGAAGCCGCGCTGCGCGAGGCCTTTTTCGAGGCGCTCCGAGATGCGGTCACGGACGTAGTCAACCTCATCGTAGGAAGACAGCATCATGGGAATTTGCAGCGCCGCAACCGCGGCATCGATGCCGCTCAGGCCCGCGCCAGAGAGCGCTACCGCCTGCAGCTTCTTGATGCGGAGCTTCTGCACCATTTCGGGTTCGTCGCCCTGTTCGCCGCCGGGGTAAATCTTCAACTCGACTTTTCCGCCGGAGGCCTTCTTCCACTCCTCGCCCATGTTGAGCAGGATTTCGTGCCAGCGCGAACCCTTCGGAACCAGTGTGCCGAGACGAATTATAGTTTGTGCCGAGAGAGAGGCCGATAGCAGAACAGAGAGCAGTGCGACACGGACCATCAGAAGCATGGTAGCGCAATCGACTCAGGACAATTCCTCAGCGCATGCCCCGGTAGCAGGTATCAGCCAACCTGACTATAATTGCACCAATATGCTCCCCCGAATCCTGCTTATCCTCACGGCTACGCTGGCGCTGGCGGCGGCTTTGGTCCTGCAGGCGCAGCCGCCTTCCGAAGAGCGGAACATTCCCGAAGCTCCACCCGAAGACGTCCGCTTGCCCAACGGCAAATTGCAGCGCCAGGAAATCCTCAAGTCGGATTATCAAAAATCCCTTGCAGACGCGCGCGCTTTGTCCAAATTAGCCGATGAACTCAAGGTTGATCTGGAAAAGAACGACTATAATGTGCTATCGATCGCCACCTTGAAGAAGGTGGACGAGATCGATAAACTTGCCAAGCACATCCACGACCGGATGAAGCGCTTTTGATGTGTTACGCTGGAGCGTTTAGCATCTAACCATGCTCCCCACACGTGAAAAAGCGCAGTTGATGAGCGCCTCCGAGATTGACCGCACACTCGTCCGGCTGGCTCACGAAATTCTGGAGAAGACCGAGGATCTGCACCGGTTGGCCTTTATCGGCATCCGGCGGCGCGGGGTGCCGCTAGCGCTTCGTCTTGCTGACAAGATCAAGAATCTGGAAAAGCTCGTGGTCCCCGTCGGTTTTCTCGATATCAATCTGTACCGCGACGATCTGTCTACGGTGTCGGAAAAGCCGGTCCACAACGCAACCGAGATTCACTTCCCGGTCACGGGCAAGGACATCATATTAATGGACGACGTGCTCTACACGGGCCGCACGATTCGCGCCGCTCTGGACGCGCTGTTCGATCAAGGCCGTCCCGCGCGGGTGCAGCTGCTGGTGTTGATCGATCGCGGCTGGCGCGAGCTTCCGATCGAGGCGCGGTATGTGGGGCGCATGGTACAGACCAGCGCCAACGAGATTATCGAGGTCAAATTTCAGGAAGTGGACCAGAACGACAAGGTCCTGCTCGTGGAGAAGACATAAGGACGCTCGATGCCCAGTGGACTTTTGGGAATTGAGCCGCTGGATCGAGTCGAGATCGAAGCTATTCTCGACCGCGCCAAGAGTTTCCAGCCGCAGCAATCGGCCCGGCGCAAGTCGGACCAGCTTCGCGGACGCATGATCGTCAATTTGTTCTTCGAGGCGTCCACGCGCACCCGCACCAGTTTCGAGATTGCGGCTAAGCGCCTCGGCGCCGACGCTATTTCCATTACTGCTTCGGCGTCCAGCGTTTCGAAAGGCGAATCGCTGGTGGACACGCTGAATACGTTGAACGCCATGCACCCTGACGCCATCGTCATGCGCCACGCGGCTTCGGGCGCTCCGCATTTTCTGGCGCGCTACTTAGTGGAAACCCCCATCATCAATGCCGGCGACGGCACGCACGAACATCCCACGCAAGCGCTGCTTGACGCGCGCACTATTCTCGACCGCCGTCCGACGCTGGAAGGCCTTCGCGTCGCCATTATCGGCGATATCGCGCACAGCCGCGTCGCGCGGTCGAACATGTATTTGCTCTCGAAGTTCGGTGCGCAGATTGTCCTATGCGGGCCGGCGTCGTTGCTGCCGACGGAATTAGCCCAACTCGCGCCCGGCATCAGTCTGACGCACAAAATGGAGGATGCGATTCGCGATGCCGACGTCATTATGATGCTGCGCGTGCAGCTGGAGCGCCAGCACGAAGCCGCGTTTTCCGCGAACGAATATTTCCAATTTTACGGATTGCGTTTGGAGCACATGAGCCTGGCCAAGGCCGACGCCATCGTCATGCACCCGGGCCCCATCAATCGCGGACGCGAGATCTCATCTGAAGTGGCCGATTCGCAGCGTTCGGTGATCCTGAATCAGGTGGAGAATGGGATCGCGGTGCGAATGGCGGTGCTCGAGCGGATTCTCGGAAACTAGATGCCGAAACTTGTCATTCGCAATGGCCGCGTGATGGACCCGGCCAGCGGTCTCGACGCGATTCGCGACGTCGCGCTCGAGGATGGGCGCATTGCTGTGGTCGGTGAGAACGTCGACGCTGCTGGCGCCAGCGAGTTCGATGCGTCTGGACTCATCGTCGCGCCGGGCTTCATCGATATGCACGTGCATCTGCGCGAGCCTGGGTTTGAGCATGCCGAGACCATTGAGAGCGGATCGCGCGCCGCCGCGGCTGGAGGCTTCACTTCCATCTGCTGCATGCCGAACACGTCGCCGGTGAACGACAATGCCACGGTTACCAGCTACATCATCGAGCGTGCGGGGCGTCACGCGATCGTGAACGTGTTTCCCATCGGCGCCATCACCAAAGGCAGCGCGGGCGAAGAATTGGCCGCCATGGGGTTGATGAAGGAGGCTGGTATCGTTGCAATTTCCGACGATGGCCGCCCGGTGATGAACGCGCGTGTGATGCGGCGTGCCATGGAAACTGCGCGATCGTTCGGCCTTCCTGTCATCGATCATTGCGAGGATTTGCACTTGAGCGCCGGTGGCGACATGAACGAAGGCATCGAGAGCGTACGGCTCGGTCTGCGCGGTATTCCGGCCGCTTCGGAGGATGTCATGGTGGCTCGCGACATCCTGCTCGCTGAGCTCACTGGCGCCCGTTTCCATGTCGCGCATATCTCATCGCGCCACTCGGTGGAAATGGTTGCGTTCGCCAAAGCGCGCGGTCTGGCCGTGACGTCCGAAGCCACTCCGCATCACTTCGCTCTGGCCGACGACGCGATGCCGCCGTACGACAGCAACTACAAAATGAAACCGCCGCTGCGTTCTACTTGCGACATCGCTGCGGTCACCGAGGGCGTCATCTCAGGCGCGATTGACGCGATCGCGACCGATCACGCGCCTCACGCCGGCAGCGAGAAAATGCAGGAGTTCGAGAAGTGCCCCTTCGGCATTCTTGGCCTCGAAACCGCTATTGGCGTCACGCTCGATCGCCTAGTCCACACCGGGAAGATCCCCTTGATGCGCATGATCGAGGTGTTTACCATCGGTCCCGATCGCGTACTCAATCTGAATCGCGGACGACTCGCTGCCGGCGCGCCCGCCGACATCACTATCTTCGACACCGAACGCACCTGGACCTACGACGTCAACCGGTCGGCTTCGAAGAGCCGCAACTCGCCATTTCACGGGAAAACATTTCGTGGCGGTCCCGTCGCAACCATCGTGAATGGCAAGATCGTCTGGACGGTGGACGGCGCATTGGATAGCAAGGCTCGCTGAAGGAGCACCAACAGATGACGAAGCCGGAAGTCCCGGTTCAATCCGGCCGTGACGCTCGTGTTCCCGGCGCGCGCTCCACTTTCCGAGACGTTACCCGGACCCAGTGGAATGCCTTCTTCGCGGCGTTTCTTGGCTGGGGCTTCGATGGATTCGATTTCTCCATTCTGAGTTTTCTGCTGATCGATATCGAACACAGCTTCACCGTGGACAAAGCGCTTGCGGGCGCGCTCGGAACGGTCACGCTTATGTTTCGTCTGGTGGGTGGATTGAGCGCGGGAACGGCCGCGGACCGTTTCGGCCGCAAGTTTCCCTTGATCCTCGCCATCCTGTGGTTGTCTCTGTTCAGCCTTCTCAGCGGCTTTTCCACTAGCTATGCGATGCTGTTCGGAGTCCGCGCGCTGTTCGGAATCGGCATGGGCGGAGTGTGGGCGGCGGGCATGCCACTTGCGCTCGAACACTGGCCGGATCATCTTCGAGGCGCAGCGTCGGGACTTCTGGCGGGCGGATTCTACTGGGGCTATATGCTGGCGGCGGTGGTTTTTCAGTTGTTGTATCCGCTGCTGACCGCATCGAACGGCCCGGGATGGCGAGCGTTTTTCTGGCTGGGTGCGGTTCCGGTATTCCTGGCGTTATGGATCTGGCTGCGTGTGAAGGAGAGCCCGGTCTGGCTGGCGCGCCACGCCCATCTGAAGGGCGCCAATCAGCGGGACGGATTGTCGATCGTCCGGATCTTCCGGCGCGATCTGGTGGCCACCACGATTCAGACCTCCCTTCTGATGGGCGCTTTCCTGATGTCGTATTACTCAATCACCTTCTGGTACCCGACCTTGCTGCGTGAACGCGGTCTGCCGGCGATTCCATACCTGGTAGCGCTGAACGTGGGTGGAATCCTGGGGACCGCGCTGTGGGGGCGTGTTTCCGAGACCCGCGCCGGTCGACGGGGAGCCGCGACAATGGCGGCACTGATCGGAGTGTTGATGATCCCGATCTTTGTCGGATCGCACGCTCACTTTGCGTTAGCGCTGGGCGCGTTGCTGATGGGCGCATGTGGCATCGGAGTCTACGGCATTGCGCCGTCCTATCTGACCGAACGGTTTCCTACCGCCGCTCGCGCCGTTGGGCCGGGGTGTGTCTACCACGTTGGCGCGGCGCTGGGATCGATCATGCCCGTGTTGATCGGCGCGCTTCAGGATCGGGGAGTGAAGCTTCCCGCCGCCATGGCCGGTTGCATCTTAGTTTCCGGTGTCGCGCTTGCCGTTATAGTCTGGTTGGGCCCGGAAACGCGGGGGCGAAGGTTCATGCCGTCGGCTTGAGGCTCGGGTCTTCGTGATGGACCGGCTCGCAATAGAGTACAGTTACTAGAGACTTGGACCCTTCCTACCGACAACGTCAGATTCCCGGCCGCCCCGCTCGCGGCGGGTGCCTTTGGTACGCGATCGTCGCCGTGGTGTTGTTCGTCGCCGTGCGCTGGCTCTGTTCGTGGGCCATCGATTACCAATGGTGGAAGGAGATGGGCCAGCTGCGCACCTGGTTCAGCATCCTCGCCTATAGCCTGATCCCTACCATCGGCGCCACTATCATTGCTTTCATTGTTTTTTGGACCGCACACATTCTCGCCCTCAGACATGCGCACGCGCGCCTTTCCGAGCATCCGCTGTATGCGCGAATCACGGCACTTGCAGTTTTTATCATTGCTCTGGCAATCTCGCTCACTACGCTCGATACCTGGACCGTCGTTCGATATTTCGGCGGGCGCGATTTGGGCGGAGCGGCCACTGCTTGGCGCGATCCGGTCTTCGACAATCCGCTGTCGTTTTATTTATTCAAAATCCCGTTTTATTCCGATTTGCTTGGGCTCTTGCTCGGTATTGTCGTGGTGGGAGCACTGATTTATTGGGTCGCGGCGCGGGGCTGGCAAATCAGCGGTCGCGTTGGTGACTGGCGCAACGTGCAGGAGATCAGCATTACGGAGTTGGGTCTCGCGGGCGCGCTGCAGAGCACGTTCTTGCGAAGCCTGGGCGCTGTGTTTCTGCTGGCGATGGCCGCGCGCTTCTTCCTGGCCCGGTATAGCCTGCTGCTCAACGAGCACGGCAGCTTCATGGTCGGCGTCGATTATGTGGATCAGAGCATCGTGCTTCCGCTGCAGTGGCTGCAAATCGCCGCATGCGTCGTTTCCGCGGCTGCACTTGCAGTTGGACGATGGCGGACGGCGCTGGTGGTGCTGGTCGGCGCGATTTTGCTGCGCAATGTGGTTCCGCCCATCGTCGCCGGGGCCTATGTACGGCCCAATGAGATTTCCATCGAGCGGCCGTTTATCCAGCGGCACATTGCTGCTACGCGATCGGCGTTCGGCATTGATGACCGCACGCGCGAAATGAACTTCACGGCGCAGTCCGACGAACGCATCGATTTCAAACAGCATCAGCCGCTCCTGGATAACGTGCGGCTCTGGGACTGGCACGCTTTTCATGACGCGATCACGCAGCTCCAGCCGTATCGGCCCTACATTTATTCCGACACCGACGTCGATCGCTACACGGTGAATGGGCAGCTACGGCAGATGATGTTATCACCGCGCGAGCTGGATTTGACGCAACTCGGCGAAGCCGGCGGACGTTGGATCAATTCGCACTTCATCTACACGCACGGCTACGGAATCGTGATGGCGGAAGCGAACACCGTTTCACCGAACGGACTGCCGGAGCTGATTATCAAGGATGCGCCGCCTGTGATCAGCGAGCCGGGGCTCAAACTCGCACGCCCCGAGCTTTATTACGGCGAGAACGTGCAAGATCCGGTGTTCGTGCACACCGCGCAAGCCGAGTTCGATTATCCTTCGGGTGACCGCAATGTCGAGACTCATTACGATGGCAAGGGCGGTTTTCCAATATCCTCGTTCCTGCTGCGCACCGCAGCCGCAGTTTCGCGCGAAGACTTCAACATCCTGCTGACCGGCTATCTCACCTCCGATAGCCGCATGATGATTCGCCGCAATGTCACCGCGCGCTTGAATGCGCTGGCCGATTTCCTGACTTGGGATCCCGATCCGTACCTCGTTCTGACGGACTCCGGGCGGCTTACCTGGATCATCGACGGCTACATGACGTCGGACGTCCACCCGTATTCGGCGCATGTGGGAATCGAGGGGATGGGCGAAGTGAACTACATTCGCAACTCGGTGAAGGCCACCATCGACGCCTACGACGGCACGGTGCATCTCTACGTTTTCGATCCGACCGATCCGCTCTTGCAGGCGTACCGGAATTTGTTTCCCGATCTGTTCGAGGATTCCGGGACCATGCCCGCCGATCTGCGCCGGCACGTCCGCTATCCCGAGCTGATCTTTCGCGTACAGGCCGACATTTATCGGCTGTTCCATATGCGCGACTCCGACACGTTCTACAACAAATCCGACGCCTGGGATACGGCCAAGTTCACTAATGAACAGGGCGGCACGCCGGGGCCGCTGGCGCCTACTTATGTGGTTGCAACTTTGCCCGGGGAAACGAAGCCCGAGTTTCTGCTTATGACTCCGTTTACGCCGCGCAATCGCGACAACCTGATCGGACTCATGATGGCACGCTGCGACGGAGAACATTTAGGCGAGAAAGTGGTTTTGCTGCTTTCGAAGCAGGAAATCATCCTGGGTCCCATGCAAATTGAGGCGCGCATTAATCAGGATCAAAACATTTCGAAAGACCTGACTCTCTGGAATCAGCAAGGCTCGCAAGTTTTGCGCGGACAAATGCTGGTGCTGCCGATGGGACAGACATTTCTGTATGTGGAACCCATCTACATTCAGGCGTCGCAAGCGAAAATGCCGCAGTTGAAGAAGGTAGCGCTCGCCATGGGAAACAACCTGGTGTACGCCGACACATATCAGGAAGCGCTGGCACAATTGGCGGGCGAAAAATTACCATCGGCGCCTGCAATCCCGGCCACAGGCCAGCCCCCAACGACGACAGCTGCGCCGCCTTCGACGCAGACCGATGCGCGTGTCGCGCAAATCCGCCAGCATCTCGCGCGCTATCGCGAACTGGTTTCGCAGGGAAAGCTTTCCGACGCCGGCAAGGAACTGGAAGCGATTCAGGCTCTGGTCGGGCAATAAGCTAGTCCGGAATCCCGGCGATCTTGCCTGTCAGTTGCCAAAGACGGTCGGCCACCGCGTCATCCTGCGCGAGCTTCGAGGGCTCGACAGGCTTGCATTGATAAAAATAGAGGCCATTTGATTTCGACGCTTCGTTCGATGAAGCCAGATAGATGATTGTCTCGGCGCCCTTTTCCAGCGAGATCGCGAAGAGCATTTTCATGAGTCGGATCGCGAATGCCGTCCGGCCGCCGCTCTCGTCGCCAAAACGCGTCTTCACAAATCCCGGATGCAAACTGTTCGCAGTCACGCCGGTCCCATTCAGCCGCCGCGCGAGCACCCGAGTGAACAAAACATTGCAGAGCTTCGAGCGACTGTAGGCCGGAAACGCTTTGTAGTCGTGTTCGTATTCGAGATTATCGAAATCCATCGTGCCGCGATAATGCGCGTTAGAGGAAGTGTTAATGACGCGCGAAGGGGCAGAAGTGATCAGCCGCTCGCTCAGCAGATGCGTCATCACGAAGTAGGAAAGGTGATTTGTAGCGAAGGTCAATTCCAAGCCGTCTTCAGTGACTTGACGCTTGTCGAACATGGCGCCCGCGTTGTTGATCAGCACGTCGATCCGCGTTTCGGCAGCCGCAATCTCCTTGGCGACGCGCCGCATTTCCGTTAAGCGCGAAAGGTCGCCGTAATGCACATCGTGCTTGCGGCCTGGGCCGATCGCTTGCAATCGCGAGAGCGCTGCCTCTCCCCGGCTCTTGCTGCGGGCAACCAAAACGATGCGGGCGCCCATCTTCGCCAGAGCTTCTCCGGCAACCTGGCCGATGCCAGACGTGCCGCCGGTAATCACCACTGTCTTTCCTTGCATGGATGTTCGACAGTGTACCCTAATTGGGGATGCGAATCGGACCGGTCTTGGTCGTGCTGTTGCTTCTGGCGGCCTGCCAAAAAAAGGCAGAGCCGAAGATTGTGGTGCCCGAAGTGTTTCGCGTAAAGTTCGAAACATCGCAGGGCGAGTTTGTTGTGGAAGCGCGCCGCGCTTGGGCGCCGCATGGCGTGGATCGTTTTCACGAATTGCTTCGGATGCATTACTTCGATCAAAGCCGCTTCTTTCGAGTGGTGCCGGGATTCATCGCGCAATTCGGCGTGCATCGCGACTTCAACGTCCATGGGAAGTGGCGCGAATACTTCATCGCGGACGATCCTCCGCAGCAAAAAAACTTGCGCGGGACGCTGGCGTTCGCCATGTCTGGAGGCGGCACTCGGGCGACGGAGATCTTCATCAATCTGGCTGACGATCCGGCGCTTGATCAGCAGGGCTTCGTTCCGTTCGCGAAAGTCGTCCAAGGCATGGATGTTGTGGATAAGTTCTATGCGGGCTACGGCGAAATGCGGCCGGAAGGAAAATACATCGATCCGACCCGTGTGGAAGGCGAAGCCAATGAGTATCTGGTACAGCGGTTTCCGAACCTGGACTATATCTCGAAAACCGAGATCTTGCCTTAAACGAAACGTTCTTGCTGTGTAACGATCAACTAACTGGTGAGCAAACGAACAAGATACATTCTGGCGGGCGCTGCCGTTCTGATCGTGCTGCTGGTGGCCGGCGCCTTTTTCATGGCATCGGTGATTGCGAGACGATTCGAACCTGCGATTCGCGAGCAGGCGATCAAGTATATGCAGGATCGGTTTCACAGCGAAGTGGAAATCGGAACTCTCCGGATCAACCGTCCGAATATGTCTGTTGTTCAGATTTTGCTGCGGCACGGGCGCGGGGCCATTGTGGCGGTGGAGAGCGAAAACGTTTCGATGCGGTTCGGAGGCGACCGCAACCGGCCGCCGTTGTTCGCGATCAAGAAACTGTTCTTCACGGTCGATTTGGAAGTCTTGGTTGCGCCGAAAAAATCCGTCAATTTTGTTTCGATCGATGGCATGGAGATCAACATCCCGCCCAAAGAGGAGCGGGAGAATTGGAAAGGCGACGATCAATCCAGGTCCGAGGTCAGTTTTCAAAATGTTCAGATCAAGAATGTCGTGCTGATGCTGCTGCCGCAGGATCGCAGCAAGCCGCCGCTAAGGTTCGAAATTGCGCGCCTTCATTTGCAGTCGGTGGGCTCGAATACCGCGACGCGCTACGACGCCGATCTGACGATTCCGAAGCCACCGGGCACGGTAAAAAGCACCGGCGACTTTGGGCCGTGGAACGCCTCGACTCCCGGCGATTCGCCGCTGAAGGGCGATTACACCTTCGATAACGCCGACCTTGGAATCTTCGCCGGGATTGCGGGGACGTTGTCGTCGAAGGGGACGTTTGATGGATCGCTGGATAACGTCAACGTGCGCGGGAACGCGTATGTTCCGAACTTTGAGTTGAAGATGGTGGGCACTCCGATGCCGCTTTCCACCGACTTCGAAGCAATGGTGGATGGCAGCAACGGCAACACCGTGCTGCAACCGGTTCGAGCGACGCTGGGGCACACGAACTTCACAACTGATGGAGCAGTGATCAAGAATGATCAATACTCCAAACGCAGCATCACTCTCCAAGTCAGCATGGCGAACGGCGATATGCGCGATCTGCTGCGTTTGGGGATGAAGGGGCCGCCGTTTATGGAGGGCTTCATCGCGATGAAATCGAGCATCGACATTCCGCCGCTCCAGAGTACGGTGAAGGAGAAACTGCGGCTGGATGGAACGTTTGATGTTCACGGAGCGAAGTTTCTGAAGTCGACGATTCAGAATCAGGTGGATCAATTGAGCCGGCGCGGACAAGGGCAGCCGAAGAACGAAGCGATCGATGCAGTGGTTTCGAGTATGCAGGGCGCGTTTCATCTGGAAGATCAGGTGATGACGTTTCGATCGCTGGCGTTCGAGGTTCCGGGCGCCGACGTTTCCGTTGCGGGAAATTACGACATGTTGCACGACATGCTAGATTTTCATGGCGCGTTGAAATTGAACGCGCACATATCGCAGACGGTGACAGGCTGGAAGCGTTGGTTGCTGAAGCCGGCCGATCCATTTTTTGCCAAGAACGGGGCGGGGACATTTTTGCGAATCAAGATCGACGGCAGCGCCCACCAGCCGAAGTTTGGGTTAGATCACTAAGGCCTGCACCAACAAGGTCGCGCCGATTAATGCAAGGGCAACGTTAACCGCGATCAAAAAACGCCCGCTGCTGAGGCGGCGATGAACGGCGTGGCCGAGGAACACGGCAATCAGAGCGAGCGGAAATGAAAGCAAAAAGTAACGGCTGACGGTGCGGGTCCACAGGCCGGTGAACGCGTAGCCCGCCATGCCGACAATGCTCGCGATCAGGAAATATCCTTGCAGAGTTGCGCGGAACTGAGCCGGTGTCCAGCGGCGCATGACGCCATAGACAACCAGGGGAGGGCCGTTCATGCCGTACGCGCCTCCAAGAATTCCCGCGGCGAAACCGAACAAAGGCGCGAGGCGATCGCTCTGGAGTTGCGGTTTGCGGCCGGCGAGCGAGTAAATCGCGAAGGCGATGATGAAGAGGCCGAGAATCGCTTTGACGATGGATTCCGGGACGGACTTCAAAAGCAGCAAGCCGAGTGGAATTCCGAATAATGTGGAAAGAACGAGCCAGCCTGCGCTCTGGAAGTGAATGTTGCGCCAATCCTGGATCACGACAACCAAGGCTACGGTGATGGAAACCAAAACGGCCAAAGGCGCGGCGACCTGGACGGGGAGCGTGAGTGCGAGCAGCGGAACGGCCACCAGTGCTTCACCGAATCCCAACGCAGAGCGAATGAACGTGGCGAGGAAGAGAACGGCGAGTACGAGGATCGTGGTACTCACGCCGCGAAGATGCGCTGGCTGGCATCGATTCTGGCGTAGATGATGGCTCCGATGACACAGAGCGCGGAGGTGGCGAAGAAGGGGACGTCCCACCCGAAGTCGCGGACCAGGTAAGCGAGCAGGGCCGGGGAGATTGCGCCGCCGATGTTGCCGCACATGTTCATGACGGAGGCGGTGCAGCCGGCGAAGTCGCCACCGATGTCGAGCGGGATGGCCCACGAGACGCCTACCGTTAATTCCAAGCCGCCGAAGGCGAGGCAACTGAAAGCGACGCAGAGTTTCGGATCGTGCGTGAGAGTGGCGGGAAGAATCCCGAGTGCTGCGATGACGAAGCCGGTGATGCCAACGATGCGGCGGGCGTAGGTGACGTTGCCGGTGCGTCGCAGAAAGCGATCGGAAAACCAGCCGCCGGCAAGATCGCCAAGCGTGCCCGCGAGCAACGGGAGACTGGCGTAGAAGCCCATTTGCTTAAGATCGAAGCCGCGATGGCTGTTCAAATAAGTGGGGAACCAATCGAGGTAAACGGCGAGCGCGTACTGGTAGCAGAAATACATCAGCGCGAGTTGCCAGACAGTGCGGCTGTGAAGAATGCGCCGCCATGGAACGCGAACACCAACTTGGGGCCGCGGACCGCCGGTTGACGATTGAATCAGCTCGAGCTCGGCGGCGTTGACGCCACGGTGCTGCTCGGGCGAATCGCGATAGTAGAAAAACCAGAGCGCGGCCCACACGAGTCCGAGGCCTGCGAATGCGAGAAAGGGCGAGCGCCAACCGTAGAGCAGGATCATCCATACGACGAGCGGGGGCGTGATGGCAGCGCCAAGCCGCGATCCAGCGTGCGTGATTCCTTGTGCGAAGCCGCGTTCGGCGGGGAGCATCCAGCGGGAGAGCGATCGCGTGGCGATGGGGAACGCGCCCGATTCACCGACTCCGAAGATGAAACGGACCACAACCATGGAGGCGGCGCTCCAGGCGAGCGTGGTGAGGGAGGTAAACACGCTCCACCAGGTGACGATAATTGTGAGCGCGCGGCGCGGGCCGATTTTATCGCCGAACCAGGCGCCGGGAATTTGGAAAATCGTGAAGCCCCAGCGAAAGCTGGCGAGAATCCAACCGGCGGTGATGAGCGAGAAGCCAAGATCTTTGCGGATGAGGGGCATGGCCGAGGCGATGATCGTGCGGTCCATGTACGTGATCATGTAGATGGCCACGGTCATGGCGAGCACGACGTGGCGGGCGCGGGAGGGGCGGAGGGTGTGTTGTTTAGGCGGCGGCGATGTGGCGGCGGACGGGGCGGTTGGCATCATCGGCGGGGACGATCCGAAGGGGCATCATAGCAGACGGGGGGATGGTGGCTAGTTATTGGTGGCTGGTGGGCGTGGGCGGCGTGTGGGCATCAGTGAGACGCGGGGGCTGCGGGTTCGGTTAAGATGGTATCCAATACCCAGTCGGAAAACAGCGCAATTGTTTTGATCGGATCCGTGTAGCCCCGAGTCCTCATGCCTAAAGACGCCGCGAAAACCGAACGAAAAAAGCCGCCATCGCCCGGGCTGATGCTGCTGCTGAAGCCCTATAAACTGCTAGTGGCGATGCTGGTGGTGTTGACCATCGTGGCCAACGGCTTGAACCTGGTGGTGCCGAAGCTGATGTCGCACGCGATCGACGCGTACACGCAGGGGCGCTTCGTTCTCAACACCGTGATCCTGCAATTCCTGGTGGTGGCCGCGCTGGTATTCGTCCTTACTTACGCGCAGAACGGTGTGCAGATCTGGACCGCGGAGCGCGTGGCCAAAGACTTGCGGTCGCGGCTGGCGGCGAAGATTTCCGAACAGTCGTTCGCGTGGGTGGAGCAGATTACCCCGGCGAAACTGCTGACGAATCTGACATCGGATGTGGATGCGGTGAAGCTATTTGTGTCGCAAGCCATCGCGTCCATCATCTCTTCGCTGTTTCTCATTGCCGGGTCGAGCGTGCTGCTGATTTCCATCAACTGGCGGCTGGCGCTGGCGGTGCTGGGCGTGGTGCCGTTTATCGCGATTACGTTTCAATTGGTGCTGCGCAAAGTCCGCACGCTTTTCAAGAGGGGGCAGGAGGCGATCGACTGGCTCAATCGGGTGATCAACGAAAGCATTCTGGGAGCTTCGCTGATACGGCTTCTCAACACGCAGCAGATCGAATCGCAGAAATTCCTGCAGGCGAATACCGAGGCGCGGGACATCGGATTGAGTATTTTGCGCCTGTTCGCGAGCTTGATCCCGGCGATTACGCTGGCGGTGAATGTTGCGACGGTGATCATTCTGTTGCTGGGCGGCCATTATGTGATCGCGGGCACGATGAGTCTGGGCGATTTCACGGCGTTCAATTCTTACCTTGCGATTTTGATTTTCCCGATCATCCTGATCGGATTTATGAGTAACGTGATCGCGCAGTCTACCGCGTCTTACATGCGTATTGGAGCGGTTTTGGGCAGTCCTGAGGTGGAAAAGGGCGGGGAGATTGTTGCGGATTTGCGGGGCGACGTGGGCATGGACCATGTTTCGCTGTCATTCGGGCAGAAGATGGTGCTTAAGGACGTTTCGTTCAACGTGCCGGCCGGGACGAAGACAGCCATCATCGGACCCACGGCGGCCGGGAAGACGCAGCTCCTGTACTTGTTGATCGGGTTGCTCAAGCCGACGTCGGGCACGATCACCTATGATGGGGAGCCGATCGATGCGTACGACAAAGAAGCCTTGCATCAGCGCGTCGGGTTTGTGTTCCAGGACAGTTCGATTTTCAATTTGACACTGCGGGAGAATATTGCATTCAGCACCAGCGCAGCGGAGCAGGACATCGGGAAAGCGATTACGACGGCGGAGCTGGACCACTTCATCGCTTCTTTGCCTGAGGGGCTGAAGACGGTGGTTTCCGAGCGGGGAGCGAGTCTTTCGGGAGGACAGAAGCAGCGCGTAATGTTGGCTCGCGCGTTGGCGTTGAATCCCCGAGTGCTGCTCCTCGATGACTTCACGGCGCGCGTGGACGCGAACACCGAGCGGGCAATTCTAGAGAACGTCCACAGGAACTATCCGGGAATCACGCTCATTTCGGTGACGCAAAAGATTGCGTCGGTGGTGGATTATGACCAGATCATCCTTCTTATGGAGGGTGAAGTGCTGGCGATTGGAAAACATCAGCATTTGATGGATATATCGCCTGAATATGTCCAGCTTTACGATTCCCAGCGGAGCACGAGCCATTATGAAGTACAAGCTTGAGACCAGCACTGGCCCGCGCCCCAAGCGGTCGCTACGGGAGTCGGGCAAGAAGTTCATGCCGCTGTTCGCGAGCGAGAAGCGTCCGTTCATGGGCGCCTTGATTGCGCTAGTGCTCAGTTCCTTGGCGACGCTGGTGGCGCCGCTCCTGATTGTCAGGATCATCGATACCGACCTGCGTCTGAAGAACGCTCACGGTTTGTGGATGGGATCGCTTGCGGTGTTGGGAATCTACGTCACCGGTTGCATTGCGAGTTATGTGCAGGTGATCACGATGGGGGGCGTGGGCAGAAGAGTGCTGTTTCATTTGCGAAACGCGCTGTTTCTGAAACTGCAAGACCTTCCGGTGGCGTTTTTCAATGAGAACAAGGCTGGAGATTTGATTTCGCGTTTGAACAACGACACCGACAAGTTGAATCAGTTCGTGTCTCAGGCGTTCATGCAGTTTGTCGGCAGCTCATTTCTCATTACGGGCGCGGCGATCTTTCTAGTCAGCATGAATTTGAAACTGGGGTTTGCGGCTCTGCTGCCCGCGATCGGCGTGCTGGTGTTTACGCGCGGGACTTCTGCGTTTATCCAGCGTAAGAATCTGGGGAGCTTGCAATCGCTGGGCGGGATGAGCTCGGAGGTTCAGGAAAGCCTGAATAACTTCAAGGTGATTGTGGCGTTTAATCGGCTGGATTATTTCCGGTGGAAATTCAATTCGGCGAACGAGAAGAACTTCAAGGCCTCGGTATCAGCCGGTTATGCTAACAACGTCTTCATGCCGTTGTATGGATTGTCTCACCATTTGGCGCAACTTCTGGTGGTGGGCTACGGAATCTATTTGATCGAGCATGGGCAAGCGACTGTCGGCTTGCTGATCGGGTTTTTGTTCTACGTGAACAATCTGTATGGTCCGATGCGGCAGCTTGCGGTTGTGTGGTCGTCTTTCCAGCTTGCCGTGGCTGGGTTGGATCGCATCTCGGAAGTCCTGGCGCTGGAATCGAATTTGCCGGTGATCGCGGCGACGGCGCCTGAACGCGATTCAGTTCTGTCATTTCAAGGGGTGTGGTTCCAATATCCGGATGGAAAGGAAGTGCTGCGCGACGTCAGCTTCGAGATGGAACGAGGGAAGGCGTACGCATTGGTTGGCCCTACTGGAGGGGGGAAGACCACGACCGCGAATTTGATGGCGCGGTTGTACGATCCGACACAGGGATCGGTGTTGCTGGATGGCCGCGATATCCGTTCGTATACGCCGGAGGAGCGGGCGCAGAAGATCGGATTCATTTTGCAGGATCCCTTTCTTTTCGGCGGGACGGTGCGGGACAACATTGTGTACGGCAACGAGCCGTACCAGAACTTTTCGAGCAAACAACTGGCGGAGGTGTTGGAAGAGGCGAATCTTTCCACGCTGATTTCGCGGTTCTCGGAAGGACTCGACACCGCGGTCACGGCGAGTGGGAACAGCATCAGTTTGGGGCAGAAGCAACTGATTGCGTTTATGCGCGCGGCGCTGCGGAGGCCGGAACTGCTGATCCTGGATGAAGCGACAGCCAATATCGACACGGTGACCGAGGAGCTGCTCGAGGAGATTCTCAACAAGCTACCGGACACGACGACGCGAGTGATCATCGCTCATCGGCTGAACACGATCGATAACGTGGATCAAATTTTCTTCGTGAACTCCGGAGAGATCACGCTGGCGGGTTCGATGGAACACGCGGTGGATATGTTGTTGCACGAGAAGCGCGCGAGCTAACTACGCCAGAGTTGCTTGGTCGCTAGTGCGGCGCCGGCGGACAATGCGCGAAGTTTAGCCCAAGCGACCGTCGGATGGATTCGGCCGCCCATACCACAATCGGTACCGGCGATCACGTTCTCTCGACCCACGGCTTCGGCATAGCGAACGATGCGATCGGCCACTCCTTCGGGATGTTCTAGCACATTGGTTTTGTGCGTGACGACGCCCGGGATGACGGCCTTGCCGGCGGGCAGCTTCACGTCGCGCCAAACCTTCCACTCGTGCTCGTGCTGCGGGTTGGCGGCCTCGACGGAATACTGGCTGGCTTTGACTTTCAGCACGAGATCGATGACGTCGCGCAGCGGAAGGTCGGTACTGTGCGGACCTTTCCAACTACCCCAGCAGATGTGATAGCGGACCTTTTCTTCGGGGATTCCTTCGAGGGCGTGGTTCACCAATTCGACGTGCTTTTCGGCCCATTTCCGAAAGGCCGCCATGTCGCCGCTCATCGAGTATTGCCATTCGTAGACATTGACAATGATGGGATCGTCGAGCTGGACATTGATGCCGGCGTCGGTGATGGCTTTGTATTCCTCGCGCATGGCCTCTGCGATCGCGGCGCCTTGTTCCTCGGGGTTTTTGTAGTATTCACCAGGAATGACGCTGACGCCGGTGACCGCGGCCGTGAGGAAAGCATCTTCCGCTTTTTGACCTGCGAGAGCGGCTTTCAGATTTCGAATGTCGCGCTGCACGAGTGCGTGACCGGTGTAGCGGATGGGCCCGACATTCATCGGATATCTGAGCGGACGCCTTCGGAAGCCGGCGCCGCCTTCGTCGCTTTGGTAGAACTCGGCGAAATCCGCGCGGTCCTTACTGCCGGCCATGATGGAAGTTCCGATATTGAAATCAGCGGGAAGGTCGCGCATCTCGGAGCCGGTGATGCGTTGGTGAATGTAGCTGGCCCACGCGCCGTAATCGACTTCATCGAACACGGGCTTGCCGAATTCGCCGTCGTTGACGATGTCGATGCCAGCATCGATTTGCAGCTGCACTACTTCAGCGACCGCGGTGGTGAGCCGGGGATCAAGTTTCTCGGGCGGGGCTTGCTCGCGGTAGAGCGCGATGAGATCAGCGGGGCGCGAAAGGCTGCCCACATGAGTGGTGAGGATGCGGTTTGTGCTTTGCTTCATTTGTTCGGGGCGGCAGCTTTCTTCTCGTCGGCGCGGGCGCCGGAAAGCATGTCGCGCATGGCGTAGTTGCCTTCGTGGCAGGCGTATTCGAAGATGCGATCGTTGCGTTTGGCCATGGAGATTTCGATGGTCCAAGGCTTGGTGTAGACGGTAGGATCGTCGATCGTTGCTTGATAGAGGATGGTGTTGGGATCGGTACGACGGAAGCGTTCCACGACGTGCAGATTTTCGTCCGTCATTCCATCCAGGTAACTGACGCCGAAGCGGCTCTGGTTGTTGAACTTGAAATTAGTGGAGTCGACGACCAAGGTGTCGTCTTCCCAGTGGCCGCGCGAATCGCCGCCCCATTGGTGGATTTGTGGAGGAAGATGCGGACCGCCGTCGAGCGGGATGAGGCGGGTTTCGTGATTCATTTCAACGGCGATTGCAACCATGCCGCGGCTTTGCACGATTTCGTAATTGTTGTTGTAGGGCTCGGGAAGCATGGGCGGACCGGAGGCACCGAACAGAATGCAGCGTTCGGTGAGGAGGCGATCTTCGGGACCGTCGGCGGGATGCAGAGCCTGTTGCGCTTTGAACGCGTCATATCGCTTTTGTGCGACGGGTGTGAATGGCGGAATTCTTCCGTCGGTCGGATCCATGATGAGCGAAGTGCGCATGGTCTTGCTGACGTGGGTTCCGCGATCTGTCCAGAAATTGTTGTAGGCGCGGCGGGCCAGGTCAGATTCCCCGCGTGCGCCTTCGATGTTATCGACATTGCCTTGTTCGACACGTTGTTTTGCAAATGCAGCGGCTTCTTCGGCGGTGAAGAATCGCTTGTCGCCGAGTTGCGCGGGGCGCTGGAACGGCGTGACAGTGGCGTTGGTCCAGACGCCCTGGAGATCGGGCTGGCCGTCGGGCGTGCGAGGCGGAGTCCAGGATTGAGCGGCCAGGTTAATCGATGCAAGGAGCAGGCCGGTGGTGGCGATTGACTTGGCGCTCGCGAACGATGGCAACATAGCCTCCTCAAGAGAGTTTACTTGTAAACGAGAGCGGTGTGAAGTGGATGTTCACGGCTGACGTTGACGGCTAGCGATGCGCGCCAACTGATCGGCGAGAACGTCGGAGATCTCGATCGCATTTTCGGCCAAGCGGCGCTGGCGCTCCCGGCGCGAACGGTCAAATGGCATGCGGACGGGCGAATCGGTGTCGACGGGCCGAGCAGATCGGACGGCGTTCGCGAAAGCTGACGCGTTCTCGCGAAATGTGTCGGCCGGGCCCATCAAGTCGGGCCGCATAGCGACGATCAAATAGCCGAAGCCTGCCAGTTCCGGCGGAATGGGCGGAGACCCAGCCAGGATGCCGAGAAGCTGCACAACGATGGCGAGTCCGGAACCTTTATGTCCGCCCCAAGCCGCAAATGCACCTGCGAGAGCACTCGCGGGATCGCGGGTGGGCAGACCGTTGGCATCGAACGCGACGTTCTCAGGAAGTTCGTTCGCGAGGCGGCGTGCGAGCGTAACCTCGGCGTGCATGATCGCCGATGTGCCGATGTCGAAAATGATGGGGTCGTCCGCGCTCGGAAAACCGAAGCAAATGGGGTTCGTGCCGAGCAGGCCTTCGGTTGCTCCGTAGGGCGCGACCCAAGGTGACGCGTTCGACGCGATCATGCTCACCAGTCCACGAGCGGCCGCCATCTCAGCGTAATAAGACAGCATGCCGGTGTACCAGGTGTCACTGGCTCCGACGACTGCGATTCCGGACTCGCCGGCCTTGTTGATCGCGACGGTGGTTGCATAGTGCGCGACGAGATAGCCCACGTGGTCGCCACCATCAATCCGGGCAGAGACCGGGGTTTGGTGAAGCATGCGGATGGGACGGCGATGATCGCCCGTGCGTTCGATTCGCTCGGCGATACTGATGGCGCGCGCGAGTCCGCCATAAGCGATCCCGCGAAGTTCGCAATCGATCAGGTGATCAGCGATGAGAGCGGAGTCGGTGGCAGCGTGGCCAAGCACCGCCATAACGCGCACGGCAAGTTGGTGCGCCTCGGGAATCGTGAGTCGCATGGACGCAGGATTATTCGGCCGCGATGGCGAACACGAGCACCGCATTTCCGGGCATGCTGTTCGTAACGCCGACAAAACCGGAGGGCACAAACAGCATTCCACCGGCCACCACTGGTCCCGCGGAGCCGATGGATCCCCCTTTCGCCGCGACGCCGTTCACGGTTTGAAACTCGTGCAGCGTGTCGAATTGCCAGACGACTTTTCCGTCGGACGCCGATAGCGCGCGCAACACGCCGTCGAAGCCGCCCGAGAAAACGATGCCGGGGATGGCGGCGATTGGTCCTGTGTGGCTGGGGTGCTTTTCGCGACCTTCAGCGGGAGCGAGGGGCGTGAGCCACTTTCGCTCACCGGTACGAATATCGACGGCTGCGACACCGCCCGTGTCCAGGCCGAAGTATGCGGAGCGATCGTCGGCGGCGCCTCCCCACACGATCTTTCCGCCGAATTCCTTGGTGTTGTTCACCAGCGCCGTGCGCCATACGACGGCTCCGTGCTGGTCGGGATCGTACGCCCACACGTTTCCGCTTTTCTGGCCAGCGATGAGCAAAGTGCGGCCGCCCGGGAGGTCGCGCAGAATCGGCGGGGAGCCGAAATCCTGATCGGGGCCAAAACCCTTGGGACAATTTTCGAGCGGCTTGGGGCTCAGGCAGCCGACCACCCAGGCGTCATTTTTGGTGGCTTGCACGGACCAGAGAATTTTGCCCGAATCGAGATCCAGCGCCATGATCGCGTCCGTATTTTTCGGCGCAGGAGTGGTGTAGGCATCGCCGGTGCCGACGTAAAGAGCGCGGCGTTTGGGATCGATAGTAGGGGCACTCCAAATGCCACCGCCAGCGGGAGCCCAGCGGCTGACACCGTTCGCATTCTTGGAGACGATCTTGGCAGCGTCGGCGATGGTCCAGGTTTTCCAAATTTGCTTGCCGGTGGCTGCTTCTAGCGCCACGACGCTGCCGCGAAAACTGCAACACGGGTAATCGGGGCTGGAACTGGTTCCCTCTTCGCCGGATGCGACGGGGACGTAGACTCGATCTTCAAACACTTGCGTACCGCCGGTAACGTGCGCGGTGGGGTGATCATCCACGCGAACTTTCCACAGCAGCGTGCCTTTCGCGGCGTCGAGTGCGTAGACGTTGGCCTTTAGATCGCCGAAATACGCGATTGGAGATGGCTTGGCCGCGCTGATAACGACGGCACTTCGGACGCCCGCATCGGCCTGAAAAGTCCAATAGGTGCAGCCCGTGTCCGCGTTTAGCGAATAGACCGCGCCAGTGTCGGCGCTGAAGAACACGCGTCCGGCGAACACTACGGGTTCTCCGAAGACCTGCTTGGCGCCTAGGAGTCCGAACGCCCATTTCAGTTTGAGACGGGGAACTTGAGCGGCCGTCAACTGTGCTGCTTCCGCCGATTGGAAGCGCGAATTGGATAGATCGGCGCCCCAACCATTCCAAGCGGGAGTGGATGCGGGATCGGAAAAAGGCGGGTTCGCGTCGCATTGATTGGATGTGGTCTGAGCGGCGAGAGGCAACAGGCCAGCGATGAACGCCAAAGCCAGCGGCGCTACGGATGAAGGATGCATTTCTGGTTAGTCTATCGCGAAATTTTGCGATGGGTCACCATTCCAGCGCAGTTGCTCCACGTCGTCGAAGAGCGGGATGTCGGTACGCAGCGTGGCGAGCGTTCGAAAGAGCAGCGCTTGATCGCGTTGTTCGGCGAGTGTATGGGCCAGCCCTCCGGCGTTGGAGACGTTGACGTGCCACTCGCCTGAGTCCGCCGGAATGGATTCGAGATGGCCGAATTTGGCGAGAACCGCAGCGGTCGATTTCGCGCCCCAGCCTTTCAAGCCAGGATAGCCATCAGAGGCGTCGCCGACTAGCGCCAGATAATCGGGGATGGACGCGGGAAGGACGCCGAACTTTTCGACGACGCCAGCCTCGTCGAGAGTGACGCGGGTGCGGCGAATGAGTTGGACAATGCGGGTGCCGCTTACGCATTGGGCGAGGTCCTTATCCGGTGTGCAGATGATGACCCGATCCACGCGCGAGTCGCGAGCCGCCGCCACAGCTCCCGCAGCGAGCGCATCATCGGCTTCGAACTCGATCATCGGCCAGACCACGATGCCGGCTTTCGAAAGCGCTTCTTCGAGCATCGGAAACTGCGACCAGAGGTCGGGGTCGATACCCTCGCCGGTTTTATAGCCGGGCCACAGCCCGTTGCGGAACGATTCAATAACGTGATCGGTGGCGATGGCGATGTGGGTAGCGCCCCCTCTGATCATTCCCAAGACTGATGCGAGCACCCCGCGAACGGCACCAACTTCGCGGCCTTTCTTATCGCGCGCCGAGGGAACTGCGTAGTAGTGGCGGAACAGTTCGTACGTTCCGTCGATCAGGTAGACGTCCAGAGCGCGTGCCTCATTTCCAGACGGACGCGACCGGCTTAGCCACCAGAAAATCGGGGTTAGCGCCCGGCTTCGGATGGAACTTCTGTACTCGGCCCGCGTCTACTTCGGCGACATACAGGTTGCCTTCCTGATCGACGCTCATACCGTGCACGCCCCACAAACCGCCGGCGAAGTCGCCCATGCTGCCCCACGAATACAAGAGATGCCCCTGCAAATCCCACTCGACCATTTTGTTGGTTGTGCGGTCATAGGTCCAAATACCTTTGCCCGATCCGATGTACAGCAAGTGGAGGCTGGATGGGTCAGCGTCGATCTTCCATTCGTACAAATACTTGCCGTTTTCATCGAACACCTGGATGCGGTGATTGTTTCGATCATTGACGAAAACGTGGCGAGTGGCCGGATCCACCGCCACTCCATGCACGTTGCTGAAGTAGCTGGGGCGCGTGTCGATGGGGCCGCGCGGAGGACCGCCGAGCTTGCCCCAATCCATGAGGAACTTTCCGTTCTTGTCGAACTTCGCAACGCGCGTACCGGTGTAGCCATCGGAGACGAAGAAGGTGCCGTCGGGCAGCCAGTCGATGTAGGTGGGGCGATTGAAGTGGGTGGCATCCGCGCCCGCGACTTCGGGCGTACCGATGGTCTGCAGAAGTTTGCTGCCATCGTGCGTGAACTTGTAGATGACCTGCATGTTGTCGTCGACGATCCAGACGTTCTTTTCAGGATCGTACGGGCTGATGTAGATGGAGTGCGGGCGCCGGAACAACTTGTCCCATTGCTTCCAGGTCTCGATGATTTTGCCCGAGCCGTCGACTACGACGACACAGTTCTCCCATTTCGCGTCGACGCCGAGCTGGCGATAGGGCGGGCCTTTGATTCCGAGGTCGGGGGCTTTTCCTTCCCACGCTGTCAGCCACTCGCTCACGTCGTTGTCTGTACCGCCGGTTCCCGGAAGAGAAGCGACTGTCGCATCGCGCCAGAATCCCGCGACTGGAAAACTTATGCTGGGTCCGAGTTGCGGGAGCAATGCTGCTTTCGGCGGGGCCATCTTCGGCAACTCGCCGCGGAAGAGCATATAAATCCGATTGGGGCTTTCGGCGAAAACGCTTTCGCCCGCGCCGTAAGTCCACTTTTCGTTTCCCGGCAGAGTGCTGACGTCCTGTGGCCAGTTCTTGACGACGTCATAGGGGCCAGTCAGATCCTCGGAACCAATGCTTCCTGGAACTGCGGCAAATCCGGCGCCGGGCTTGGGTTGAGCTTCAACGGACGCGAGCCGGCCCGAGATCATGAGCCCGATTCCGACGCCGATCGCCAGCATCAAAAGCATGAGGCAAAGTTTTCGCATGAAGTTGCTCCTTTAGCAGCTCAGTCCACGAATCATACTACGGTATTCTGAAGCGTGCCGGAGGAGATTCTTATCGACACTGATACTGCGTCGGACGACGCGGTGGCGTTAATCATGGCGCTGCGTTCGAAAACCGCGCGTGTGATTGCGATCACGACGGTGGCGGGTAATGTTCCGGTCCATCAGGCCACGAGGAATGCCCTTTATACGGCGGAACTCTGTGGCATGGGCACGCCAATCTATCAGGGAGCCGACAAGCCGTTATCGCGATCGCTCGCCACGGCCGAGTGGTTCCACGGCAACGATGGATTAGGCGATCACGGCTATCCTCCGGCGCGGCGCAGCGCTGAGAAGCAGCACGCTGTGGAAGCGATCATCTCGACAGTGCGGAATCATCCAGAGATCACGATTGTCACGCTCGGCCCGCTCACGAATATCGCGCTGGCATTGGCGCAAGCTCCGGATATCGTTCGCGGCGTGGGACGCTGCGTGGTGATGGGCGGCGCGCCGTGTTGCGAGGGGAACGTCACTCCGGCCGCCGAATACAACATATGGGTGGATCCTGAAGCGGCGCGTATTGTGTTTCGGAGCGGTTTACCGATCGAGATGGTCGGCTGGCAGCTCTGCCGTGGCGCGGCGGTGCTTGCTCCGGCGGACATCGAGTTCATCGAGGCGATGGGGACGGGGCTCGCGAACTTCACCGTGGAGTGCAACAGCGTTGCGCGCGAGGCATACCGCAAGCAGACTAGTGAGGACGGGATTTCGCTGCCGGATCCAGTGGCGATGTCCATCGCGCTCGATCCCTCGATCGGAGTTGAAGCGAGCCGCCACTATGTGGATGTCGAGACAGCGACTGAGCTCACGCGCGGCATGACGGTTGTGGATCGCCTGGGTGTTGCGGCAGACGAACGGAATCGCGCGACCTGGGCGGACCTGCTGCAGCGAGGCGGACCGAACGCAAAAGTCTATTGGGCCATTGACGCGTCGCGCTGGAAACAGGCGCTGTATTCGGCTTTGCGCTGAGCTAAAGCGCCGCTGTCGCGATGTATACTGATTGAGCCAAAATGCATCGCAGCACGAAACGTATCCTGACCACTCACTGCGGCAGTCTGCCGCGTCCCGCGGATTTGCTCGATTTGATGAAGGCCAAAATTACCGGGCAGCCATACGACGCCGAAGCCTATGCCGCGCGCGTTCGAAGCGCCGTGGGCGAGAGCGTTCGCCAACAAATCGAGTGCGGCATCGATGTTCCCACCGACGGTGAGCAGAGCAAGCCGGGCTTCTTCACGTATGTCACGGAGCGGCTGGCAGGATTTGAACCGAGGTCCGGGCCGCGAGTCGCGATGTTCCAAGCCGAAGTGGAAGCGTTCCCGGAATACTACAAACAATATTTCAGCAGTGCGATGTTGGGCGTAACGCTGACCCCCATGGTTCCTTTTGTGTGCACGGGTCCAGTATCTTATCGCGGACAGGCGGCGGTCGCGCGCGACATCGAAAATCTAAAAGCTGCGCTTGCGGGATTGGATCCGGCCGATGTTTTTATGCCGGCTGTAGCGCCAAGCGGCGTGGGGAAGAACGAGTATTACGCGAGCGATCAGGAATATATGCACGCGGTGGCGGAGGCATTGAGCAGCGAGTATCACGCGATTGTGGATGCCGGTTTCCTGCTTCAAATCGACGATCCGTTTCTCACGGAACTTTACAGCTATTCGCCGCTGAGCGCGGCCGAGCGGCGAAAGACGGCGGAGAAGTACGTCGAGGCGGTGAACCATGGACTGCGCGGCATCCCGCCCGAGAAGGTCCGCTTCCACACTTGCTACGGGATCAACGAAGGTCCGCGCGTGCATGATGCGCCGCTCGAAGAGGTGTTGGCGCATGTACTGAAAGTGAATGCGGGCGCTTATTCGTTCGAGGGCGCAAACGCTCGCCACGAGCACGAGTATCATGTGTGGGAACGCGTGAAGCTGCCGGATGGCAAGGTGATTATCCCAGGCGTGATCACGCATGCGAGCAACATTGTGGAGCATCCGGAATTGATCGCTGAACGCATCTTGCGCTTCGCACGGTTAGTGGGACGCGAGAATGTGATCGCCGGCGCCGACTGCGGTTTCTCATCGCAGGCGACCTATCAGCCGGAGATTCATCCGACGGTGATCTGGGCCAAATTCCGCGCTATGGCGGAAGGCGCGCGGCTCGCGACCGAGCAACTGTGGCGAACCTAAGTATGTATAATCGGTGAACGCTAGCTTTGGAGGCGACACTATTTTCATGAACAGATCTGGTCACAAGATCCGCATGCTCGGATGGCTAATGCCGGTTTTGTTCGCCTGCATGCCGGCCTTCGCGCAAGTGGATTTCACCGGCGAATGGGCGCCGTTTTATCACGAAGACGCCATCGAGCGCGGGCCTGGCGCCGAACTGGGCGACTATACGGAGTTCCCGATCAACGAGGCCGCCCGCTTGCAGGCTGATAGCTACGATGCCGATCGCATTTCGGTGGTCGAAGAGTACCAGTGCCGTCCGCACTCGCCCGATTATGGGTTTCGAAGTCTCGGCAACCTGCGGATCTGGCGCGAAATCGATCCGCACACGCAGCGCACAGTCGCGTTCCACAGCCACACGCTGGCGTATGACAACGAACGAACCGTCTACATAGATGACCGGCCGCATCCGCCCGACTACGCGGCCCACACTTGGCAAGGTTTCTCAACGGCGAAATGGAATGGCAACATGCTGACCATAACCACGACGCACCTGAAGACGAACTACCTGCGCCGGAACGCTCTGCCGCGCAGCGATCGCGCGATTATCACCGAGCATTGGATTAGGCATGGCGACGTGTTGACGGTGATCACCATCACGGAAGATCCTGTGTTCCTTGAAGAGCCACTGGTGCGCAGTACGAACTGGTATCTGGATCCGGGGCAGCATCTGGAACCGTATGGCTGCGAGTACGAGCCGGAAGTCCCGAAGCCCGAAGGTACCGTGCCGAATTTTTTGCCCGGAAAGAATCCGTTCCTGCACGAATTCGCCGATTTCTACGGCCTGCCGTTTGAAGCCACGCGCGGGGGCAAGGAAACGCTCTACCCCGAATACCAAGAGAAGCTGAAAGATTACAAACCGAAAGCCAAGTGTGAACGCTATTGCCGCTGCCTGGGACTCTTCGAATGCAACGTAAATCCGCGCTAATCGTGATGGCGGCACTCGCGGCTGCCGGCGCATATTGCCAGTCGACTCCACCGCCGGATGAAATCGGGATTCTGAAGGTACAGGGCAACGTGTACATGCTGGTGACCGCTGCCGGCAACATCGCTGCTCAAGTGGGCGATGACGGAATCCTGGTGGTGAATACGGGCCCAGCGGCTATGGCGCCTACTATTGCTGCTGCCCTGCGAAAGCTGTCCGACAAGCCGATCCAGTGGGTGGTAAATACCGATGCCGACCCGGACCACATTGGGGCCAACGAGACGCTGCCGGGTCTGAGTGGGCTGGCTCCAGGGAGGCAGCGCATCGTCGCGCATGAAAACGTGCTCAACCGCCTGAGCGCTGTGCCGGCGCGCAATCAGACGAAAACGCCGGAATCGCTGTGGCCCAATGACGAGTACTCCACTCCCGTCAAGGATTTTTCCTACAACGGCGAAGCGATCCTGGTCTATCACGTTCCCGACGCGATCACTGATGGCGACAGCCTGGTCCATTTCCGCCGCTCCGACGTCCTGGCTGCCGGCGATGTGTTCACACCCGGGCTGTATCCCAAGATTCATCTCGATCGTGGCGGAAGCATTCAGGGGCTCATCGGTGCGCTGAATCAGGTCCTTCGGATCACCGTGCCGCTGAAATACGAGGAAGCCGGCACGTACGTGATTCCCGGCCGGGGGAGGTTGTGCGATGAGGCGGACGTAGTGGAGTACCGCAACATGGTAACGATCGTTCGGGACCGCGTGCGCGACCTGATCGGCAAGGACAAAACGCTGGAGCAAGTGAAGGCGGCGCGACCAACGCGGGATTACGACACGCAGTACGATGCGCAGTCGGCCGACGCGTTCGTTGAGGCCGTGTATCGAAGTTTGACGGGCAAGAAATGACGATGCGAATTCGGTTCACGACTCTATTCACTACAATCGCGATCCTCAGCGCGCTAGGGCTCGCGCCGCTCTGTGCACAAGCTCCGCGCGCGCCCGCTCCGAAACTTTCGCCGCGCGAGGCTGCGCCGATCGACTTGACGGGTTATTGGGTGTCCGTTGTCTCCGAAGACTGGCGCTGGCGCATGGTGACGCCGGCCAACGATGATTTCGCCGGCATCCCGTTCACGCCGGAGGGGCGCAGAGTCGGCGATATGTGGGACCCGGCGAAAGACGAGGCCTCCGGCGACGTCTGCAAGGCCTATGGAATGGCCGCGATCATGCGCCTGCCCGGACGCCTGCACATTACCTGGCAGGACGACCACACGCTGAAGATCGAGACCGATACAGGCCAGCAGACGCGGCTGCTTATTTTCGGCGGCAAACCTGCGGACGATCTGGCGCCGTCGCGTCAGGGCTATTCTGCGGCGCAGTGGGAACAACCGGAGCGCGGGATCGGCCAGCCGCGACCTGGATTCGGGGCCTCGCGCGAAGGAACCAAGGGCCGTGCGCTGGAAGCGGTGACCACTCACCTGCTGCCGGGCTACCTTCGCAAGAACGGGTTTCCGGTGAGCGGGAACGCCGTGGTGAAGGAAGATTTCGATTTGTTTACGGAGCGGACGGGGCAGCCCTGGTTCGTCGTGACGACGATCGTGGAAGACCCGCTGTACCTGCAAGAACCCTTCGTTACCAGCTCCAATTTCAAGAAGCAACCGGACGCGGCCGGCTGGAAGCCACGGCCTTGTTCGGCTCGCTAGCACGTGAAAAAGAAGGGCAATATCATCGACCGCGAGTAACCTTTCCAACGTTTTTCGATACTCTAGCTAGTAGGAGTAATTCTCACTCGTGTTCCTTTTTTCGCGGGGCCTTCTCGCGTTCACGCTGCTGGTGTGTCTTCTGGGTTGCCGGGCGCGCGACGAAAAGGCCAATAGTACGAAGGGCGGCATGCCGCCTACGCCGGTCACAGTGGCCGAAGCGCAGGCCAGGGACATCCCTATTCAGGTTCGCCAAATCGGATCGGTTGAGCCGGTGGCGGTGATTGCCGTGAAGGCGCAGATCAGCGGCGAACTCAAGCAGGTGTTCTTCAAGGAAGGGCAGGAGGTAAAGAAGGGCGACCAGCTTTTTGAGATCGATCCGCGCCCCTACCAGCAGGCTTTGGATCAGGCGCAGGCTGCTCTTCAAAAGGACATTGCGCTGGTCGCGCAGGCCGAGGCCAATCTGGCGCGGGATCGGGCTCAGGCGGCGAACGCCAAGCAACAGGCCAAACGCTACGCCGGGCTGGCCGCCGACGGAGTGATTTCCAAGGATCAAAACGATACTTATCAGACTGCGTCTCTGGTGTCGGACGAATCCGTTCGAGCCGATCAAGCTGCCCTGACAAGCGCCAACGCATCCGTGGTCTCCGACAATTCCGCCATTGAAACCGCAAAGTTGAATCTTGCCTACTGCTATATCCAGTCGCCGATCGACGGGCGTGCTGGGAGCCTGCTGATCCCGGCCGGCAACCTGATCAAAGCCAACGACACCACGGCGCTGGTGAACATCAATCAATTGCAGCCGGTCTATGTCACCTTCAGCGCTCCCGAGCAGTTGCTGCCCGAGATCCGCCGATACAACGCCGCGCATGCGCTCACTGTCACGGGCACAGGTGTCGCGGACGGTTCTAATAAAGGCGTCACCGCGACTGGCGAACTCACGTTCATCGACAACACCGTGGACAACACCACCGGCACCATCAAACTGAAAGCTAGCTTTCCCAATACCGATCATGCGCTCTGGCCGGGCCAATTCATTACGGTCGTGATGACGCTGCGGACTCTGGATCACGCGACTGTGGTGCCCGCCGAAGCGATTCAATCCGGACAAAAAGGGCAATTTGCTTTCATTGTGAAGCCGGACCAGACCGTGGAGACGCGCCTGGTTACCGTCGGCCAGACGATCGACAACCAAATTGTGGTGGAAACCGGAATCTCGCCCGGCGAAACGGTGGTTACCGACGGCCAGCTGCGGCTCTTTCCAGGTGCACGCATCCGTGTTGTTCAGGCGGCGAAAGGTGGAGGGGCATCGTGAATCTTTCGCACTTCTTCATTCAACGCCCGATTTTCACCACGCTGACGGCGTTTGGCATTCTATTGTTCGGCATCGTTGGTTATCGCGCGTTGCCGGTGGCGGCCCTGCCGAGCGTGGATTATCCGACTATTCAGGTGCAAGCGGCGCTGCCGGGTGCGAGTCCCGACACCATGGCGGCATCGGTGGCCACGCCTTTGGAACGCCAGTTTTCGACTATCGCCGGGATCGACTCGATGAATTCGTCGAGTTCGCTCGGCAGCACCAACATCACAATTCAGTTCAGCCTCGATCGCGACATCGACGCCGCGGCGCAAGATGTGCAGTCCGCCATGGCGAAAGCCGGCGGCTTGCTTCCGCCCACCATGCCCCGTCCGCCGACCTTTAACAAGGTGAATCCGTCCGATCAGCCGGTGATATTCCTCGGCCTCAGCTCGGACACGCTGCCGGTCTACACGGTGGACGAGTATGCCGAGACCGTGATGGCGCAACGCATCTCGACCATCACCGGGGTATCGCAGGTGCAGGTTTTCGGCGGCCAAAAATATGCAGTCCGCATTCAGATGGATCCGGATAGTCTCGCGACTCGCGGCATCGGCATCGATGAAGTGCAGAACGCGATCCAGGCCAATAACAGCAATCTCCCGACCGGAAAGTTGTACGGATCCAAGCAGTCCTTCACCATCCAATCCTCGGGCCAATTGACGAATGCGGCCGCATACCGGAACATGATTGTGACCTACCGCAACGGTAATCCGGTGCGGCTCCAGGAATTGGGCAGCGTTCTGGACGGCGTGGAAAACGACAAGATTCGCGCGTGGGTGAACGACAAGCGCGCTATCATCCTTGCAGTCCAGCGCCAGCCCGGCACCAACACGGTTGAGGTGGTGGACAACGTCCGCCGTCTTCTGCCGATCTTTCGCACGGAAATCCCGCCTTCGGTGGATCTGGAAGTGTTTCACGATAATTCAATTTCCATCCGGGACTCGATTCGCGACGTGAAGTTCACTCTGCTGCTGACCATCTTTTTGGTGGTGATGGTGATTTTCATTTTCCTGCGCAACATCTCGGCGACGGTGATTCCCGGGGTCGCGGTTCCGCTCTCGATCGTGGGCACGTTCGCCATCATGTATTTGCTCGGCTACAGCCTCAATAATCTCTCGCTGATGGCGCTGACACTTTCGGTCGGCTTTGTGGTGGACGACGCGATCGTGATGCTCGAAAACATCGTGCGGCACATGGAGTTGGGCGAAGGCAGAATGGAAGCTGCGTTTCGTGGGTCGCGGGAAATCGGATTCACCATTCTCTCGATGACCATCTCGCTGGTCAGCGTTTTCATCCCGGTGTTGTTCATGGGCGGCATCGTGGGACGCTTGCTGCACGAGTTTTCAGTGACCATCGCAGTCGCGATTCTGGTGTCCGGTTTCGTGTCGCTCACACTCACGCCCATGCTGGCCAGCCGCTTCCTGAAACTGCATAACGATCGCCGTCACAACTTTCTTTACAACGGGCTGGAGCGATTTTTCCAGGGGTTGACGCGAGTCTACGAACAATCGTTACTGGTGGTGCTGCGTCATCGCTTCGCGACGCTTGTGGTTTTGTTCGCGCTTCTCGGCGGTACCGGTTGGCTGTTCTTCATCATGCCGAAGGGCTTCCTTCCGAGCACCGATAGCGGATTCATCAGTGGCATGGCGGTTGCGGGGCAGGACATTTCGTTCGACTCGATGGTGGATCATATCTGGTCCGTGAAAAAAGTTCTGGAGCACGATCAGAACGTGCGCGGCGTCTTTGCGATTGTGAGCGGCGGAAATCAGGGGCAAGCGTTCATGATGCTCAAAGACCGCGATAAGCGTGCGCTCAACGCCGATCAGGTCATCCAGGAAATGCAGCCCAAGATTTTGACCATCCCGGGCATCCAGGCTTTTCTCCAGAATCCGCCGCCCATCAGTATTGGCAGCAACGCGACGCAGAGTCCTTATCAATTGACGCTGCAGGGCGCCGATCAGCAGGAGATCTATCATTGGGTGCCGATCCTGCTGGACAAGATTCGCACCTTGCGCGGCTTCATGAACGTGACCAGCGATCTGCAGATCGCGAGCCCGCAGGTGACGCTGGATATCAATCGCGATCGCGCGCAAACCCTGGGTGTGACGCCCGATCAAATCCAGAACGCTCTGTTCACTGCGTATGGCACGCGGCAGGTGTCCACGATTTATACGCCCTCCAACGAATACCAGGTGATTCTCGAAGTTGAGCCGCAATACCAGCGCAGCCCCGATGCTCTCTCGAAGCTGTACATTCGATCCGCCAAGGGGACGCTCGTGCCTCTCGACACCGTGGTGACGGCGCAGCGTACGGTTGGGCCGCTATCGGTGAACCATTTCGGTCAACTTCCCGCCGCCACCATTTCGTTTAATTTGCAACCCGGCTTCGCGCTGGGCGATGCGGCTGCGGCTATCGACGACGTGATTCGGGAGCTTCGCATTCCCCCCACCATCGCGCCTCTCTATCAAGGCACGGTGCAAGCGTTCCAGCAGTCCTTCAAGGGATTGTCGATCCTGCTGATCGTCGCCGTGCTGGTGATCTACATGGTGCTAGGGATGCTTTACGAGAGCTTCATACATCCCATCACGATTCTTTCCGGGTTGCCTTCGGCGGTTTTCGGCGCGCTTCTCACGCTGAAGATCTTCCATCGCGAGTTGGATCTGTATGCGTTCGTCGGCCTCATCATGCTGTTTGGCGTGGTGAAGAAAAACGCGATCATGATGATCGATTTCGCCATCGAGGCGCAGCGCGTGGAAGGCCGTCCTGCCTTGGATGCGATCTTTCAGGGTTGCATCCTGCGATTCCGGCCCATCATGATGACCACGCTAGCTGCGCTGTTTGGCACTTTCCCGATTGCCTTGGGCGTGGGCGCCGGCGCCGATGCGCGGCAACCGCTCGGACTCGCGGTGGTGGGCGGCTTGCTGTTCTCGCAATTCATCACGCTATACATCACGCCGGTGGTCTATCTTTATCTTGAAGCCGCATCGCAGCGCTTCGGGACGATCCGCATCTGGCGCCGCCGTACTCCGCCGGCCCAGGTTCTCGATCCCGTAGCGAATTAGCCGGGTCGTGCGCGCGCTGGCTTCTTCGAGGGGGCGCCTAAGTTTTCAAGAGATCCAACAGCGCGGACGAAACCGCTTCAGGGTTTTCGCGTGGCAGAAAATGCCCCGCGCCGGGAATGACGCGGCGCGCAACCAGAGCAGGGAAGACAGCGCGTTCAGCAGGCGTCACGTCTGCCGAAGGGCGTGCCAGCGCATCCGTGGCGCCGTAGAGCAGAATCGACGGCGCGGCAATCGGCGGACGTTTCGCGAGTTCATGTTCCATTGCCAAGAATCGCGGATCACCTGGCGCGTTTCCATTCCGGTGGCGATAGGAGTGAATCACGACGTCGGCGAAATCAGGATTATCAAACGACGGCGCGGTGCGGCTGTACTCTTCGTCGCTGAAATGCCAGCCGGGCGACCAAGTTTGCCATAACAGCTTGCACAGGCTGCGCCGGTTGGCAGCCAGCCCCGCGCGCCCCCGCTCCGTATTGAAATACCACTGATACCAGAATTCCCGTTCCACTTCAGGCGGCGCCGGCTGGGGCGGCGCGAAGACATTCTGAATTGTGTATCCGCCGATGATCACCGCCGCGCGCACGCGCTCGGGATGCAGAGCCGCTGCGATCGCCGCCGCGCGTCCGCCCCAATCGTAGCCGGCGAGCGCCATTTGCTGGATGCCGAGAGCATCGGCAAAATCGATCAAGTCCTGCCCGATCGCGGCCTGCTCTGCCATGCGAGGAGTTGCCGCGTCGCGGAATCGCGTGGGCCCGTAGCCGCGCAGGTAAGGCACCAGGACGCGGTGGCCGGCCTTCGCGAGCGGCGGCGCAACGTTGTCGAATGCGCGGACGTCGTCAGGGAAGCCATGCAGCAGGACGATGGGGAACCCTTGCGGATTGCCGGTCTCTTCATACGCGATGTCGAGGACCGGGGTTTGAATCGATCGAGTGGATGTTTGCGCCTTGGCCATAATCGCGATGCCCATGCCCGCGACCCGAAAGAAACTGCGGCGATGGAAAGTCATCTTCTGTTAGTTTAGGCCCGCGAGCTTGCCCTAGGGCAAATTCCTCGATCGCCCCCTAAGCAATTCGGTCTATTGATAACCCCAAGTACTAGAACTACGATTGGTCAAGATTATGCTGACGCATCGTGTGAGTCTTGCGGCGATGTTGCTCTTGAGTGCGGCGCCCGGCTTCGCGCAGAATCCGGCCACGACGGTGAACGTGGATGCCAACTCCAACCGGCGTGCGATCAATCCCAACATCTATGGCATCGCCTATGGCGACGCGCACGACATGACCACGTTGAATGCGCCGCTCAACCGTTGGGGCGGAGACGCCACCAGCCGCTACAACTGGCAGATCGATGCGCACTCGGCCGGCGCCGACTGGTATTTCGAAACGTATTCGGATGGCAGCGGCACGCCCGCAGGATCGGCCGATGCCTACGTCGCAACCACGCGCGCCAACACCGGAGCCGAGCCGCTATTCACCATCCCGATGATCGATTACCTGGCGAACCTCGGTTCGAATCGAAGTACGCTGGAAGGATTTTCGGTGCTGAAGTACGGGGCACAGACCGCGACGGATCCCTGGAATTCCGATGCGGGCAACGGCGTCAGCTCGGCTACTGGCAAGGACATCACGGGCAATAACCCGCTCGACACTGGCGTCGCGAACAGTACGGCGATCCAGCAAGGTTGGCTGCAGCATTTTGTAGCGACGTATGGTTCGGCGACAACTTCCACCGGCATCAAATATTACGTGCTCGATAACGAGCCGTCTTTATGGTATTCCACGCATCGCGATGTTCACCCCAACCCGACCACCTACCAGGAGCTGTACGACAAGATTGTCGCCTATGCGAGCGTGATCAAATCCGTCGATCCGGCGGCGAAGATCATCGGCCCGGAAGAATGGAGCTGGTGGGCGATGTTCGCCAGCGGTTTCGATCAAGCCAACGGATCGAGCGCGGCCAATTCTGACTACAACACGCACAACCAGACTTACTACTACCCGTGGTTGCTGCAGCAGCTCTACGCTTATAAGCAACAAACCGGAACGCAGCTCATCGACGTCTTGAGCGTTCACTGCTACAACGGCGCTCCTGGCAGCAGCGATGATTCTCTCTCCGGCCAGCAGTATCGCAATCAGGAAACGCGCATCCTGTGGGATCCCACCTTCCAAGATCCGTCCTGGTATGGCGACATCGGCATCAACGGCCGCGTTATCAACTGGATTCCCACCATGAAAGCGATGGTGAACCAGTATTATCCGGGTCTCGAAATCGCTTGCACCGAATACAATTGGGGCGACGAGCCGAATCTTAACGGCGCAACGACGCAGGCCGATGTGCTCGGCATCTACGGACGCGAGGGTTTCGATCTGGCTACGCGCTGGACGGTGGCAACGAACACAAGTACGACGCCGGCCACTTACTACGTCACCTATCTCGCCAGCCAGATCTACCGCAATTATGACGGCAACAACTCAACGTTCGGTGACACCAGCGTGGAGGCCGACGTTACGAATCCCGACGATCTCTCGGCGTTTGCGTCCGTACGCGATTCCGACGGCGCGTTGACCGTGATGGTGATCAACAAGCAGCAAGGCAGCACGCCGGTAACCGTGAGCCTGGCGAACTTTGCGACTAGCGGGACCGCACAGGCCTGGCAGATCAATTCGGCATCGCAGACTTCGATCGCGCGCTTGGCGGATTTGACTGTCGCGAACAATTCCGTTTCGACTACGGTGCCATCCCAAAGCATCACGCTGTTTGTCATCCCTTCGGGAAACACGCTCTCGCCGCCCAGCGCGCCTACCGGACTTGCGGTAACGGTCGGCAGCGGCACCGTGACGCTCACCTGGAATGGCGCGGGCGGAGCAACGAGCTACACCGTGAAACGCGGGATCGTGAGCGGCGGCCCTTATACAACGGTTGGGAGCTTGGGCAGCTCACCGACCAGTTTTACGGATTCCGGTCTCACCAACGGCACGACGTATTATTACGTGGTCACGGGCACGAATTCAGCTGGCACGAGTCCCAACTCGACGCAGGTCTCTGCGACTCCGCTAGTGCCGCCCACGTTTACTTCGTCGGCAACCGCGACTCCGAATCCCGTGACCCAGGGTGTTTCAACCTCGATCAGCGCAACCGTGAAGGACACGGCCAATACTCTGACGAATGGCGTCGTACAGATCATGGTGCTCGATCCGAACGGCGCCACCGCGCTGACGCAGAACTTCACAGGGCAGAGTTTCACCTCCGGTCAAACGCATCCGTACTCGGTCAGCCTCGTTCCCGCGCTGGCTGGCACTTACACAGTTGAAATCGGGGTTTTCAGTTCGACCTTCCAAACCTGGAGCTGGAATTCCTCCGCTGCGGCCATCACGGTGAATTCAAATCTGACGTTCACCTCATCCGCGACTCCAACTCCGTCGACGTTCGCACCCGGTGCCTCCACCACCATCGCCGTTTCGGTGACGGACACCGGCACTGGCGCGCTTTCCAACTCCATCGTGGAATTGCAGGTTTTCGACAAATCCGGGAATGCGGCGATGACGACATATTGGACCGGCCAAAACTTCGCGGCGGGCCAGAAGCTGCAGTTTTCCTACACGTGGAATTCGTCCGCCAGCTTGGCCACCGGTACGTATTCGGTGGACATCGGCGTCTTCAACTCAACTTGGGCGACTAACTATTACTGGAACGGATCGGCCGGATCGATCACGATTTCAAGCGCACAGCCACCGCCCGTACCGGCGGGTCTGAGTGCAACGGCGGGTACTGGTCAAATCAGCCTGAGTTGGAGCGCGAGTGCGGGTGCGGCGTCCTACAACGTCTACCGAGGAACGGCCGCTGGTGGCGAAAGCGCGACGCCGCTCGCGACGAAGATCACCGCCGCGTCGTATGTCGACAGCAGCGTGACTGACGGCACCAAGTACTTCTACAAGGTCGCTGCGGTGAACGCCAGCGGGACCAGCGGCATGTCGAACGAGGTCTTCGCGATGCCAGTCGCGCCTCAGGTCACCGCGCCTGCCGCGCCGACCGGACTAACGGTCACCGAAGTAGCCAGAAGGGCGAACCTAGAATGGAGTGCCAGTAGCGGAGCGACATCCTACAACGTCTATCGCGGAACGACCTCAGGGGGCGAGGGCACAACGCCGATCGCGACTGGAATCACGACGACGTCCTTCACGAACGCTAGCTTGACGAGAGGCCAAACGTATTTCTACAAAGTGGCGGCAGTGAATGCCGGAGGCACCAGCGCGCTATCTAATGAAGCCACCACGCAACCCGAGGTGAGCACACCTCTCGCGCCAACCGGACTTACCGCCACGCCTGGAAGGAGAAGAGTCACGCTATCGTGGACGGCCAGTGCCGGAGCGACTTCTTATAACGTTTATCGGGGAACGGCCGCGGGCACTGAGAGCGGAACTCCAGTCGCAACTGGAATCACGTCAACTTCCTTCACCAATACTGGTCTCACAGACGGCACCGAGTATTTCTTCAAGGTGGCCGCAGTGGATGCCGGAGGGACCAGCGCGCTGTCGAACGAAGCGAACGCCACGCCCGCTAAATAGCGGTGGATAGGTTTCCATAACCATCGAGTCGGGCTGTCGACTCCGATTGCGGACATCCTCACGGGCGGCTTCCCGGTGGCCCAAATGTTTCAGCACCTTACCTATGGCCCTGCGGTTGCCCCACCAGGCAGCATGGAACACCGAAATGGCACGCAGGCAAACACGGAACAGATCCGCCTTGTAAAGCGCTCGCCAATGTACTGGCGGGTCACGTTCGATAACCCGCCGCTCAATATCTTCGGCCCGGAAGCCATTCCGCAATTGAACGCAATTGTCACGGCGCTAGAAACCGACGCGTCGCTGAAGGTTGTTGTGTTTGACAGCGCAGTCGAAGGCTTCTTCCTCACCCATTACGATTTCCTCGCAAAACCGGAAGATACAACCAGCCTCCCTCCCGGCCCCACGGGACTGCAGCAGCTACCGGACATGCTGGTGCGCATCAGCCGTGCGCCGGTCGTATCCATCGCGATGATTCGGGGGCGCGCTACTGGCGTCGGCAGCGAACTCTCGCTGGCCAGCGACATGCGGTTCGCCAGCCGCGAGAAGGCTGTCCTGTCGCAGTGGGAGGTGGGCGCCGCTCTGGTGCCCGGCGGTGGACCCATGGCGCGCCTGCCACGTCTGATGGGCAGAGGCCGCGCTCTCGAGGTCCTGCTGGGAGCGGACGATATTCCCGGTGACCTGGCCGAGCTCTACGGGTACGTGAATCGCTCGTTGCCCGATGCCGAGCTGGATGGATTTGTTGACGCGCTCGCAACCCGCATCGCAAGCTTCGATAAGGACGCTATTCGGGAAACCAAGCGGCTCGTTGACGTAGCGAGCCTGCCGCCCGACGTCGAGATCGCGCCCGAATGGGATGCGTTTCTTGCCTCGGTGAAGCGGCCGGCTGCTGAGGTAAGAATCAACAAACTGATGCAGCAGGGTTTTCACAAACCGGGCGACGTGGAAACCCGCCTCGGACATTACGTTGGGCAATTAGGGCGGTAGGAGGGTCCGGCGCAGGATCTGCATCCGATCATTTTAGACGAGGTTTACCGTATTGCTCGCGAGCCGCTGCGAAACGCCTTTAGCCACGCCTAGGCGCACCAACAAATCGGAGCAAAACTGACCATCTGGAGCGGAGGGGGAGTGACACTGATGGACTTGCAAATGCCGGAGCTGGGCGGCATCGATGCGCTCGGCTCGATTCGCGGCGAGTTCCTGGAGGCGCGAGGCATGGTATTGACCACCTACGCCGGGGATTTTTTTGGAAGAAGGCGCTTCACGATGGGAAATCGCAATCGGGGTAGGCAGAATCCCCGCTAGAGATGGATGCCCGAGGGTTGTTCAGGCAGCAACAACCGCAGACGCCTCGAATGAGATACTTTAGCTATGCCCTTCCAGAAAATGCGCTCCACCGGCTTGATGCTCGCAGTTGTTTTCGCCGCCACCATGCCAGTCGCCGCCCAAACCGACGTCAAAGCGATCGTGCTAAAACATCTGAAGATCTCGCGCGATTTTACGTTGAAGGTCGCGGCCCAGATGCCGGAATCCACCTACGATTTCAAGCTCACGCCTCCGCAAATGAGCTTCGCTGAGCAGATGGTTCACTTGTCGCAATCCCTCTCGGTTTTCGTCGGGCCGTTGTCCGGTACACAGCCGAATCCGGCCAAGCCCGCCTCAATGAACAAGAAGGATGTGATCGCGTTTATCGGCACTTCGTTTGATGCCGCCATCGCTCAAGTGTCGAAACTGACGCCGGAACAGCTCTCCAAAACGTATAAGAGCGAAGAGGGCAGCATGACCGGGCTGGAATTGCTCATGGCCATGCTAGACCATACAACTCACCATCGCGCGTCGGCGGAGATGTATCTGCGGGCCAAGGGCATCACGCCAACCGAATACCAATTCTGATCAGCCTGTCCAACTTCGGGTTGGCGCGCTACGCTTTAGTTAGACACGATGCCGTTAGCCAGGAAACCCGAAGTAATGAGTCCGGCCGGACACTGGCCGCAGCTCAACGCCGCCATCGAAGCGGGAGCGGACTCGTGCTACTTCGGCCTCAAACATTTCACCGCTCGTGCGAAAGTTGGCTTTGAACTAAGCGAGCTGCCGGAAGCCATGCGTACGCTGCACCGCCGCGGCGTGCGGGGCTGTCTGACGTTCAACACGCTGGTCTTCGAACATGAGCTCGCTGAAGCTGCGCGCCTGATCGGTTGCATTGCTGAAGCCGGTGTCGACGCTCTAATCGTGCAGGATATCGGCATACTCAAACTGGCCCGTCAGATTGCTCCGGAGTTGGAACTTCACGCGTCCACGCAGACCAGCATCACCAGTGCGGAGGGCGTTCAGTTCGCTCTATCGCAGGGCGCCGATCGCGTCACATTAGCTCGTGAACTGTCACTGGAAGAAGTGGCCGCCATCTATGCCAAGACTGGCGCCGATCTCGAGATTTTCGCGCACGGGGCGTTGTGTGTCGCGTACTCCGGCCAGTGCTTTTCATCCGAGGCATGGGGCGGACGAAGTGCCAATCGAGGGCAGTGCGCGCAGGCCTGCCGGCTGCCTTACGAAATGCTGGTCGATGGCGCTCCAAAACCCTTGGCTGACGCGCGTTACTTGCTCTCTCCAGGCGATCTGTCGGCGCTGCACCACTTGCCCCAGATCATCGCTTCCGGGGTGAGATGTCTGAAAATCGAAGGCCGCTACAAGGCTGCCGATTACGTTGCCCTGACCACGCGGGTTTACCGGCAGGCCGTCGATGACGCGTGGGCGAATCGGCCATTGTCCGTCACGGCGCATCAGGAGCTGGAGCTCGAGCAAGTTTACTCGCGCGGACTGGGTCCGCATTTCGTCACCGGCGTGAACCATCAAAGCGTGGTGAATGGCCGTAGCCCGCGCCATCGCGGCGTGTTGATAGCAACGGTCACCGCGGTCCAAAATGCAAGCATATTTGTGAAGCCCGCGGCTGCGCACAAGATCGCTCCGTTAAAAGCTGGGGACGGCGTCGTGTTTGATGCCGCCGATTGGCGCAGCCCGGAGGAAGCCGAGGAAGGCGGCCGTCTGTACCACGTGGCGCCGCAACTGGATGACGCGCTGGAGCTCAGCTTCGCGAACAATGCGGTGAATTGCCGCCGCATCCGCGCCGGAGATCTGGTGTGGCGCACGCACGACCCCGAACTGGATCGCGCGGCACGTCCATTTCTTGATCCGGCGGCGCCGGTAGCAAAGCAGAAGCTCTCAATACACGCGACGGCGCAAGAGAACCGGCCGCTCCATACGCGCTGGACCTTGCAGAACGGACATTCGGTCACGGTGGAATCACCTGCCCCACTGAGCGCGGCGCAGAATCGCGGGCTTACCGAAGAGACATTGAAAGAGCAACTCGGCAGGCTCGGAAACACACCGTATGAACTCGCGGAACTCAGCACTGAAATCACGGGCTCGGTTTTCGTAGCTGTGTCGCTGTTGAATCGCATGCGGCGTGAGGCAGTCGAAAAACTCCAGGATCTCCAGTCGCGCCCTCCAGCACGATCGATTCTCACGGCGCCCGAGCTTCGACGAGAAATACATCGTTCCGCGGCAGCTTCCGCTCAACTCCATCTTCTGGTCCGGAGCCCCGAACAGACGGAAGCCGCGATCGCCGCCAAACCCGACAGCATCACACTGGATTATCTGGACCTCTACGGCCTGCGCCCTTCTGTCGAACGCGTAAAGGCCGCTGGGGTTGAGGTTCGGGTCGCCAGCCCGCGCATTCTGAAGCCCGGCGAGAGCCGCATCGTTGACTTTTTGGTAAGTCTTCAATGCCCGATTCTGGTTCGCAGCACCGGCATTCTGCACGCCGTTCAGGGTGCCGCGAGACAACCATTGATCGGCGACTTCAGCCTCAATGCCGCCAACACGCTCACGGCTGAAGCCTATATTGCATTGGGCCTGGAGCGGCTCACCCCGACGCATGATCTCAATGCTCAGCAGATCTCGATCTTAGCCCAGACCATCGGTCCAGAGCGGCTGGAAGCCATAGCCTATCAACATCTGCCCGTCTTCCACACCGAGCATTGCGTATTTTGCCGCTTCCTTTCCACCGGCACCACGTACCGCGATTGCGGCCGGCCGTGCGAACAACATCGGGTGGCGCTCAAAGACCCACAAGGCCGTGCGCATCCTGTACTCGCCGACGTCGGATGCAGGAATACGGTCTTCGGCGCGGAGGCTCAGGAGGCTAGCGCACACATCCAATTGTGGCGGGCAGTGGGCATTCGCCATTTTCGACTGGAATTCGTGCATGAATCGGCTCAGGAAGTTGAACATGTCACGGGCGCGTTCCGATCCTTTCTCGCGGGCGAAATGAGCGCAGATCGGCTCGCGAGTGAATTGAGGCGCCATGCTCCCGCGGGAGTCACCGAAGGAAGCCTCTTCGTGGCCGAGGACTTTGAACATTTCCCGATCCTGCAATAGATGGCCGACATTCACAAAATCGGATTATTCCATGTGAAAGACGGGCGCGTTCTGCTCTGCCGCAAAAAGCACACGACCTCGCTACTGATTCTGCCAGGCGGCAAGCTGGAACCTGATGAGGCCGCGCAAGAATGCCTGAGACGCGAATGTCGCGAAGAATTGGGCGACGTGGAAGTCTTGAACCTTCGCTACATCGACGCTTACGAAAGCCCTGCGGCGGGACAGGACGGGAAGACGGTAAGGATCGAACTGTACTCGGGAGATCTGGAAGGCGTGCCCGTTGCGCACGCGGAAATCGAAGGGCTGGTCTGGTTCGGTCCCGAGGATGATGCCGAGCTGCTGGCACCGAGCCTTCGCGACATCATCTTTCCCGATTTGCGCCGCCGTGGTCTCATGCCGCGTCATATTAATCTAATAAGTTGCCGGATTCACTGACTGCAACGCCGCGGGAGGCCTGGGAGAAATGGATTTCTCCGGAGACTCTGCTATCGCAGGTTCGTAACACCGCGCCGTTTCTCCAAGCCCGCATGCCAGTGCGGGAACCCGGCAGGTTGATCGAAATGGGAGATAGTCCAGATGGTTTCCTCCGCGTCTTGGCGAACTGGGAAAACATTCTTCGCCCCGACCTTCACCATTCTGAGCAGCTCCAGGATTACTTCGCTCTTTGCCTGGCCTGTCATCATGCCACTGTTGCGACGTTCGTGCCTACTGACGTAGACACGAAAATCCGCGGGATGGCGTGGCGCGAAACCTCCGATGTTGAAGTGCTGAAGCCGATGCTGCGATTTGCGCTCGCCGCGCGCGGATGGACGGAGGACGGCATCTCCACCCGTGCGGTTCGCGGCGTCAGCGGCCACAACGGGGAACACTGGAGCGCCATCGCGGGCGGCCTGGGACGAATGCTGGAACTCGGCGACAATGCGTCGGCGGAGGAAGCACAAGCCGCCATCGAAGCCGAGATCGCTAGGGAACAAGCTGTTTTCGATGAGGCAGCCGCTGAGCGCGATGGCGAACTCGACCTGCTGCGTTTGGCGATGACGATGGCCCACAATCGGGGCGATCTCACACAGGGCATGGGCTTCTGGAAGAAGACGCCTGCAACGCTGCCGCTCATGAATCACTTCCAGACGATCGGCCGCTTCGAGCTTGCGGTTCGCATGTATCAGGACACGGGACTCTCGGCCGAGGGTCATCGGCATTATCCGCTCCGTCCTGTTAAGGCGCTAAGGCGCTCGCCTGCCACGTTACTCCCGCTGTGTCCATTCCTGGATGATTGGGGTGGGGTGGTCGCCAATCTGGAGGAGAACGATGAGGTGCTTGCCGCGTTGGTGATCGGCTGCCAAAAGTTAAAGGGACAGCAGGGTTACTACCGCGCGATCGCCGGAATGTACCAGGCGTCGTCGGCCGCCTTTGAGCGGGCCGCTTCACGCATGCCAAACGCTACCCAACGCCTGCTCCGCGACGCTGAAATGCGCAAGCTGATTAACGTGCCGCGCGTCTCGTTCGAATCGATGATGCGAAAGCGGGCCCGTGCGGCCCTGGTGAAACACCGCAACTAAAGTTCTATTTCTCGAGCAGATATTTTTCGAAGAACTTGAACTTGGCTGGAGTACCCGCCACCGCAATCGGTGTGGTTTTATCGCCTACTTCCATGATTTCCGTTTCATCGCCAACCGCCTGCCAGCGCGGAAGATCCTTGCCATTCGGATCTCCTGTGGCGGCGAAATTTGCCCAATACGAAGACATCATGCCGGCGATTCTCCTGTCGGCATCGGTGAACGGACGATCCGACCTGTACAGGGTGTTCATCACGTAAGGAACTTCCGAGGTGTGGAACGCCCCAAAACGTTCGGCGTCCGGCCCAGGCAGGGCATGGTCCCACAAGTATTCGTATACCTTAGTCTTCGCCGTCTTGGACCGTTCCTTCGCCCACAGGTACATGGAAACCAGCGCCTGATCCCGGGCGCTCTGGTTCTGCGCAACCTTCGCCTGCTCGTCGGTGGCCGCAGGGTAGAGTTCCAGGAAAACATTCGCCTCTGCTCCATAACGTTGTTGTGCCTGCTTCCGAAATGACTCGGCTGTTACTGGCCCTTGCGGAGGTCCAAATCCGCCCAGTTCGTCCTTATTCGCGCCCGTCAGTGTCACAACATCGTTCTGTTTTCCCTGCGCAAAAATTTCACGAACTGGAGCCGGCAACGAATACCCGTCCACGATCGGCGCGAAGCGCAGGCCAGACGCGAAAGGTCCGCCTGGTGCGACTTCGGTCAGCTTTTGCCAACTCATGCCGCGCAGTTGTTGGAGCGACTTTGCACCCTTCGAGTCCGCGAACTTCTGCCCGTCTGCTTCGGCGTCACCCAGCCCGCGTGCAGTGAGAGCTAAGCCAACTCTGTCGATGTTGGAGCCACCGCTCTCCACAACCGCCCGCTGAAACAAACCCTTC
>DATHMO010000127.1:0-3898 GCA_035486995.1 Bryobacteraceae bacterium
GGCCGCGCTTAATGCGAGTGATTGTGGCTGTCTTGAAATTCCTTGAGACGCACCAGGTCATCGGCCAATACATCGCGATCCTTCGGCGGAAGGCGATCATCGTTCGATGATTTTCGGATGGAATCAATCACGTCGTTGAGGATGCCATTGTCCCAACGGCCGTGATCGAGATCCACCTGCATTTTGGTCAGCTCTTCTTCGGTCTTGCCCAGACGCTCGCGTTCACGGTCGGCGGCCCGGCCGTCCCAAACGTGCTCCAGATCGGTCCTCACCTGCATAAATAGGTGGGGGCGCCAGTCTTCGCCGCGGTAACGCTCGTCGCGATCGTGATACCAGTCCTGAGCGGCAGCGGTTAGTGCGAACGACGCCAGGATTGCACCAACAGTTAGAAATCGGCTCATAGAATACCCTCCGGAAACCATCCTGCGGACAAGGACCGCATTCGGATATTAGACGGGCGGTGGGCAACAATGTTTCCCGACGCTGCTCCGGAGACTACTTACTTCGCCGTCTTATGCGCCCGCTCAAACCGCGACGTCTCGATGTAACCCCGAATCGCCGTGTTCCCTTCGTGGCAGGCGTACTCGAACATTTGATACTTGTTGTCCAGCTTCAGCGGATAGGCCACCGCCCATGGACTTACCACCACCTCCGGGTCCTCCACGCGCATCTCAAAATCGATGGTGTCCTCGGCCGTTCGCGTGAAACGCTCCGTGATCCGCATATTCTCCGACGCCGGGTTGAGCGGCGGCGATCCGGGAACGCCGGCATTCGTCATATCCGTCTTGCCGTTAAAATTCGTCGTCGTGACCACCAGCGTGTTGCCTTCCCAGTGCCCGCGCGACTCGCCCATCCACTCCTTGATCGCCGGATCCAACGCCGCACGCCCGTCGGTCGGAATGATGCGAACCTCGTGCGCCATTTCGAGCACGATCAGAACGTAGCCTGGAGTCTGCATGATCCGAACGCCGTTGTTGTAGTTGCGGGGCTCCATGGAAACTGGCATCCCGCGCGTGATGCAGCGATCCCAGCTATCGAAATCGTTGGGACTATCGAACACCGTCTGGCCCGGCTTGTAGCTGCCGTGCATGTGCTCGTACATCTCTTGGCCCTTGGGCGTCAGCGCGGGGAAGCGCCCATTCGCTGGCTCGCTCATCAGCGATGTAAGCCGCAGCACTTCGGTACCGGAGTCGGCCTGCGGGATCGCTCCTGACTCGAACCGTTTGTTGCGCGCCTGCGCGGCTTTTTGCGCGGCGGCGAATTCTTCATCGGTCAGCAACCGGCGATCGCCATATTTCTCCGGGCGCTGGAACGGCGTCGCGATCAGATGATTCAGCGGCCAGATGCCTTGCAAGTCCGGCTCGCCCCACGCGGTCTTGGGCGGCGTCCAAGTGGACTGCTGCGCGACCGCCGGGCTCAGCATCAGGCCGATCCCGATCCCAATCCCTGCCAGAATTCGCTTCATCGTTTGAACATATCATGTAATCTGGCATCTGATGAGAGTTATCACGACACTTGGCTTGCTGTTCGCCGTTCTCACTCTTTCGGCTCAAGACACTCCCGACGCACACATTGCCGCCGCGAAAGCCGCTGCCGGCGATGATTTTCAAAATCTGTTCCAGTTTCAATGCTACGGGCCGGGCCCCAGAGGTCCCCGCGCGGCAGTGGAAGCACCACCACAGCGCCCCGCCGGAGCACCTGGCGCACAGCGGCCGCCCGGTCCGCCCGACAAGTCCACGTGGTACGCCGAACCGGTGAAGGTTTTCGACAATCTCTACTTCTTCGGCCAATCCGAATACGCGGTGTGGGCGATCACTACGTCCGAAGGCATCATCGTCCTCGACACCATCTTTGATTATTCGGTGGAAGACGAAGTCGCGGGCGGGATGAAGAAGCTGGGTCTGGACCCTGCCAACATCAAATACGCCGTTGTCAGTCATGCGCACCCCGATCACGATGGTGGCGCGCGGTTCCTGCAAGAGCATTACGGGACGCGAGTGATCATGTCGCCCGCCGATTGGGATGTTCTCGATAAGCGAACCTTCGGCGCGAAACCGAAACGCGACATCGAAGCCGCGGACGGGCAGAAACTGACGCTCGGCGACACCACGCTGACGCTCTACATCACGCCCGGCCACACGCCCGGCACCATCTCCACTTTGTTTCCGGTCAGGGACAACGGAACGCCGCACCTGGCGGCTCTCTGGGGCGGCGTGGGACTCAATCCGGACCGAGAGCGCGTGCAGCTCTACATCAACTCCGCGCAGCGATTTAGCGCGATCGTGAAGCAGGCCGGTGCCGATGTCATCCTCGCCAACCACACCGATTGGGATCGCTCCAAGATCAACTTGCCGATGCTCGCCCACCGCGCGCCCGGCACTCCGAATCCCTATATCGTCGGCAATGCAAAAGCGCTGAACTTTCTCAAGGTCGCCGAGGAATGCGCCACCGCCCGGCTCGGCGCAGCGAACTGAGCTAGTGGTGCAGCAGTTCCGGATGCCGGTGCACGTGCACCCAGGCAGCGATTCTTCGTGCAAACCCTGGGGCATGCGAAACCCGCACTGCCTCCGCAACCTTCTTGTCCCGAAGCGAAACGTACAGCAACGCATACGGGATCATCCCGATCGCAAACATCAGCGCAAACAGCAGCAGCACCAGTGTTGGGGAAAAGCCAGGGATGCCATAGTCCAGAGTCATAGTCTTCAGTTCGACGATTGAGAACACGGTTTTGTTCTCCTTTCCGTTACCAACCACGACAGCACGCGAAAAACCAATCACTTCGCCGCGGTAGCCTAGCCACTACGACGCCATTGCGCCAAACCCCTCAGTTCGCCGCAGTTCCGTTGCGCGAAGAGCCCCAACTCACCTGCGGACTCGCGTGCGCCGTCGTTGGTGCCATCACAGGATTATTTATGGGCGTGACGCCGTATAATGTTGGCTTACTCAGAGCTGAATAGGACGACAATGGAATCCCGAGCAACGCCCCGAGCCAACCCTCACCTCTGAAGAGCCCAAAGAGCATGCCCATCATTATCCGCGCGGAGAATCTAGTGAAGCGGTTTCGCTCAGTCGACGCCCTGCGCGGACTCAACATTGACGTTCCCCAGGGTTCGATTTATGCTCTCGTCGGATCGAATGGCGCAGGCAAAACAACGGCAATCAAAACAATGCTGAATATTTTGTACCCGACGTCAGGGCGATCCGAAGTATTGGGCATCGATTCGAGGAACCTCGCGGGCAATGCCTTCTTGTCGATTGGCTACATATCAGAAAATCAGGATTTGCCCGACTGGATGACCGTCCGCCACTTCCTTGGCTATATGAGGCCGTTCTATCCGACTTGGGATCGACAACTCGAAGCGGAATTGCTCCGGAATTTCGACCTGCCGCTGGATCATAAGCTACGAGCTCTTTCACGGGGCATGCGGATGAAGGCCGCACTCGCCAGTTCTCTTGCTTACCGTCCAAAGTTGATCGTCCTCGATGAGCCGTTTTCCGGATTGGATCCGCTGGTTCGCGACGAGTTGGTACAGAGTTTGTCGGAGCGCACCGCAGAAGCCACGATTTTCATTTCCTCGCACGACATGTTAGAGATCGAAAGTTTGGCTAGCCACGTGGGATACCTGCAGGAGGGAAAGCTGTTGTTTTCGGAGGAGATGGAGTCGTTGTCCGATCGCTTTCGGGAGGTCGAAGTCTCCCTACATGCGCCCGCACCGATCGTCGATCCTTGGCCTTCGACCTGGCTCCAGGTTGACGTATCGGAAACTGCGATTCGCTTCGTAGAAAGCGGATTCAGCGACGGCCTCACCCCGCAACGAATTCGATCGATCTTTGGCGAAACGCGCGGTGCGACATACCACCAGATGTCGCTAAGATCCATTTTCATTGCGATTGCACG
>DATHMO010000128.1:0-6516 GCA_035486995.1 Bryobacteraceae bacterium
GCCCAGTTAATGGCATCGATCAATTGGGAGGACGTAGTGAATCCGCCGGGCGGTGGGCCAGCGGGTAGTCCGGCTGGAGGTCGTCCCGGGGTCCCGCCGACTCCAGGAGGTGGAGCGCCCGTTCCCTTAGCGCCGCTCGCAATCGCGAGGAAGCCGTACGATGCGATCTCCTTCAGAAAAATTTGAAAAGCAGCGCCGTCACCAATGCAACCTCCGTTTCCCCAAGCGATGATGGGGAGTTTCTTCCCGTGCAATTTCGCCAGATCCGCCGGCCGATACACCGTGTGCGCCGGGAGAGTGGAGTCCTCCTCCATCACTACCTGGAACGGACCCGTGCCCCCTGCGGTATTTTGGCCCCAAACACAAGAGGCAACGAAAACTAAAGCAAGACCGGTGATCTTCATCGCGGATCTCCTTCCATGCTTCGTCAATCGACTGTGGCGAGGTGATTTTAAGCCACGACTGTTGAGGATTTCAAGGAGTTTCCGTGGACCAAACCGTGTTTTACAATGCCAAACGCGCTTGGTGGATGCAATTGTGTACAAGTAAGGGCACCGGCGCGACTTCCGAGGCCATGAACGACGCAACCTCCGTATGCCGCTACCGGCCCTTACGAACCGTCGAGCGCCAATAATCAATCTACGACAACAGCATCACTCCCCTGGCTATGGGCACAGAAGCGACGGTTGGTATCACGACGCCGGCGACCTGTCTCCATCAGGCGTATTCGATGCTGACTCAGCGGGCCGTCTTTCGTCACATGAAACGACAGATGACCGAAAAAGCTCCGCAGCGTAACTACCTTGTGCGCCTGTGCCTTCCGGATTTTCGGTAGGCCGATGCTCCGATGGCACCGGGTGTGCATTTAGCAATGGCATGAGACACACACTCTCCAAGTTCTCGAGAGCAGCGACACTTACCGTCTTTATCGCTGGTCTCTCGATCTCGGCCCATGGACAGGCACTCAACGACTCGGATGCCAGTGCATGGGCCAACAGCCCATACATGTTTGGCGATTGGGGTGGAGAAAGAACCAGGCTGGCCAATCTCGGCCTCACGTTCAATTTCATCTCAGTCAATGATTTCCTCGTCAACCAGAAAGGCGACGATGCCAACTGGAGCCGCGTGCGCGCCACCGCCGATTTCGACTTCGGTAAAGCCGAACTCGTACCGGGGTTGACCTTTCATATCACCGGCTTGTGGCAGGCCGGCGGCAATATGGGCGCCTACATCGGTAGCAGCGCCAACCCCAGTAGCCTGGTAAGCGCCAACACCGCGCGGCTCGACTCCTGGTGGTTTGAGAAGGCGCTGCTGAATAATAAGCTCTATGTGCGGCTCGGGCAGTTCGCGGGTCTGGACTTCTATGGGATTCAGGCCGATGGAGCTTCCTATATTCTTGAGCCTCTCGGATACGCCATCGGAAATCTGTTCCCGGCCGACTACGAATCGTTCGATCCCGCAGGCACTCCCGCGGCGGAAATCCGGATCGTCCCCTCGCGCCACTTCTACTGGAAGGGGGCGATCTTCTCCGGCAACCGGAATCCATATCAGGAGGATACAAACGGATTTCACTTCCGCTTCAAGGATTCGCCGGTGATAGCCACGGAAGTTGGATACAACTTCGATCCGACGTCCTCACCCGGCGTTAAGTCATGGCCCGGAACTTACAAGCTGGGCGCCACAATCAACCCGGGCCAATTCTCCGACATCGTGACCGGCGCTCAGAATAAGACCAACTACCTCGTCTACGTCATGGCGAACCAGCGAATCTACCGGCCCGTTGCGGGGAGCGATCGCGGGCTTGACGTGAACTTCGCGTTCGACTGGACACCAGGTGAATTCACGCGCGACTATTCGCAGGTCACCGGTGGCTTTCGATACCACGGGTTGATTCCTCACCGGGAACGTGACACCGTATCTGTCGGCGTGGTTTACACCAGGATCAGCCCCACTTTGAATCAGGCGTTCGCCGACGCCGGGCTGCCCCTCTTTGGCAGCGAAAAGGCAGTGGAAGTGAACTATGCGTTGAAAGTCGCGCGATGGTTCACATTCCAGCCAGTCTTTCAGTACTATTTCGATACGGGCGCCAACCCGCTTGGACACAACTCCGTGGTGGCGGGCTTCCGCACCAGCTTCACACTCTAAGGACAAAACGTCATGAAAACTCGTCAACTGGCTTTCGATCAGATCAAGGACGGCACATTCGATGTGTGCGTGATTGGAGGAGGCGCCTCGGGAGCGAGCTGCGCGCTGGACGCGCAACTGCGGGGCCTCAAAACCGTACTTGTCGATGCGGGCGATTTCGCTTCGGGCACCTCCACTGCGTCCACCAAGATGGCGCATGGCGGCGTCCGATATTTACAAGAAGCCATCACCGATCTGGACGTTCATCAATATCGCCTCGTAGAAAACGCGCTGCGCGAGCGGGCACTGATGCTGCGCAACGCTCCCTATCTCACGCGAACCATGGAGTTCCTGGTCCCGTGCTTCACCCATTTCGATGAGTTTTACTACGGTCTCGGGATGAAGATGTACGACTGGATTTCCGGCAAGTCGAGCCTGCTTCCCAGCCGGATACTGACACGTGAGGAAGCGCTGTTCCGCATGCCGGCAATGCAGTCGAAAAGCCTGACCGGCGCCGTGGCGTACGCGGACGGACAATTCGATGACGCTCGATATGGCGTGGCCCTCGTGGAGACGTTCGACGAATTGGGCGGTGCGGCTTTGAACTACGCGCGAGTGACGTCGCTTGAAAGGCGTGCGGATGGCATGCTCGCGGCTGCCGTGGTCACGGATCAGATTTCCAAGCAGACCATTCGTATCGCTGCTCGCTCGTTTGTCAATGCGACGGGCCCGTTTTCCGATGTCATACGGCAGCTTGCATCGGCGAAGGTCTCGCCGCGCATGTCTCCCAGCAAAGGCGTGCACATACTGTTTCCTTTGGATGGCTTCCCGGAGAGCGATGCACTCCTGGTTCCCAAAACTGAGGATGGCCGCGTAATTTTCGCCGTGCCGTGGAATGGGCGTCTCCTGGTCGGCACCACCGATACCGGCTACACCCCTGGCGAAGAGATGGTTGTGACCCGGCAGGAAATCGAGTATCTGCTGCGCCAGCTCAACCCATACTTGAGTTCGCCCCTGCACGCCGACCAGGTGGTGAGCGGCTTCGCGGGTGTTCGTCCGCTGGTCTCGGCCCAGGGAGTGAAGGAAACCAAGAAGCTCATCCGCGACGACGAGGTCGAGTTCGATGCGGAAAGCGGCCTGATCAGCATTCTCGGCGGGAAGTGGACGACGCACCGGCTGATGGGAGAAGAGACTATCGATAGGGTTCAGCAGTATCTCGGCGAGCCCACTACACCGGCGCAAACGCCGGAGCATCCGCTGAGCGGTTCCGCGGACTACCGCTGGGACTACTGGGAGATGCTCAGTAGCGAGTTTCATTTGCCGGCTGCGACGGCGCAGCACCTCGCTCATAAGTATGGAACGGCCGCGGCGTCCGTCATGAAGCTGGCGGAGTCCGATCCCTCGCTCGCGCTCCCGTTGGTGGAAGGCGAGGCGCCGATCCGAGCTCAGGTGGTGTATGCCGCGCGGCACGAAATGGCGGTGACCCTCGAAGACGTTCTCGCCCGGCGTGTCGGTCTGCAATTAATCGGTTGGCGCCTGGCCATTCGCGCAGCTTCTGTCGCCGCCGAACTGCTTGGTAGCGAACTAGGGTGGAGTGCGGCGGAACAAACCGCGGCAGTCGATCAGTACGTTGGCAAAATCAACCATATGCTAGAGGTCGCGGGGCAGGCGCCTGAGCCCTCGCCGTCGCGAACCGACGAATTCGCTTTGTGGAGTTAACGGAGATAACAATGTCTACATATATTGGAGCAATCGATCAAGGGACAACCAGCACGCGGTTCATCGTGTTTGACCGCGCAGGGCGGATTGTCTCAGTGGCGCAGAAAGAACACGAGCAGATTTTTCCCCAACCCGGATGGGTGGAGCACGACGCTAGCGAGATCTGGCGGCGGACGGAAGAAGTGATCGAAGCGGCCATGAAGCAGAAAGGCCTCCGCCCCGGGGACCTGGCGGCGATCGGAATCACCAACCAGCGTGAGACCACGGTGCTCTGGGACCGAAAGACCGGGCTGCCGGTTTACAACGCACTGGTCTGGCAGGACACTCGAGTTGGTTCCTATGTTGCCGATTTGGAGCGCAACGGCGGACCCGACCGCCTGCGGGCCAAGACTGGCCTGCCGCTCGCCACTTATTTCAGCGGCTTGAAGATTCGTTGGGTGTTGGATAACGTTCCCGGTGTACGCGAGCGCGCCGAGGCGGGTGAAATCCTCTTCGGTAACATCGACGCGTTCCTCCTCTGGAAGCTCACTGGCGGACCACGCGGAGGCATTCACCTCACCGACTGCACAAACGCCAGCCGCACCCAGCTGATGAATCTCGAAACTCTGGATTGGGACGACGAACTGCTCAAGGTGATCGGCGTGCCTCGCGAGATTCTGCCCAAAATTGCGGCCAGCAGCGAGGTGTATGGCAACGCCACTCTCGATTCCCTCAAGGGTGTCCCGGTCGCCGGAATCCTGGGCGATCAGCAGGCGGCTCTGGTGGGGCAGACGTGCTTTCGATCCGGTGAAGCGAAGAATACTTACGGGACGGGCTGTTTTCTGCTGATGAATACCGGCCAGAAGCCCGTGCAATCCAAATTCGGTCTTCTTACCACCGTGGCCTATCGGCTCGGCAAGGAACCGGCCGCCTACGCGCTCGAAGGGAGCATCGCTATCACCGGAGCGCTGGTGCAGTGGGTGCGCGATAACTTCGGGCTGATCGGAAAGAGTGCCGATATCGAGAGCCTGGCCCGTACCGTCAAGGACAACGGCGGCGTCTACTTCGTCCCAGCTTTCTCCGGGCTGTACGCGCCGTATTGGAAGTCGAACGCGCGGGGAATTATCGCCGGCCTTACGCGCTACACCAATAAGGGACATCTTGCACGCGCCGTGCTGGAAGCTACGGCGTTCCAGACCCGCGAAGTCGTGGAGGCGATGGAAAAAGATTCCGGAATCGCGCTCGACACGCTACGTACGGACGGCGGCATGGTGGAAGACGAGCTGCTGATGCAGTTTCAGTCCGACATTCTTAATCGGCCGGTGGTCAGGCCCGTCGTGCGAGAGACGACTGCGCTTGGCGCCGCCTACGCCGCCGGACTCGCGGTTGGCTATTACAAGAACCTCGAAGACCTGCGCTCGCAATGGGCCATCGACCACACCTGGCAACCGCATATGGAACAGCAGCAGAGGGAAGCCATGTATGGCTCGTGGAAGAAGGCGGTTACTCGTTCGTTTGACTGGATCGATTCGGCCGCGTGAAGAGCTGTCGGAGCCGGTCATACGTCAGGAAAGGAAAATCAAGATGGCAGCGAAGTGTTTCGGTGAATTCATAGGGACCGCGGTCCTCATCCTTTTGGGTGATGGCGTGGTGGCTAACGTATTACTCAAGAAGTCCAAGGCGGAGGGCGCCGGGTGGCTGGCGATCGCGGCGGGCTGGGCCTTTGCGGTGGTATTCGGGGTGTTCGCGGCCATCGCATGCGGTAGTCCGGACGCGGCCCTTAACCCCGCGGTGAGCTTCGGACTCGCGATCGAAACCGGCGATTTTTCGAAATTCATTCCGTTCTTCGGGGCGCAGATGCTGGGCGCGATGCTGGGAGCGTTTCTGGTGTGGCTGCACTTCCTGCCTCACTGGCGTGAAACAGTAGATCCCGGCACGAAGTTAGCCTGTTTCTCGACAATGCCCGCGATTCGAAACATTGGGGCGAACTTGCTCAGCGAAATTATCGGCACGTTTGTGCTCCTCCTGGGTGTCGCCGTAATCTTCTCAAAGAAGGTCGCGATTGGCGGCCCGGTCGCCGGCTTCGGACCTTATCTGGTGGGGGTTTTGGTGTGGGCGATTGGCTTGTCTTTGGGTGGCACCACCGGTTATGCGATCAATCCGGCGCGCGACCTCGGACCCCGCATCGTCCATTCGCTTCTGCCGCTCGGCAAAAAGGTGGGTTCGGGTTGGAGCTACGCCGTTGTGCCGGTGATTGGTCCTCTGATCGGCGCCGGACTCGCGGGGTTGTTCGTTCGGCTTGCGCACCTGTAGCGCTCAGAATAGGAGCTTCAAGGCCAATTGCGCAGAGCGCGGGCCGCCGATTTGATACAGCGGATTGAGACCGCCATTCTGTCCTCCGCTTCCGAGCGATGCTCCCAGCATCTGCGTCGATTGCCCGAATTGTGGAGAACTGAGATAGTTGATGGGGCTCCCAAAATTGGGGTGGTTCAAGATGTTGAAAAGATCCGCTCGCGCTTGAAGAGCAAGCCGCTCCCGGAGTCTGAACTGCCTGCGCAGCGTCAAATCCACCTCGGTTGCGTCGAATCCGCGTAGAGCGTTTCGTCCCAGATCTCCTTGCACCTTGCCGGTGGGTATCGTGAATGCCGCTGGATTGATTTCCCTTCCTCCGCCTACGTTTGGGTCGGCAATCCA
>DATHMO010000129.1:0-12454 GCA_035486995.1 Bryobacteraceae bacterium
CTGTTTTTGCATGAATTCACTGTTGCTCACGCATGGCGCGGGATCGAATCGCAATGCTCCGTTATTGGTGGCGCTAGGGAACGCATTCACGGAAGTAGGCGTTGAAGTGGTGCGTTACGATCTGGCGTTTCGACAAGCGCGGGCAAAAGGCCCACCCAGACCGAGTGATGCGGCGCGCGATCGCGAAGGGCTGCGCGAACAAATCTTGAAGATGCGCGAAAAGCGTCCTGGCGAGGTTTGGTTGGGCGGGCATTCCTATGGCGGGAGGCAGTCAAGCATGTTGGCGGCGGAAGTGCCGGGCCTCGTGGATCGTTTGTTGCTGCTGTCGTATCCTTTGCATCCACCCGGGAAGCCGGAGCAATTACGGACGGCGCATTTTGCAAAATTACAGACGCCGGTGATCTTCGTGCATGGGTCGCGCGATCCGTTCGGATCGCTGGAGGAACTGCGGAGCGCGATCCAGCTGATTCCGGCGCCGGTCGAGTTGATGGAAGTCGATGGCGCGGGGCACGATCTGGGGCGCAATCACGCGGCGCTGGCGCAGAGAATCGTCGATCAATGGGCTCGGCCGATGCGCCGGTGATAGTTGTAAATGATTAGCGTGAAGATGCCGACCAGCATTCCCATCAAGGCCAGCAGCGCGCCGTAGGGCCATTCGGCCGTCAACGAAAATCGGATCAGGATGGTTGAAATCACGAACGCCGCGTTGCGGAAGACGAGCTCGTAGCGATCCGAGACCACGAGCGACAGAATCACGATCAGCACGTCGGTGAAAATCATGACCATGAAGACGTCGGTATAGAAAAATGAGTTGATGTTTTCGCGCCCGCCCGCAAAGCCGACGAACTCGATGACACGACGGACCGCGAGCGTCACCAGCAGAATGGTGAGGGCCAGCGCGATCACTTTTTTCCTCACGATGAAGATTGCCAATTCACCGCGCTCCGTGCCGGGCGCGATGGGCGTGCCTTGGCTCGCCGCGTGCAAGAAGACAGTCACCAGCAGGAACATCAGCAATCCAGCGCCGAGGTTGCCGAACACGGGCACGACGTCGGGCGACATGGTGGCGAGTTTGCCGATCCCGTGCAGCTCGGCGATTTCCTTGAAGAAACTCCGGATGAAGATCAGCGAGATGATCTCGTACTGTTTCGCGATAGATTGCGTGGTGGATTGTGGCAGCGCCGCGATCAGCATCAGCACTTCATAGAAGAGGATGAAGCTGAACGGCGTGTAGATGGCCGAGAGATAGTTTGTGCCGACGGCCGCGATCGAGGCCGGAGGAGATGGAAGCGTGGACGCGAGAAACACCAGCCCCAGGTGAATGACGAAGCCCGCGATGCTGACCCACACCACCAGACGGTCGAGCAAAGCGCGGCGCTGCTCGGCGTACAAGTAGTCGAATGCGCTGCCGAAGCGGCTGAGATTCATGTGCGGGCTTCGACGGCCAAGAGAACGAGCGCGATCCAAACCAGATCGGCCAGCAGCAGGTGTGTGATTTGCATCCAGACGGGAGCGAGCAGGATCACATTGAGTGCGCCGGCCGAGAGCTGCGTGAGCGTTAGAATCAGAACATAGATCGCCAATCGCGAGTGGCTGGTTCGCAGGACCGCGATGGATGCGCCGGCGAAGTACAAAGCCCCGAGAACGGCGAAGACCGGATGAAGGACGCGCAGACGCAGCAAGAGGCTCGAAGCGCCGGATAGGTCCTGGCGGAACCCTTCGGTGAGCGATGCGGCGGGGTACAATGTATCGCCGAGAGCTGCGATGGCGCCCGTGACGCACACCACTAGCGCGATGGGTAGCGCGGCCAAAACCAAACGTGATCGGCGGCCGGGTGTGGAAGCCGCGCCTCGCGAATACCAGGCGGTCAAGGCCAGCGCGGCCAGCAACAGCAGCGTGTTCGCCAAGTGCAGCGATAAATAGAATGCACGTCCGACCGACTGATCTTTATCGACGTAATTGAATAGCACCAGGCCCGCACCCAGCAGCGCTTCCGTGATCAGAAAAGCGACGGACGCCAGCGCCATCTTGCGCGCTCGATCGCCATGCGAAAAGCTGCGCCGGCTCCACAACCAGAGCGCGGCGACCGCGACCAAAGACACGCCGCTCATCATGCGGTGCGTGAATTCGATGATGGTCTCGATGCGAGGCGCGAGCGGGACTACTTCGCCATTGCACAGCGGCCAATGGCTGCCGCATCCCGCGCCCGATCCGCTGGCGCGCACAAATGCGCCCCATAAAACTACCAACAGATTCCAGCCGAGCACGCCCCAGGCAAAGCGCGTGAAATTTGCGGTGCGCGCGGGAGCCGGAGATATCGTTGTGGCCGCCAAACCTTAACTCTATCAACCTTGTTAGAATCGTGGGTCGAAGCCGTAATGCATTTCCTACGCAACTTCCTGCCTGCAATCCTTGCCTGTCTGCTTTGTGGGAGCGGCGTCGCGCAGAGCAACAAGAAGCTGGATCCGGACGCGGGTTATATCCCGGTTGTCGCACCGGAGGACAAAAAGAAAAAGAAGGGCGATGAGATCACCCAGGCGCTGGCCGCGCCGCCGGAGCTACCGGCCGCTGTCACGGCCGAGACCGATCGGCTGACTTATCAAGTTACGCCTTTGTCCTCCAAGGGTCTGCTTTCGCAGCAGACACGCGATGCGTTGAAGATTTTGCTCAAGTCGAATCGCGGACCGGTTGTGAAGTTGCGGGCTTTCGTCGCAGGATCAGGCGACTTGCGGCGCATCGGCGAGATTGTTGGCGAAATGTTCCAGGAGAAACATCTGGCGCTGCCGGCGCTGAGCGTCGTGCAAGTTGGCGCGCTGCCGCTGGTGGGAGCGCAGGTGGTGATTGAGGCGACCGAAGTAGATCGCAAGGTGGTGAATCCCAATGGCGTGGCGTTTGTTGTCGGCCAGGCGTCGGCAAGTGTGGGAGAGTCGATCGAGAAACTGAAAAGCGTTCTCGCTGGCGCTGGAATGCAGGCGGACGACGCGCTGGCCATCACCTGTTTTGTGAGCTCGCTCGACGATCAACGCGACACGCAGCGTGCCATGGCCGCGAGTTTCCCTGGAGCGGCGCTCGATTATGTCCAGATGCAGCGAAGTCCCGTGATGCCGGCGGCTAATTGCGAAGCTGTCGCACGGTTGCGCTCCACGAACGCGGGCAATTCCCAAGTGGCCATGGTTGCCGGCCCTCAGGTTGTGATCACTGGAACCCAACTCGCGTTCGGAAGCCAGGACAGCGATTTCAAGCTGGCCTTCGAGCGTCTGGAGAAAACGCTGGCTGGGGCGAGGACAGGCTTCGCTCACGTTGTGAGGACGCACCTATATGTGACCGCGAGCGGGCTGGGCAGTCGCGTGTTAGCCATACAATCGGCGCAAACGGACGCCTCAAGTGCTCGGGCGGCTACCCTGGTCCCGATCGAATCGCTGCCCTCGCTCGATGCTATGCTTGGAATCGACGTGATTGCCGTGCCGGGGCGATAGAGCGTGAGTATGAACCGAATCCTACTGGCACTTTGCGCCATTCTTGACGTGGTTATCGCGGGCATTTATTTCCTCATGTACGACACTGGCCCGGATGGACCTCTGCCGGTCCACGAGTGGCAAGGCGCGGTAATGATTCTTAATCGGGTGACCCTGGCGGCAGGCGCCTGCACTATCGCTGCCGGGCTTTGGCGGCCTGCAAAAGACAAATCCTGGCTTCTCGTCCTGAATGGCGTGGCTCTGGGCGGGTACGGAGTGACCCCGCTTTTGTGGAAAGGCCCGCTGGGGTTCAATCGTCTCGCACTGCTCTTGATTGCGATGGCAGTCACGCTCGGCGTTCTTGCTTTGGTCATCGCGCGATCGTCGCGGCGTTCTGTCGTGGACGGATGGTTTTTTGGATTAACGGGCGCAGGCTCGCTTGGCTTTGCGCTCGCGTTTCTGGCTTTGGTGAATCGCTGGATTCAGCTGGAACGCAAACCTTTTCACCCTTCGGTTTTCCTCTGGATGTGCGTCTATTTTGGTTTCACGGCGATTTGCATGGCGGGGTTGGCGCGGCGACCGCACAGGCTGCTCTTCTTCAGATAAGCTAGAAACACGCTGGGCTCCCCGGTAACTTTCGGCGTCGCCCAATAAGGAGGCACATCGTGAAGACAGCTTCGTTGCGGATTTTCGCGATTGGTGTGGGAGTGGTGCTGCTCACTTCCGCCTACACCCGCATGCATTCGGCGTCCGTGATGGCGGACTCTGCCAAGGCGTTTCTGGCGTCGCTCACTCCGCAGCAGCGCGCCCAGGCCACTTTCCCATTCCAGAACGAAGAACGCTTTAACTGGCATTACATCCCGAAGGAGCGCAAGGGCCTCGCGCTACGCGAAATGACGGCGGAGCAGAAGCAACTGGCGCACGCGCTACTGGCCGCGGGCTTGAGCCAGCAAGGCTACATCAAAGCAGTCAGCATCATGAGTTTGGATGAGGTGCTCAAGATTCTGGAAGGCGGCAAGGGTCCGATGCGCGACCCGGAAGGCTACTTCTTCACCGTGTTCGGCGAGCCCTCGGCCACCGGCACGTGGGGCTATCGCGTGGAGGGCCATCATTTCAGCCAGAATTTCACCATTGTCAACGGGAAGGTGCAGGGCGCGCCCAGTTTCTTTGGAACGAACCCGGCCGAGATTCGCGAGGGTCCGCGCAAGGGTTTGCGCATTTTGGCGCGCGAAGACGATCTCGGGCGCCAGCTTGTGAAGTCGTTCACCCCCGATCAACAGAAGACCGCCATCTTGAGCAAGGACGCGCCGAAGGAGATTCTCACCGAAGCGTCGCGCAAGGCGGCACTGAACGGCCAGCCGAGCGGTTTGGAAGCGTCAAAGATGACGGCGGCGGAGCGCGCGATTCTCCAGAGTCTCCTCGACGAATACTGCCGGAACATGACGGAACAGATCGACGAGACGCGCGAAGATCAGATCAAGAAGGCCGGTGACAATTTGTACTTTGCGTGGGCCGGGGGCGTGGAGCCCGGTCAAGGGCATTATTATCGGATTCAATCGCCGAGCTTTCTGGTGGAATTCGACGACACGCAGGATAATGCGAACCATATTCATTCCGTTTGGCGCGATTTCGAAGGTGATTTTGGACTGGACCTGCTAAAAGAACACTACCAAAGCAGCCATCGGTGATCTATTTTTAGCTGGTCAACTTGATTCTCACCCGCCGCCTCTTCGTTGCCTCCGTCGCCGGCGCAAGCGCTTGTCTGGCAGCCGATAAGTTGGGGACGTATCCATCCGAGGTAAAGCGCTACGCCGACGAGGCCACGGAGACTACGGTGGTTCGGTTGACCGATCCCACGCATCAGAGCTGGCTGCCGGCGGCCTTTGAGAGGGCGATCTCGAAAAAGAGCGACTTCCTGCTGTACTCGAGCGACCGCGCAGGTTCGGCGCAGGCCTACCGGCTGGATTTGAAAAGCGGACAATCGCGGGCGCTGACGGAGGCGCCGGATCTGGTGACGGCATCACTGACGCTCGCGCCGGATGAGCGCGAATTCGCTTTCGTAGCCGGACGGTCGTTTTACATGGGGCGAACAAACGGCATCCACGCGCGCGAGGTTTATCGTGCGGAAGAGGGATTTAATCTCGGGGTAGGATTCAGCCTCGCGGAAGACGGTTTGGTTGCCGCGCTGGTGGAAGAAAAGCCGGGACTGAGCCGCTTGCGTCTAATCACCATGCGGACGGGAACGGCGGCAACGGTGGTGGAAGCGAGCGATCCCATCTCCAATCCGCAGCCGCGTCCGAAACGCGCCGGTTTGCTGTATCGGAAGGCGAACGACGCTTGGGTTGTCAATTACGACGGCGCGCAGAATCGCAAGCTGCATCTCGCGGCCGGTGGGCTTGGGACGCTGCTTTGGTCGGGCGATGGGAGAAGCGTAGTGTACCTGAATATTCCCGACGACCGGAAACAACTCAACAATATTCGCGAGTTCACGCCCGATACAAACGAGGACCAATTTGTTTCGGCTACCAGCCAGTTCGCCGCGTTCAATCGCAATGCCGACACCAGCGTGTTTGTGGGAGCAAGTGGCAGCAAGGCTTCGCCCTACGTATTGCTGCTGGTGCGGTCGGTGAAGCGCGAACTTACTTTGTGCCAGCATCGCGCGAGCGATCCGGACCTGGTAACGGCATTCTTCTCGCCCAACAGCCAGCGCGTGATTTTCCAGAGCGATCGCGACGGGAAGATGGCCATTTACTCGATTGCAGTGGAGCGACTGGTGGAGGAGACCGAAACGGAAGCACCCTGATCGAAGATGGAGGCCAGTGCCTCGCGAGTTTTGCGGATGTCGTGACGGGCTTCCATTTTCATTCGGCCGGCGGCGCCCATCCGTTCACGAAGGTCCGGCTGGTCGAGCAGCGAGTGGATGGCGCGCGCAAATTCGATCGCGGCAGGCTGCGCAATCAAGATCCCGCAACTGGGGTCTAGAACTTCCGGAATGGAGCCGACCTTCGACGCTACCACCGGACGGGCACTCGCCAGCGCTTCGAGCACAACCAGCGGGACGCCTTCGCTGCGCGACGGGAGAATCACGAGATCCGCGGCCGAGTACAGTGGCGTGAGATCTGCGACATGGCCGCGAAAATCAAACACGGCTTCGAGCCCGAGCTTGCGAACGCGCTGTTGGAACGGTTCTTTCTCAGATCCGTCGCCAGCGATGGTGAATCGGAAATCGCGCTGCGGCCGGAGCACCAAGAGCTCTTTGGCGATGTCGGCGATCATCCGAGGTTGCTTGACGGGATCCAGGCGTCCGGCGAACAAAATGGTCTTGGTGGAATCCGAGTTGCTCGGCACGGGTTGGAATCGGTCCAGATCCACGCCGTTGCGCACCAGAAGGGTCTTCTCCGGGGGGGTTCGCTGCTCGAGCAAACGGCTGCGGACCGCTTCCGACATCGCCACGCGCAAGTCGATGTCGGCTGCGACGTCGGCTGTGGCCCCGATCTGGTCCCAGGCTTCGTCTACGGAATGAACCACGTCGATTATCTTGATACCTGGCAGCAATCTCTTGATGTGGGGAATCGCAGCGTATCCATAGAGGCTGTTCTGGAGGAGTAGATAATCGCATCCCCAGTTGGAAATTACTGAGCAAAGCGCCGCTGCCATGCGTTCGGGAGGGACCACTTGCGCGAGGTCGTAGGTATGATCCACCCGCTCGCGCCATTTCGTAAGCCAGCGATCGTCGCGCGATTGGGTTGCAAGCAGCAGCGTCTCGAAATGTTTGGAACATGAGGCATCCGCGATGTCGGATAGCACGGACTCAGCACCTCCGGGCCCCAAGTGCGGAGTGACGAGCGCGGCGCGCTTTCGTCCAGCCGCGGGCTTCGGATAATAAATCAACGGCTCGACAACGGCATCGCCGAACAGCACGGAATTGGGCTGAAATTGGAGGTAGAACGACAGATCGAAGATTGGATGTCCAAGGGCCCGATTGATTCGTTCTTTAACGCGCAGTGGAATCAGTCGAGCCAGGGAGCGCGCCGGGTGATGCGTCCAGGATCGCAATGAGAGCAGTTCAGCGTTCAGCAAATGGCGGTGAAAACTGCCGCGGGCCGTGGACTGGGAGACTTGAGCCGCGCCTCCGCTCCAAGCCGCCAGCGCAACTAATTCGGCTGCGTGAGGATCGCTCGAATCCATTACCACGGGCGCTAAGGCCTTCTCTCCCGGCACAACGACCTGAACGTCTACGATGGTTTGATTCGTCACCGGCTCACGCGAAACGATCGACGCAGCAGGAGACCATCGCGCTTTTACCTGCGCACGATTTTCATACTCATAAAGCTCGGGGTGCAGGCTCCGAATATATGCTGTGAATTCCTGGTGGCGCTTGTGCGCGTAATCATACAGCGAGGCTCCGTGCTTGCGGTAGCAAAAGAGCGATTTTGGCAGGTAGCGGCCAAAGCGATTGCGAGCGCCCAGGCGAAGCCAGAACTCCCAGTCTTCATAGCCGAAACATTTCAGGGATTCATCATATCCACCCGACGTTTCCCAATCTTGTTTCCGAATTAGCGCCGCATAAGTCAGGAAATTGCGGTCGAGCAAACGATACAAATTGTATTCGCCTGGCCGCTCCTGGTACGTCTCGGTTCCGAAGACTTGAAAATCGGTGTAGGCGAAGGCGGCGTCGGAATCGCGAACCGCGCCGAGGCACTCGGCGACATAGGCCGGTTGCAGCAGATCGTCAGCGTCCAGCGGTACGACATACTCGCCGTGCGCCGCCCGGAATCCCGCATTGCGAGCCGCGCCAAGACCGCGGTTGGGCTGTTCGACGTACACGCCCACCAGCTTCGCAGCCTGTTCGAGGATCGCCAGGCTCTCGGGTTGGTTCGTGCCGTCGTTCACTAGTACAATCTCGATGTGAGGGTGAGTTTGCGCGGAAGCCGATGAAATGGCCTCCAGCAAATAAGACGCCGGATTGTAGGCGGGGATGACGATCGAGATCAAATCGTCCGGCATGGGTTATGTTTGATGTTATCAATCAAGCGCCCTGCCCTCCAGTTCTCGGCGAAAATGGACGATTAGATTCACACGGAGGATCAACTTGACGAGACTTTCAATCGGATTTACGATGCTGTTCTGCACCACCCTATGGGCGGCCGATTTGCACACACTAGACGTAAAAACGGGCGAGTGGGAGACCACCGTCAGCGGGCAGATCACCGGCATGCCAGCCATCCCGCCGGAGGCCCTGGCTCGTATGACACCCGAACAGCGCGCGAAGCTTGAATCCGCCATGGGCGCGCACGGAGCGAAGCCGATGGTCAGTACCCACTGCACGACGAACGATACTCTCAAGCAGGCGTGGAATACGGGCAAGATGACGAAGGATTGCACCACGACGTTGACGACTTCTTCGTCCAGCAAACAGGAAGTCCACATGGAATGCAATCAGAATGGAAACAAGACCACCGGTACCGTTAAGGTGGAAGCGGTGGATTCAGAGCACATTCGTGGTTCGTTTCAGATGACGGCGGTTGGGGATGCCAATGGCGGCCACGCGATGAGCATGAATTATTCGTTCACGTCGAAGTGGCTAGGCGCGGCCTGCACCGAGTCCAAGTAGGACGCCTTCGAGATCCGGCGGGAGTGGCGCGGCGACTGTGATTCGCTCGCTGGTGCTGGGGCTGGTGAAGGTGATCTGGCGCGCGTGCAGGAAATATCGCCCGAGTGTGCTGGCAGGCGCGCCGTAGAGCTTATCGCCCGCAACGGGATGCCCGATGCTGGCCAGATGGACGCGGATCTGGTGCGTGCGCCCCGTGCCGATCTTCACTTCCAAATACGTAAATCCTTCGAAGCGTTTTAAGACCTGATACGACGTGATGGCCTGGCGGCCGCGGGCGAGACGCGCCGTCATGCGGGTGCGGTGAACGGGATCGCGAGCGATAGGCGTGATGATGCGGCCTTCGTCTTTCTTCGTGCGGCCATGCACCAGAGCAAGGTAAATCTTTTCCACCTCGCGGCTCGCGAACTGCGCGGCCAGGTGGCGATGTGCGGCATCGTTACGCGCGACCAGGATGACACCGCTGGTAAAACGGTCCAGCCGATGCACGATGCCCGGCCGCAAGTCGCCGCCGACGGTGGAAAGCTTCCCGAAGCGATGCAGCACGGCGTTCACCAGCGTCCCCGAATGTTGGCCGGCGCCGGTGTGGACCACCATCCCCGCAGGCTTATTGATCGCGATCACGTCCGCGTCTTCGTACAGAACATCCAGCGGCAGGTCCTCGGGCGTCGCGCGCAAAGGAGCTAATTCGGCGGGGTCAACGTCGATATGCTCGGATCCCTTGAGGAGGAACGAACGCTTCTCGGGCGTGCCGTTGACCAACACGCGACCTTGCTCGATCCAATCCTGCAATCGCGCGCGACTGTACTCGGGCAATCGCTCGCGCAGGAATTGATCGAGCCTCTTGCCGCGATCCATCGACGTTGTTTCCAATCACCCGTTATATTCAATAGGTGATTCCGAACGCAAACGTGTCTAATCGGCTTGTGCTCGCGTTTCTGTTCGTGGGACTTGCCGTTGCGCGTTTGTGTCATAGCGGGATCGTGTGGGTGGAGGAAGCTTATCCAGCGGCCGCGGCGATCCAAATCCTGAACGGGAAGATGCTGTATCGCGACGTCTGGTTCGATAAGCCGCCGCTTTCCGCACTGGTGTATTTGCTGTGGGACGCGCGCATGGGCGCACTGCTGAGGATCGCAGGCTCGGCTTTCGTGTTTGCGTGCTGCCTGATGTTGTGGCGGTTCGCGCGAGATTTGTGGGGCCCGCGCGAGGGCTTGGCCGCAGCGTTTCTGCTCGGATTCTTTCTCACCTTCGGGATTCCCGCGGCGGTGATGGCGCTGGCGCCGGATTTGTTGATGGTGCTGCCGCACATCGCGGCGGTCTATTTGGCATGGCGCGGACGGCCGTTGCTGAGCGGGATGGCGGCAGGAGTCGCGCTGCTGGTAAACGCCAAGGCATTTTTCGTTTTGGCGGCTTGCCTGTTTTTCGCGTGGCGCGGCGCGGGATGGCTTGCGGCGGGTTTTGCGATCCCAAACATTGTGGCGCTGGTTTGGTTTGGGATGCCGTACGTGGATCAAGTATGGCGCTGGGGCGCCATGTATTCCGAACAGGGATTCGCGCTCTCCACGGGATTCTTCCGCACCGCGAACTGGGCGGGGTTTCAGAGCGCATTGATTCTCGGCGCCGCGATCGCGTTTTGCAAGGAACGCCAATGGCGCTGGAAAATGGCGGCATGGCTCATCGTGTCGCTAGTGGCCGTAGCGGCCGGCTGGCGATTCTTTCCGCGTTACTATTTCCAACTGCTGCCGGTGATGGCGCTGCTCGCCGCGCGCGGCTACACGCTCCTGGGACGATGGCGCGCCGTGATGCTGGCGCTGCTGTTGATTCCGCTGATCCGCTTCGGACCGCGCTACGTGATGCTGGCGAGCGACCTTGCACACGACCGGCAGAGTGCCTGGACCGATGTCGCGCTCAACGAGGACAGCCAAGCCGCGGCCGATCGGATCGGGCGTGCGGGAACGCTTCTGGTCTGGGGCTATCGGCCTGATATTTTCACCTACACCCGAATGCCCGCCGGCAGCCGATTCTTGGATTCGCAGCCGCTCACAGGCGTGCTGGCGGACCGTCATCTCACGAGCTCGGAACCTGTCGCACCGGCCTGGGCGGCGCGCAACCGGCGCGAGTTGATCGCTACAGATCCAACGTGGATCGTGGATGGGCTCGGACCGCTGAACCGCGCGCTCGCGATCACGAATTATCCGGATTTGCACGAGTGGCTAGCGAATTATCGGGAGGTGGGGCGCACGCGGTTCTCGATAATCTATAAGTTGAAATAGGCGATCCCTACTTCCCACTCCAGCACGCTACCCGTTTTTCAAGGAAGGCCGAAATGCCTTCCTGCGCGTCGGCCGCGAGCGAATTCATCGTCATCACTTCCTTGGCGTAGGCGTATGCTTTGGGCTGGTCGAGATCAATCTGCGCGTAGTAGGCCTGCTTGCCGAGCGCGACCGTGAAGCTGCTGGCCTCGGCGATTTTGCAAGCAAGTTCGCGCGTCGCGGATTCGAGCTCGGCGGCTGGAACCACGCGATTGACGAGCCCCCACTGGGCCGCGGTGGCGGCATCGATCAACTTGCCGGTGAGCAGCATCTCCATCGCGCGTTTGCGACCGACGGCACGCGACAACGCCACCATGGGAGTAGTGCAGAAGAGACCGATCTTTACGCCGGGCGTCGCAAAAGCGGCTTGATCGCTCGCGATGGCGAGATCGCAAGTGGCGACGAGTTGGCATCCAGCGGCGGTAGCGATGCCTTGCACCTGCGCGATCACCGGCTGGGGGATGGCTTGGATCTTGGCCATGAGCTCGGTGCAGACGTCGAAGAGCTTGCGGTAATCGGCCACGGTGCGGCCCACCATTTCGCTCAAGTCGTGACCCGCGCAGAACACTTTTCCAGCTGCGGCGATGATCACGGCGCGAATGTGCTCCGAAGCGGCGAAGTCGTCCAGGCAGGCAATCAATTCGCGCATCACATCCAGCGAGAGCGGGTTGCGGCGTTCCGGGCGATTGAGCGTGATTATGCCGAGTGGGCCTTGGCTGGCTGCGGGGAAGGCGGATACGGCGAGGTATTGGTAGGGCATTCCGTGCTCCTACTTGCAGTGTACTGACAATAGAGGTGGCCCTCGCGGGCGACCTCTTCGTTCCCCGGGGTGATCTCGGCGCCGGTCTCCACGTGGAGAATGCTCTCGTATCCAGCGTCACGAAGAAATGCGACGATTTCGCCTAGTTTTCGGTGCTTTTCTCGCAGCGTGTCGCCATGCATTTCGAGAAAGAGGGCTGGATGATGGGCGGCCAATGTTTCACGCGCGCCCTTCAGCGCTTCCAACTCCCAGCCTTCGATATCGATCTTGATCAGATCGGGCGCAGGCAGCTTCGCAGCCGCGATGTCGTGGTCGA
>DATHMO010000130.1:0-2565 GCA_035486995.1 Bryobacteraceae bacterium
GGCTTCAATCCCAAGACTGAACAGTACGACTACAAGTTCCTGGGGGAGAAGGAGATGCTCGCGACGGTTGATGCCGAGCACTCACCTGAAATCCGCTGCGCTACGGACGGCGGCGCCAGCGCATGCCCCGAGCGGTGGCAGATGCGCCACATGTACATCGTGACCGCGGAGCCTCGTCGTCGCGTGAACAACGCAGCGGCGCTCGATTCCAAGACGGTCATTTACATGGATTCTGAAATGTGGTTCGAGCCGTACATCGATACTTATGATCGTCGCGGCGAATTGTTCCGCAACCACGTTTACTGGCTGGCATATCGCGACCGGCCGGTTCCCGACGCGAAGGTCGCCATCTATCCCTTCAAGCGCGAATTCGTTGTCGGCGCGAGCTCGCAGGACGTGCAGAGCTCCGAGGCCACCATGTGCTTCCTGCCCGGCATCGAGACGCCTGAGCGTGAGTGCTGGTACATCAACATGGGCGCAGTGGACAAAGCGTTCTTCACCACCGAGGCGATGGTGAAGATGTCTGAAGTCGGCCACATGTAGCCAAACGATCCTGAACCTGATTGCAGGAACGCCGGCAGGAGCATCCGCTTCTGCCGGCGTTTCTTATCTATCGCTCGCTCGTGCGCGAGGGTCGATTCTCGCGGCGTCAGTGCATCGCCAGCATATAAACTGCGCCGCCCAGCAACACCAGGATGCCCGGGTTGATATGGCGCCAGGTCAGGATTCCGAACACTACCAGCGCAATCGCGAGCGTCGGCACATCGACGACTGAAAGACGTGCAATCGTGTACGTCCCGGAAATCATCAACCCAATGGCAACCGGCGCCAGTCCTCGTTGAATCGAGAGCCGCCACGGCCAGTCGCCGAGACGAATCCACAGCCGATTTATGGAGAGCGCGATTATGAAGTCGGGGACGAAAAACGCGATGCCGACGACGGACATCCCCAGCCATCCCGCGAGCTTGTAGCCGATCACCAGGACCATCAGCATGTTCGGTCCCGGCACCACCTGCCCGAGGCTGTAGATGCTGCGGAACTGATCGTCGGTGAGCCAGCCCAGCTGGTGGACCGTCATGTGCCGCATCTCGGGCAAGACAGAATTGCCGCCGCCGAGCGCGAGCACGGAGAGCAGCGAAAAAACCAGGAACAAATGCAACAGGCGAGTTGGATGTTGCGTCATCAGCAGCTACCGGTGGACGTGGAACAGATGATGGCGCGGGCCGCGATGAAACGGCAGGTGCTCATCGGCGTGTCGCTCCGGCGATGCGCTCGGACGGTAGAGCCAGATCGCGAGCGGTCCGAGCGTCACCAGCACGAGCGGTAGGCTTATCTTGAAAATGCTCACCGCAAAGAACGTCAGCGCAACGATCACGGCGTCCGGCATTTTGCCGAACTGCTTGCGCCCGAGTTGCAGCGCCACCGTCCCCAGCAGGCCGACTGCGGACGCGGCGATCCCGCCCAGGAAGTGCTTGACATCGGGGTTGGTGTGATTCGACTGATACAGAATCGCCAGCGTCATGACCGAGATCGATCCCGGCAGCAGCATCCCGACGATCGCCACGATCGCGCCCGGAATGCCGCGCAGGTTATCGCCGACGATCACCGACATGTTGACGGCGATCAGGCCGGGCACCGTCTCACTGATCTCCATCGCGCTGAGAAAACCCTCGTCGTCCAGCCATCCCTGCTCCCTGACGATATATTCGCGCAGGTAGGCGACGGCGCCGCCGCCGAAGCTCAATCCGCCCGCCGACAAGAAGACTTTGAAAATCTTCAGCAGGCTCGGATGGAGGTCGGGCTCACTCTTCGTGCTTGACGCTTGAATGTCCGTATCCGTAGATGAGGGCGGTTTTGGTGGTTCCACGCTGCACCCAGTCTGTGGCCCGCGATTGCAGGGCCGTGTAGAAGAACTCGGAAAGCTCTCGCTGCTTGCGCCGCACTGCGTCTGGACTTTCGAACTTCAACTGGTAGGCGAACTCCGCCACTAACGGCGCGTTGGTCGCGCGCACCCGCCATACCGCCAGATTCGCCTTCGCCTCGAGCCCGTGGCCGAAGTCCAGCATCCCGAGATCGACCAGGTATTCACCGATCGACACGTTGTTCACCACGCTCAGCGCCGCTTTCGGATTCGCGTCGATGTGCTTGAGGGCAGGGAACGCGTCGGCCGTCGTCTCGAAGCGCTGCGTCAATATGATGTTGGGCGTGTCGAGCTCGCAATTGTGCGAATACACCAGCCGCATCCCCAGCGTGCCGTCTTTCGGCAGGAGGATTTCCTCCTTGAACTTCAGCGTATACTCGCACGGCAGCAGCGGCCGCGGATCCACCGCCAGCGCCACCTTCTTGTCGGGATGCCGAAATTTGATCACCAGCTCGTGCCGCGCGTCGGGCGCGCCATGATGATAGAAGGTGCGCTTCCTCAGAATGAAGCCGTGATTGTAGAGCTTGAAGTGGGGAGTGTCGTAGAAGACCACTTCGCGCTGATGCGCCTTGAGCTCATCGCCGATCTTGCTGATCTTGATACCGATCGACTTGGCCGCGTGATGCGCCAGTTTCCAGAATTTG
>DATHMO010000131.1:0-6020 GCA_035486995.1 Bryobacteraceae bacterium
AGCGCTCAGCACCATGCACTCATTGATGATGTCTTCCGACTCTTTGCCCAGATTCTGGTCGGTGTTTTCCTGCATCTTGCGCATCACCAGCTCTTGATTCAATGAGCCGCCATTCACGCCGATGCGCACCGGCTTTCCGTTGTCGACTGCAATTTTGCAGATCGTCGAAAATTGTTCGTCGCGCCGCTGCCCCGCGCCGACATTTCCGGGATTGATCCGATGTTTATCCAACGCCGCCGCGCAATCCGGATATTTCGTCAGCAGCACATGCCCGTTGTAATGAAAATCCCCGATGATCGGCGCATTGCAGCCCGCCGCAAGCAGCCGCTTCTTGATCTCCGACACCGCTGCCGCCGCTTCCGGCACATTCACCGTCCAGCGCACGATCTCCGAGCCGGCTTCCGCCAGCTCCATCGTCTGCTTGAACGTCGCCTCGATGTCGGCCGTGTCGGTGTTCGTCATCGACTGAACGACGATCGGCGCACCGCCGCCCACGTTCACGTGGCCAACCTTCACGCCATACGTTTTTCGCCGAGGATGCAGCGTAGCCGCCGCATCAAACCCGCTAATCTGGTTCAGCATGATCCCTTCTATTTTAGCAGACAGTGGCCTGAACAGGCTCTTACGGTAACTTCTGTTGAATGTACAGAAGTCGTGAGGGAGATGAAACTCGGTTGTTGATCGCGGATCCTGCCAATGAATTACTACTGCACTGTGAGAGCAAGTTGCTTGGTGTGACTCAGGGTGCCCGAGGTGCCCGTGACTGTGACCGTGTAATTTCCTGACGGCGTGCCGGTCGGGGGCGTGGGGCCAGAACCGCTGGAACCTGATCCTCCGCCGCAGCCACTCATCAGCGATGCAGTTAGGAGCAACATCGCGGCGGACGCCGTGGCGAAAGACCAAGACAGTCGCCGCGGACCCACTTGCGTGCCGGCGAAGAAGCGGATGACTCCAGCCGCGGCCAGTAATGCGCCGAAAATCCAAAGCGCATTCGGAGACGAGTGCGGCTCATTCGGTGACCGCATCGGCAGTATTCCCGAGCGCGCCGTCGTCGTCACCGAAACGGTCGCCGTCGACGCAGCGCTCCCGCTGACAGTCACGCTAGAAGGCGAAACCGAGCAAGTGGGGCCAGCCGGAGCTACGCTGCACTTCAGAGTGACAGTTCCGCTGAAGCCACCGGTGCCCGCCAATGAAAGCGGATAGGTGGCGGTGCTTCCCGCTGTCACCGTTGCTGAACCGCTGCCTGATCCGAGGGAAAAGTCCGGAGGTGTCGGTGGCGGCGGAGGTGGCGTCACCGTACCTTGGCCATTGTTGTAGAGCAACACGATCTGACTATTCCCGACCTCAAGAATGTCAAGTTTGTTGTCGCCGTTGAAGTCCGCGATGAAAGGAAATCCGGCATTGGCGACGGGGAATGGCGATCCGAACGTGCCATCGCCATTGCCGAGGATCAGGCCAAGCGAAGGAGTCGATTGGCCGATGGAGCCGAGAACGTCCGGTTTTCCGTCGCCGTTCAAGTCCGCGACCTGGAGGTATCCGCTGAAGACCCCGGGACTCGGTGTGACCGCTGGGTTTGCGTTAAAGGTGCCATCTCCCTTTCCAAGCAGCACTTGATACCCGCCTACGACCACGACCATCAGATCCAGCTGCCCGTCGCTATTAAAATCTGCGCTGACGGGATTGGCGCACGCAGTCGCGCACGATCCATTTGGAATCAAGGTAATCGGTTGGAAGGTTCCGTCGCCATTTCCAAAAAGGATGCCAAGGCCGTTGGCTGATCCCGTAACCAGGTCGGGCTTCTTATCGCCGTTGAAATCGCCGGCGATGGCGTTGCCGAGCGCACCGACGAGCGCGGTGTTTGGCGCAGCGAACGTGCCATCGCCATTGCCCAAGAGAACCGTGAGTGTGCCTAGATTGTCGGGCGTAGTTCCCGCGGTGATCAGCACATCCGGTTTGTGATCGCCGTTCACGTCAGCCAAGCTGTAAGCGAGGCTAGAAATAAAATGATCTGGGGTGGAGTTCACGCGGGAGGAAATCGGCGAACCAAAGCTTCCGTCGCCGTTGCCCAAAAGGGCGATCATGCTCAAGCCGCTCGCATCCCAGATGTAACCCGCGAGATCGATCTTGCCGTCGCCATTGAGATCGGCCGCATAGCCAATTGCCACATAGCCGACGATGTCACTGGTGTTGGGAGAGGGAACGGTAATCGCATAGGTGTGAGCTTGCGTGAAGTTGTTCTTGCCGTCGTTCAGCCAAATGGTCAAGTCCGCCTGGAAAATCGCGGGATTTGCTGTTGAAGGCAAGATTGGCCCAATCGATGCGAAGTCTTGGTGGCCGTCGCCATTGAAGTCGCCCATGGCATTGAAGCGGAACGTTCCGCCTACCGCATCGTTTCCTTGCAGCGTGTCATCACCGTTGCCAAGGAGCATGGTGTTGTATGCAGCGACATCGTTCTTTCCATCGTGATTAAAATCGGCGACCACCATGTTGGTAGGCGGGGTGGCTGCAAGTCCGTTGGAAGCGTTGTAGGAACGACCTAGAGAGAAAATTCCCGAGCCATTGTTGGCGAAAACTTGTACGGTGGAACCCGTCGAGCCGACGAGCTCAGGCTTGCCATCGCCGTTCAAATCGGCGGCGACGAAGTCGGACAGACCTATATTTGGAGGCAAAGTCTGAACATCGCCGGCGCGAAATGTTCCATCTCCTTTGCCGAACAGAATCTGAAGCTGCAGGCTACTTGAGGTTCCGCCGGTGACTGCAATGTCGAGATTGCCGTCTCCGTCGAAATCGCCGATAACGCTCGATCCAGTAAGGATGCCCGAAGGGAGTTGCGTCACAGCCTGAAACGTTCCGTCTCCATTGCCGAGCTGAATGCCGAGGCCGCGGCCGAGCAGCAGATCAAGTTTTCCATCATGGTTGAAGTCGGCGAGTTGGTAGGGAGGCATGGCGTCCGTTGCGCCGGAAGGAATGCCCGGGAAGAAGGTTCCGTCTCCGTTGTTTATAAAAGTGAAAAATGCCAGGTTCTGTTCCGCAAGAACGTCGGGCTTTCCATCGCCATTCAAATCTCCGACGACGAAAGCTGTGACCGGTGTGGAGACTCCTGTCATGATCTGCTGAAAAGTTCCATCGCCATTTCCCAAATACACGGAAAGGGAAGTGGACGGACTCGCGGTGAGAAGATCCGGCTTGCCGTCACCATTGAAATCCGCGATGGCAAATTGCTGGAAGCCTTGATTGGCAAAGGGATTCCAAGACACGGCACTCTTCGTGAACGTGCCGTCGCCGTTGCCGAGGAGGATGGTGCCGTCCCAGAAAAGCAGGTCTGGCTTTCCGTCACCGTTCACATCAGCGGCGAGCTCCTGGCCGGTGCCTGGGTAGGTTGGTGGAGTGAAAAACGGATTCGTAATCTGGCAAATCGCTGACGCGGGATTCAGGAGCAGAAAGAAGAAGAGAACGACACACACCTGCACAATTGCTCGCAGAAACGTCCGTCCCATGGTCTTTCTCCGTCGGCCGGCATTCTGCGGAATGTCCAGCTTTTATCTGGCAACGCCTCAGATCGTTGCGGGCGAGTGCGATTAACTTAGTCGTATCTTAGCACATGCCGAGCGACGGGGGCGCGAACCCCATTTTTGGAAAGGCCTGGAATAAAAAACCCCTCCTGTGAGGAGGGGTTTTGAAAAGGTCTGGACTCGTAGGTAAGAAATTTATGCCTTCGCGGGATTTTCCCCACGCGTGAATCCAGGCGCCGGGCGCAGTTCTGGCCGGACCACCTTCGGATCCGCGCTCGGCGCAGCCTGTGGTGGCGGCGTCGGCGGAGTCCGCGGCTTTTCCGGAAGAGGCTTGCCTTCCATCAGCAGCTTCACTTCGTTGGCGTCGATGACTTCGCGTTCCAGCAATGCCTGCGCGATGCGCTCAAGCACTTCTCTATTATTTCCAAGGATCGCCTTCGCCTTGTCGTAGCCGGAGTTGACGATGCGGCGGACTTCCTTGTCGATCTGGATCGCAGTGTCTTCCGAATAGTCGCGATGCTGGTTGATTTCGCGGCCAAGGAAGATCGCTTCATCTTTCTTGCCGAACGCCAGCGGTCCGAGTTCGCTCATGCCCCACTCGCAAACCATGTTGCGAGCGATTTCGGTGGCGCGTTCAATGTCATTGCCCGCGCCGGTCGTGATGTGGCCGAGGAAAATCTCTTCGGCCGAGCGACCGCCCATCAGAACGGCGAGCATCGTCTCGAGATATTCGCGCGTGTAGGTGTGCTTGTCGTCTTCCGGTAGCTGCATGGTCAAGCCCAGCGCCATGCCGCGCGGGATAATCGTGACTTTGTGAACGGGATCGGCGCCCGGCGTCATCGCCGCAACCAGCGCGTGTCCCGCTTCGTGATACGCGGTGTTCTTTTTCTCTTCGTCTGACAGGATCATCGATTTGCGCTCGACGCCCATCAGCACTTTGTCTTTCGACATTTCAAAGTCGGCCATCATCACGTACTTGCGATTCTGGCGCGCCGCCCACAACGCAGCTTCGTTCACCAGGTTCGCCAGGTCGGCGCCGGAGAAGCCCGGCGTGCCGCGCGCGATGATCGAAAGATCGACATCGTCGGAGATTGGTACTTTGCGAGTGTGAACGCGGAGAATTTCCTCGCGTCCCTTTACGTCGGGCCGCGCCACGACAACTCGGCGATCGAAGCGTCCCGGCCGCAGCAACGCCGGATCGAGAACATCGGGCCGGTTTGTCGCCGCGATCAAGATCACGCCTTCGTTCGATTCGAAGCCATCCATCTCGACAAGCAGTGCGTTCAGTGTCTGCTCGCGTTCATCGTGACCGCCGCCCAAGCCGGCGCCGCGATGACGACCGACCGCATCGATTTCGTCGATGAAGATGATGCAGGGCGCATTCTTCTTGCCCTGCTCAAACAAATCGCGAACGCGGCTCGCGCCGACGCCGACGAACATTTCGACGAAGTCGGAACCGGAAATCGAGAAGAACGGCACGTTCGCTTCACCGGCAATCGCCCTCGCCAGCAAAGTCTTACCCGTGCCCGGAGGCCCAACGAGCAGCACTCCCTTGGGAATGCGCCCGCCCAATTTCTGGAATTTCTGCGGGTCCTTCAAAAATTCGATAATTTCCTGGAGCTCTTCCTTGGCTTCATCCGTTCCCGCAACATCCTTGAACGTCGCCTTTTTCTGCTGCGCCGAAAGCAATCGCGCGCGCGACTTGCCAAAGCTCAGCGCCTTGTTTCCGCCGGCTTGCATCTGCCGCATCAGGAACAAGCAGAAACCGACGAGCAGCAGCAGCGGCGCCGCGTTGAGCAAAATCAAAACCCAGTCGCCGCTGCGCACTTCCTTGACCTTAAGCGGAACGTTCTTGTCGCGCAGCGCTTTGGTAATGTCTGGAGCGGATTCCTTGAAGATGGGGACGTGGAATTTCGTGTTCGGGGGCTTAATGTATTCGCCTTGCAGCTCGTAGCTGTTGGGCGAGAGATACATCGTCACTTCTTTCACGTCGTTGTCGTTGACCTGGGTCAAGAACTCGCTATAGCTCGGCTCTGCTTCCTTGGCCGACTGCCCATTCGCCGACACGAGTTTCCAGAGCATCACGCCCAGGAAAACGATCGAGATCCAGAAAAGGATGGTTTTGACTGTCGAACTCGAATTCACATCGCCCTCACTTCTATCCCGTGCCCGGAAGATGTTTTGCTGGCCCAGGCACCGAGCCCCCAAGCCCGGTTCCCCCTGCTACATCGTCACGCCGTCGTGCTGTACAGATCTGTTTGGCGCTAATTCTGGTTCGCAATGCGACCTGCATCGCGCTCCTTCTATTAGACGCCACCCCTGCCGATTCGCCCTTGAACCGGCTTGTCAGGCCGCCAGCATACCTACAAATACTTAGATGCGCCGCCGACGCCAAAGTCATCGTAACCGGGTACCGTGGAGAGTCCCTTCGGGGCCTGCCCGACGGCCTAGCCCGTCTACGATAAACCCATCCTCCCATTGTACGCCCGCCGGTTGCCTTCTGCCAGC
>DATHMO010000132.1:0-9173 GCA_035486995.1 Bryobacteraceae bacterium
CGACGTGGAGCGCGGGCAGGTGATCGCGAAGCCGGGCTCGATCAAGCCGCACAAGAAGTTCAAGGGCGAGATCGTGGTGCTGACCAAAGAAGAGGGCGGGCGTCACACGCCGTTCTTCAAGGGTTATCGGCCGCAGTTTTATTTCCGGACCACGGACGTGACGGGCGTGGCGGAGTTGCCGGCGGGGACCGAGATGGTGATGCCGGGCGACAACGTGGGATTGGTGATCGAGCTGATTACGCCGGTGGCCATGGACAAGGGATTGCGGTTTGCGATCCGTGAGGGCGGCCGGACGGTGGGCGCGGGAACCGTGACCGAGATACTCGAGTAACCAATGAGCCTACGAGAACGCATTCGCATCCGCCTCAAGGCGTACGATCACCGCATCCTGGACCAATCGACCACCGAGATTGTCGACACGGCCAAGCGAACCGGGGCGACGGTAGCGGGACCCATTCCGCTGCCGACCATCAAGAATCGCTACACCGTGCTGCGCTCGCCGCACGTGGACAAGAAGTCGCGCGAGCAGTTCGAAATCCGGACGCACAAGCGGCTGCTTGACATTCTCGAGCCGACCCAGGATACGGTGGATGCCTTGATGAAACTCGATCTGCCGGCGGGCGTGGATGTAGAGATCAAGGCTTTTGGAAGAGGGAAGTAGGAATTCTTCGAATTCCCAAAGGTAGCTTATGAGCCCAGGGATTTTAGGCAAGAAGATCGGGATGAGCCAGGTGTTCCGCGCCGACGGGCAGGTTGTTCCTGTTACGTTGTTGAAGGCCGGACCGTGCGTGGTGGTGCAGCGCAAGACCCCCACCTCCGATGGTTACGACGCCGTTCAGCTCGGGTTGGTCGAGTTCGCGAAGGCTTCGCGCACCACCAAGCCGATGGCGGGGCATCTCAAGAAAGCCAGCGCTGATGGCGTCAGGTTTCTGCGTGAAGTCCGGATGCGTCCGGGCGACGACGATCTGAAGCAGGGCGATCGCGTGCTGGTGGACCAGTTCAAGCCCGCCGACAAGGTGGACGTGATCGGCGTCAGCAAGGGCCGCGGCTTCACTAGCATCATCAAGCGCCATCATTTCAAGGGCGGTCCGGGCAGCCATGGATCGATGTTCAACCGCGCGCCTGGTTCCATTGGCGCATCCAGCTTCCCGTCGCGCGTGTTTCCAGGAACCCGCATGGCCGGACACTCGGGCGACCAGCAAGTAACGATTCGCAATCTCGAAGTTGTGGATGTGGTGGCCGAAGACAACGTGCTGGTGATCAAAGGCGCGGTGCCCGGTCCCAACGGCGGCTACGTGCTGGTGAGAAGGGCGAAAAGATAATATGCCGAGCGTAGAGGTTGTTGATTTAAATAACGCAGTGGTCGGCTCGCTCGAATTGTCGGACGAAGTGTTCGATGCGCCGCTGAACAAGGATCTGTTGTACGAAGCCGTCCGGCATTCGCAAGCCGTGCGCCGCGGTGGCAACGCCAAGACGAAGACCCGCCACGAAGTCGCGGGATCGGGCAAGAAGCTGTGGAAGCAGAAGGGCACGGGCCGCGCGCGTATGGGCTCCATCCGGTCGCCATTGTGGCGGCATGGCGGTACCACCCATGGGCCGCAACCACGCGATTATAGCTACAAGCTGCCGCGGAAAATGCTGCTGGGCGCGCTACGGTCGGCGTTGTCGGCGAAACTGCGCGACGGTGAGCTGCGAGTGATCAATGATTTTTCGCTCGCCGATCACAAAACCAAAGCGATGCGCGCCGTCCTGGACGTTTTAGGCGCTCCTAAGACTGTGCTGCTGGTCGACAGCGGCGAGAATCGCAATCTCGCGCTGAGCGCGCGCAATTTGTCTGGCGTCACGCTGGTTTCCACGCAGGAAGTTGACGTATACAGCCTGCTCGGTCACGCCGGTGTTCTGATGTCGCAAGCAGCGGCGCGAAAATTGTCGGAGGCGCTCGCAAAATGACCATTTACGAAGTGATCAAACGCCCCATCGTTACCGAGAAGGGTGTGGCTAAGAAAGACAACGAGCGCACGCTGTGTTTTGAAGTCGCTGTGGATGCTAACAAGGTGTTAGTCAAAGCGGCGGTCGAGCAATTGTTCAAGGTGAAAGTGGCCGACGTTCGCACCGCGAACGTTGATGGCAAGCTGCGCCGGCGCGGCAGGTTTTCCGGATATCGTCCGGATTGGAAGAAAGCTTATGTCCGGCTCAAGGCGGGCGAAAAGCTTCCCGAGTACACGGATATCTAAGGTGGGAAACCAGGGTGGAGAACTAACGTCATGCCGATGAAGAGCTACAATCCGACCACGCCGTCACGGCGTTTCATGAGCGTTGTTTCTCGCGAGGAGATCACCAAGCAGACTCCCGAGAAGTCGCTCGTGGTGGGAAAGAAGCGCACGGGCGGCCGCAATAGCGAAGGCCTGGTGTCGTCGCGTTTCCGCGGCGGCGGGGCGAAGAAAGCCTATCGCGCGATCGATTTTAAACGCGACAAGTTCGGCATTCCAGCCAAGGTTGCGGCGATTGAGTATGATCCGAACCGCACGGCGCGCATCGCGCTGCTCAATTATGCCGACGGCGAAAAGCGCTACATCGTTTGTCCCGTAGGTCTGACGGTTGGGCGCACAGTAAGCTCGGGTCCCGAAGCCGACATCCTGATTGGCAACGCGCTGCCGCTCAAGAATATTCCCGCGGGTACGGTGGTTCACAATATCGAACTGCGTCCCGGCAAAGGCGCGCAAATGGCGCGGTCGGCCGGCGCGCAGGCTCAGCTCGTTTCGCGTGAAGGCGGAATCGCGCTGCTGAAACTGCCGTCGGGCGAAATCCGCCGCGTGCAGGTGGAATGCATGGCCACCATCGGCCAGGTGGGCAACGTAGAACACGAAAACGAGTCGCACGGCAAAGCTGGGAAGACACGCTGGCTCGGCAAGCGCCCGCACAATCGCGGCGTGACGATGAACCCGGTGGATCACCCGCACGGCGGCGGCGAAGGCAAAACCTCGGGCGGCCGGCATCCGGTAACTCCCTGGGGCCAGCCTACGCGCGGCTTCAAAACGCGCAACAACAAGCGAACGAACAAGTGGATCGTGAGCCGAAAAGCGAAGAAGTAGGGGATTGGAACGATGAGCAGATCACTCAAGAAGGGCCCGTTCACTGACGACCATCTCGCCAAGAAGGTGTCGGACATGAACGCCAAGAACGAAAAGAAAGTGGTGCGTACATGGTCGCGCCGCTCGACAATTATTCCCGATTTCATCGGCCACACGCTGGGCGTCCACAATGGGAAGAAGTTTATTCCGGTATACGTCACGGAAAATATGGTGGGCCATAAGCTCGGTGAGTTTTCGCCGACCCGCGTGTTCAAGGGCCATTCGGTGAAGGCCGCCGCGTCCACCGAGAAGAGCGCCAAGCCGGCCTAAGGAACAAGCATGCAAGCCAAAGCAGAAGCTCGATATATTCGATCGTCGCCGCAGAAGGCGCGGCTGGTGGTGGATTTGATCCGCGGCCGTTCCGCCAACGAAGCGCGCATCATTTTGCGCCAGACCAACAAGCGCATGGCGCCGACGGTGCTGAAGGTTTTGGATTCGGCTATCGCGAACGCCGAGAACCGCAACAACGACGTGGATGTCGACGAGCTGGTGGTGAGCGAAGCGTACGTGAACGAGGGGCCGCGCCAGAAGCGCATCCGGCCCGCGCCCATGGGTCGAGCATATCGTTACCAACGGCGGACCTCGCATATCGTGGTCAAGGTGAGCGACAAGAACAACGAACCCGCCGGGGCGGCGAATCAGGAGAACGCATAGTGGGACAGAAAGTACATCCGTACGGCTTTCGGTTGGGCGTGACCAAGACGTGGCGATCGCGCTGGTTCGCCAAGGCCGATTACGCCAAGCTCCTGCGCGAGGATCTCGAGCTGAAAGGTTCGCTGCGCGAGCGGTTGAAGGCGGCCGGCGTCAGCTCGGTGGAAGTGGATCGGCCCGGCAACAAACTGCGCGTCACCATTCGCACCTCGCGTCCCGGCATCATCATCGGACGCAAGGGCGCGGAAATCGAGAAGCTGAAGGGCGATCTCGCGAAGAAAACCAAGCGCGAAGTCTTCATCGATATTCAGGAAGTACACAAGCCGGAGCTCGACGCGCAGTTGGTGGCTGAGTCCATCGCGCTGCAGCTCGAAAAACGCGTGGCGTTCCGCCGAGCGATGCGGAAAGCCGTCGATTCGGCGCTACGCTTCGGATGCAAAGGCATCAAGGTTCGCGTCTCGGGCCGTCTGAACGGCGCTGAAATCGCACGTAGCGAATGGTATCTGCAAGGCCAGCTTCCGCTGCACACTTTGCGCGCCGACGTGGATTATGGATTCGCGCAGGCTTACACCACCTACGGTGTGATCGGCGTGAAGTGCTGGACCTATAAAGGCGAAATTCTGGACGGTGGCCGTCGCGATTCGATGAGAAACGAACCGGAGCCGCGCCGCCAGCCATTGCGTGATCGCCGCGAACGCCGTCCGATGGGACCGTCAGGGGGGCCATCCAGTGCGCCGCCTGCGCCGGTGGAAACGGGCGGACCCGCCATCCAGTCGGCTCCGCCCGAAGGCGCTGCGCCGCGGACCGCGCCCATTCTGCCGCCGCTCGCTCCGCCGCAGCCAAGTTGGAAACAGGAATTGAAGCAGGACACGCCGGCCGGATCGGGCCCAAGCGGCAATTCAGAGCCGGGCAAGGAATAACGCCATGTTGATGCCAAAGAAGGTCAAGTACAGGAAACAGCAGCGCGGCCGCATGACCGGCAAAGCCTGGCGCGGCTCCTCGCTCGCGTTTGGCGATTTCGGATTGAAGGCTATGCGCTGCGGTTGGATCACCGACCGTCAGATTGAAGCGGCCCGTGTCGCCATGACGCGCTTCATCAAGCGCGGCGGCAAGGTTTGGATCCGCCTGTTTCCCGACAAGCCGATTACGAAGAAGCCCGCCGAAACCCGCATGGGTAAAGGCAAAGGCGCTCCTGAGCAGTGGGTCGCGGTGATCCGGCCGGGAAAGATTTTGTTCGAAATGGAAGGTGTTCCCAAAGCCACCGCGCAGGAAGCGTTTCGTCTGGCCGCCGGAAAGTTGCCGCTGCCGACCAAGCTGGTGAGTCGCGAGGATAACACCGGAGAATAACGAACCGAGCCGCTACCGTAAGGAAGCGGTATTGGAGAAAACAAATGAAAGCAGACAAAATTCGGGAACTGGATAGCGACGAATTACGACGCCAGGCGGCCGACATCCGCGAGCAGAGCTTCCGCATCCGCTTCCAGTTGACCATGGGGCAGGCCGAAGGGCTGAAAAAGCTGCGGAGCATCAGGAAGGACCACGCTCGCATTCTCACCATCCTGCGCGATCGCGAGCTGCATCCGGAAACCGCGCCCGAGCCCGTCGCCAAGAAAAAGAAGAAGGGCAAATAAGCCATGGCAACCTCCGACACCGCGGTAAAGAAAATCGGCAACAAGAACGAAAAGGTGGGACAAGTGGTTTCCGCCAAGATGACCAAGACCATCGTGGTGGAAGTCACCCGGCGCGTTCCCCATCCGATGTACAAACGCATCATCAATAAGCGCAGCAAGTTTTACGCGCATGACGAGGAGCAGCGGGCGCAGCTGGGCGACACCGTGCGCATCATCGAATGCCGCCCGATGAGCAAACTCAAGCGCTGGCGTCTGGGTGAAGTGCTACGCAAGGCCGTGCAAGTGGCCGTGGAACCGGCAGCCGTGGATCTGGAAACCATACAATCCACCTCCGGATCGAAATCGCTGAAAGCTAAAGGGTCGTCGCCCAGCACCAAGAAGTCCGGGAGGAAATCATGATTGGGATGCGCACCATCCTCGAGGTGGCCGACAACAGCGGCGCCCGCAAGCTGATGTGCATTTTGCCGCGCGGCGGCGATTTGGGACTGCGCGCCGGTTTGGGTGACGTCATCACCGCCAGCGTCAAGGAAGCCACGCCCGAATCGCCCATCAAGAAGGGCAAAGTCGTGCGTTGCGTCATCGTTCGGATGCGCAAGGAATCGCGGCGCAAGGATGGAACGTACATCCGGTTCGATTCCAACGCCGCCGTGTTAATCAACGAAGTCGGCGAGCCTGTTGGTACGCGCGTGTTCGGGCCGGTGGCTCGCGAGCTGCGCGACAAGCGCTTCATGAAGATCGTTTCGCTTGCTCCGGAGGTGATTTAATGCCCAAGAAGCCAGTCGAAAAGGTGTTCGTCAAGACCAGGATCAAGAAGAACGACATGGTGAAGGTGATCACGGGTGCCGACGAAGGCAAAACCGGTCGCGTGATTTCGGTGGATCGCTGGCGCGGCAAGCTGATTGTCGAAGGCGTGGCGATGGTGAAACGCCACACCAGGCCCAATCCGCAAAAACAGATCAAGGGCGGTATCGCCGAGAAGGAACGGGCCATCGCGATTTCAAACGTCATGATGCTGACATCGGGCGGCGTTCCCACGCGGGTGGGCTATAAGCTGGAACCCGCCGGCACGTCCACCCGGCGCGTTCGCATCGCTAAAAAGAGCGGCGAGATTCTCGACACCAAGGGGTAACGGGCGAAAAGGATTCTAGAGATGGCAGAAGCAAGACTCAAACAGCACTATCACAAAAGCGTGATCCCCGCACTCACCAAGGAGTTCGGCTACAAGAACGTGATGGCCGTGCCGAAGATCCAGAAGGTCTCGGTCAACATCGGACTCGGCGAAGCCACCCAGAACGCCAAGCTCATGGACGGCGCAGTGAACGAACTGGGCCAGATCGCTGGGCAAAAGCCGGTGGTCACCAAAGCCAAGAAATCCATAGCCGCCTTCAAACTGCGCGAGGGCATGGCGATCGGCGCCATGGTCACCCTCCGCGGCGATCGCATGTACGAGTTTCTGGACCGTCTGATGAACGTCGCCCTGCCGCGTGTCCGCGATTTTCGCGGCGTGTCGTCGAAATCCTTCGATGGCCGCGGCAACTACACGCTGGGCGTCCGCGATCAATTGATTTTTCCCGAGATCGACTACAACAAGGTTGAGAAGGTCAAAGGCATGAATATTTCCATCACTACCAGCGCAAAGACTGACGCCGAGGGTTTGGCGCTGTTACGGCACATGGGGATGCCGTTCAGGCAGTAAGGAATCCAAGGATACGAATGGCAACTACAGCGAAGATCGCGAAAGAAGATAAGACCCGGACCATCATGGCCGCCGACAAGGCCGCGAACAAGCAGACTCCGGCGCGCGTGAAAATCCGCCTGCGCAACCGATGCTTCCGTTGCGGCCGGCCGCGCGGCTACATTCGCAAGTTCAACCTGTGCCGCATCTGTTTCCGCCAGCTCGCGGTAGCGGGCGAGATTCCCGGCGTGATCAAAGCGAGCTGGTAAGGAAAGGAGCCCCGGAGTAGAACATGGCTATTACCGATCCCATCGCCGACATGCTGACGCGCATCCGCAATGCGCAGTCGGCGCGCCATCCCAAGGTGGACGTGCCGTCCTCCAAGCTTAAAATGGAGATCGCGCGCATCTTGAAAGAAGAAGGCTTCATCGTAAACTTCAAGCTGGCCGACGAAGGCAACAAGCGCAGCATTCGAATTTATCTGAAGTACACGCCCGGCAACGTCCCGGTGATCTCCCGGATCGAGCGCGTTTCGCGCCCCGGGTGCCGCGTGTATGTCGGCAGCCAGGAAGTCCCCAAGGTGTTAGGCGGGCTCGGCATCAATATTTTGACCACGCCGCGCGGAGTCATGACTGGCTCGACGGCGCGCAAGGAACGCGTCGGTGGAGAGGTGCTCTGCCAGTTGTGGTAGGTAAGGTGAACATATGTCGCGAGTAGGCAAAAAACCAATTCCGCTGCCCAAGGGCGTCAAAATCAACATCGGTTCCGAGATGTTGGTGGAAGGCCCGAAGGGCAAGCTGCACGTCCCGATTCCAGATGGAATTTCGGTCCGCCAGGCCGACGGGACTCTCGAGATTCTGCGCGATTCCGATCAGCGCGCCGCTCTGCATGGTCTCACGCGCGCATTGGCTGCAGCAGCGGTCCAGGGCGTATCCACCGGCTTCACGCGCGAACTCGATATCACCGGCACCGGCTATCGCGCCGACGTCAAGGGCAAGATCGCGACGTTCACCCTCGGCTATTCGCACCCCATCGAATTGCTGCTTCCCGACGGCGTGGATTTGAAGATCGACAAGCAGACACATTTGGTCCTCTCCGGCTACGACAAGCAAATGGTGGGACAGGTGGCGGCCAATATCCGTTCGTTGCGCCCGCCCGACCCCTATAAGAACAAGGGCGTGAGATATACCGGCGAAGTGCTCCGCAAGAAGGCCGGCAAGACTGCGGGAGCGGGAGCAAAGTAATATGGCGAAATCTTCCAAGAACGACGTTCGGGTTCGGGTTCACACGCGCATCCGTCTCAAACTCAAAGGCAGCCAGGAGCGCCCGCGTCTGGCGGTGTTCCGCAGCTTGAAACATATCTATGCGCAAGTGATCGACGATCGCGCGGGGCGCACTTTGGTTGCGGCATCCTCGGGCGAAAAGAAGGCAGGCGTAGGTTCGGGCGGCAATCTGGCGGGCGCCAAAGAGATCGGCAAGCTGATTGCCGAGCGCGCCAAATCCAAGGGCATCAGCAAAGTGGTATTCGATCGCGGCGGCTATTTGTATCACGGGCGCATCAAAGCCCTGGCCGATGCCGCGCGAGAAGCAGGACTGGAGTTCTAAATGGCGGCAATACCTACGCAAAAACGCATCGATGCCAACACGCTCAACCTCAAGGAGCAAGTGGTGTCGATCAATCGCGTCACCAAAGTCGTCAAAGGCGGCAAGAACCTGAGCTTTTCGGCACTGGTTGTCATCGGCGATCCCGGCGCGAAGATCGTCGGCTTCGGAACCGGCAAGGCCAAGGAAGTTCCGGCCGCGATCAAGAAGGGCATCGAAGCGGCGAAGAAAAATCTTCGCAAAGTGAACGTGCTCGAAACCACGATTCTGCACATGGTGCTGGGGCGATTCGGCAGCGGACTCGTGCTATTGAAGCCGGCTCCGGAAGGAACGGGCGTCATTGCGGGCGGCCCGGTGCGCGCGGTCATTCAAGCAGTTGGCATTACCAACGTGCTCACCAAATCCATCGGCTCGCGCAATCCCCACAACGTAGTCAAAGCCACTATCAACGCGCTCGAACAACTGCGCGACCGGGCGCAAACG
>DATHMO010000133.1:0-8386 GCA_035486995.1 Bryobacteraceae bacterium
CTGCCGGATGGTAAGGGTCTCACGCTCACCGGCCAGCTCGGTGAAGTGATGCAGGAATCGGCCAAAACGGCCCAGAGCTACATCTGGTCGCACTCCGCCGATTTCGATATCGACCCGGCGCTGTTCAAGAACTCCGGCGTGCACGTGCACGTTCCGGCGGGCGCGATCCCCAAAGACGGGCCGTCGGCCGGCGTCACCATGGCTACGGCTCTGACCTCGCTCTATACCAAGATGCCGGCTCGCAGCGACATCGCGATGACCGGTGAAATCACGCTGACCGGATTGGTGCTGCCCATCGGCGGCATAAAAGAGAAGGTGCTGGCTGCGCGGCGGTCCGGAATCCGAACCGTGATTCTGCCCAAAGCGAACCAGAAGGATCTGCGCGATCTTCCTGATGAAGTTCGCCAAGAGATGGAGTTCATCTTCGCCCAACGCGTGGAAGACGTTCTTCGGGTCGCGATCCCACAGTTGAGCGAGCGCATGGACGCATGCAAGACCCGGCCCATCAATTACGCGGCATAAGACGCGAAACCGGGCTGTAGACAACACGCGCGGGGGGCAATGAAACAATGCTCTCCGCGCTTTTTTTGTTGCTAAACGAACGCGAACCAAACACTCAGCCCGAGCGCGGCGATCACGACGGCGGCAATCAGAACAGCGATCAGCCGATCCGGAGCTAACTTTTCCAGTGCTCCAACCTTCGTGAAAATGAATCCCAATACGATGAACAAAACCAGATCTATCAAACCTTGCGTTGTCCAATCGTGACCGGCAATCGATTTCAGAAAGGCTTTCAGCGGCGCGTTTACATCTTTCACGCAGGCCAGCACCGTACTAAACAACACCGTGATCGAGGCAGAAAGAACGAAGCCGGAAGTGGCGCGGGTCATGGCATCTTCAGCAGAGCAACCTTAACCCCGTGGTCGATCACGGCGCCTGCTGCTTCCACTGTCAAACCGGTAATTGCAACGAGCGCCGCCACGGACAGAACCAATTTTCGCGACGCCGGATTTGAATATAGCCGCTCGCGCGTTGTGATCGGAAGAAGCAATGCCAGAATCGCCGTGACAAAAAACAGGTGCTCTTTCGTCTCCATAAACAGGTTGTGCGCGAACGGCCATGGCCCGGCAAGAATAATCGCTTTTTCCCGAGGATAAAAGTGCAGGTACCAATAGCCGCCGCAAATCCAAGCGCCGATCATACAAGCCGCCGCAGCCAGCGCCGCCAATTGGATGCGCGCTTCATTTTCTGGCCGGGCATTGAGCGCCTCGACAAACACCCACACCGCCGCCAGGCATCCCAGGACTCCGAAGCCGGCATGCGCCAGAAGAATGACGTCGCTGATTGAAATGTTCAAAGTATTCCAGGCGGACCCATGCGATTGAATGCGGCTCCGGCCGGCGGCTTGTCCTGATCCCCGGGCTTGTCGTTATCCGCCTTCTTGCCCCAGGTCCAATACAGCCCGAGGTAAGCGTAGTTCTCGGTTTGCCCAACGGCCGAATGTCCGTAACAGAAGAGTAATTGAAATCCAGGGTCGCGAAATTTGTAGTAGCCGCCGACATCCACCAGCGTCGACGGCCGCGTCTGTGGCGCCAGCGGCCCTTCCGGCCCGTGATAGAAGATCTCGCTCCCGAGCGTCCATTTCTTGCCTAGATCGCGCTGCAGCAGCCAGCCTGCGAACGGAAAATTGCGATAGCCTGGCACGCTAAACACCGTCACTCCGCCGCCGCCGTAAGTAGTCCACGGGCCAAAACTCTTCTGCGCCCAGAGCGGCACTTTGTACCAGGTCTTGCCCACTCCCAGACCTCGCGGCGCGCTACCAGTGGGAATCTCAAACATCGTGAACGTACCGATCATCGGGCGATGCTTTGTCTCCTGGATGAACCGGTATTTGATTCCGAGCTCAATGTCGCCGATCCCGAAAGCGCGCGCGCCATCGGCGGGAAAGATCGCCGCGGCGGGGACGATCGCGTGCAGATGAAGATTCGGAGCCGCTCCCCAATTGAATTCGATCGCCGGCCCTTGGGTGTCGGTCTCGATCGGAGTTCCGTCCGACGACGCGAAGGTGTAAAACTCGTAATTTCGAAAATCGATGGGCTCCGGATCGTCGGTTTGAAACGGAGGACCAGCCAGCGCGGCGCCTGAAATCGAGAGCAACAAAACCAGAAGGGTGGATGCGCTACTTGCCTTCATTGAGTTCTCCAAACAACTCGCTTACTTTGACCTTCATCGCTTTCAGAGCCTTACGTCCCAGAGGCGTTGCCCGATAAACCTTGCGAATGGATTGGCCGCTCCGTTTATCGGCGGAACGCAGGTATCCCTTCTTCTCCATTCCATGTAAGAGCGGATATAGGGTTCCGAGACTGATCCGATAACCGTGCCGAGCCAGCTCTTCGGCCATTTCGAGTCCAAAGATCGGCCCTTCCACGGCATGATGAAGAATATGCAGGCGGATGAGGCCCGAGTACAGATCGCGGTACTCAAAGCCCTTATCGGAACCGGTTTTCGATATCGCCATTCGATAGCGAATCCAGTATACGGCGGTCTGGTATCCCCGTCAACGGGCGGGCTGGCTGAGCTTCTATAATGCCGGTATGCCCGTTCCTGACCGCGCGCGGCGATTCCTAATCATCGCTTTTACCGCGGCATGCGCCCTCTGGTATTTCAAGCAGAACGTTCTCAACATACTTCCCACGCCTGGACCCAGCGATTTCCGCTTCTATTATTTCGCCGCGCAGCATATCTTGCAGGGCGAATCGCCCTTCCTCACATCCGACTACATTTATCCGCCGCTGCTAGCCTGCTTGCTCGCGCCAATCGCCGCGTTCGACTATTTCACCGCGCGATGGATCTGGTTCGTTTTCTCCCACGCCTGCTTGCTCGGCGCCGCGTTCCTGCTGTGGCGGCGCTTGGGACGCGATTGGATTGCAACCACCGTGATCGCTTTCGTCTGGGGCGCCGGTTGGGTGGCGCAAGATAGCATCGTCACCGGCCAGCCGGATCCGGTGCTGACACTGCTGATCGTGATGGCCTGCGTGTGCGAGGGCTGGATTCGCTATGCATCCGCCGGTGCGGGGTTCGCGGTGAAGCTCATTCCGGCCGTGCTCGGCCTGCTGGCCCCGCTCGAACGAAACTGGCGCGGGTTACTGACATTCCTCGCGAGCGCTACGCTGTTTCTGGCGATCCCATGGGCGATCGTCGCGAACTTGCGCGGTCCCATGGCGCCGGCCAATACCGACTATCTTTACGGCACTCCCTGCGTGTTGAGCTGGTCTGTCCCATCCGTAGCGCTGCGCATTCTGGAACCACCGGGCAATGAAGGAAAGCTTCCGCAGGATTGGATCAACGGATGGGATCTGCCGCGGCTCCATCTTTCATTCGAGCAAAAGCTCGTCTCACTTTCGGCCTCAATCGCGACTCTCGTCACGGGCCTAGCGTGGCTGGGGGTCAAAACTCGCGGCAAACTGAGCGGGGAGCAAATTCCAATCGCGGGAGCGGCTCTCATCGCGCTCGCCCTCGCCGCTTCTCCCATCGCCTGGTGGCATTATCAGGCCATGCAATATCCGGGTGTCGCACTGCTTCTTTATTGGACAATCCGCGGGCGAGATTGGCGTCGCATCGCATGGGCGCTGGCCTGCGCGGCATTCTTGTTCCCGGTGCCGGACGCCGTCCTCCGCCATTATTACCACCAGCACGAACAGTGGCCGGATGCCCCCGCGCTCATGTACTTCTGGACCTCCGTAACGCCCATCGCATCGCTGGTTCTGTTCGCATCCCTGGTTGCTATCATCGAAACATGCGCGTCGAAGGCAAGGTCGTTGTCATCACCGGCGGCGGAAATGGCATCGGCCGCGCGCTCTGCAGACGTTTTGCAGCGGAGGGCGCGAGAGCGGTAGTGGTCGCCGATATTGAGCCCGAAGCCGCTCGTGAAGTGGCAGCCGAGATCGGCTGCACCGAATTTTGCGCTAACGTTGCGAGCGAATCCGACGTGCAGATGCTGGTTGACGAAACGCTGAAGAAACACGGCCAAATCGACCTGTTCTGCTCCAACGCCGGCCTGGGTGTCGAAGGCGATTATTGCGCGCCCGATCGCGATTGGCTGCGCTCCTGGGAAGTGAACGTCATGGCCCACGTCTTTGCGGCGCGTGCCGTTCTACCCAGCATGCTCGCGCGCCACGAAGGCTATCTGTTGCAGACCGTTTCGGCCGCAGGTCTTCTCACGATGCTGGGCTCCGCGCCCTACTCAGTAACCAAACACGCCGCGTTGGGACTGGCGGAATGGCTCAACATCACGTATGGCGATCAAGGCATCAAAGTCTCCGCGGTGTGCCCGCTGGGCGTGAAGACACGTATGCTGGAACGGGCCGAATTCGGCGGTGGAACGTTCCTGCTTGAAGACGCAATCGAACCGGACGAAGTAGCCGCAGCCGTGATCCACGGGCTCGCAGCGGAACACTTCCTCATCACTCCGCACGCTAAGGTGCGAGAATACGTGCGCCGTAAAGCGGACGATTACGAGCGTTGGTTAGGCGGAATGCGCCGTCTGCAAGCGAGCATGACGCCGATCAAGCCGGCGCACAAAAAGCCCAGCGTGGCCGGTTCGGGAACGGGAGCCGGACTTCCGAAAACCTCGACCTGAGAAACCGCGTAGTCATTGTCGCCGCTGACCGCGAAGATCTCGACGCCCAGAGCCTCTACGGTCGGCAGCGTCATGATGGCGGTCTGATCCGCATTGGGACGCGTCACCAATCCGAAGGAGTTTACTTCGGGAATACTCCACCAAAGATGATATGCGTCGTCGGTTCCCAAATAGTCGAGCTGGTACATATCGTTGTCGTCGGCCTGAACAATCGCTCCGTCGATGGTGAAGGTTCCGCCAAAGCTAATTGCGATCGAGTCAGTCGTGCCTTGCCAGTGGATGCCCTCTTGATAGCAGGTTTCCTCCGTCTGGAAGACGCCGTTATCGATTGAGCTTGCCGCGGGCTGGGGGTCAGGGCCGCAGACGTCGCTAAACGTGGGAAACGATCCGTTCAAAGTCACGGGGTCGTTGAGTGAAATCAGTGATGCTTGGGCGGACGCAGCTATCCCAACGCTTAGAATTAGCGCAGGAATTACACCTTTTATCATCCTTTTATCCTCACTTTTCTAATTCCAACCCCCGGACAGTATACACGTGGACATCGAATTTGAAACCGCATCTTGCGCTTCGCGAGGTGACATGGGTACTACGACCAAGGACAGACCAGCGTCGCTTGACAGACAGAGGCGCGTATCCTACCTTGAAACTTCATGCGAAAAAAAGTCACTGTAGTAGGAGCCGGGAACGTGGGCGCTAATTGCGCGCTGCGCCTCGCCGGCAAAGAATTAGCGGATGTGGTCCTGGTGGACGTGGTGGACGGCGTCCCGCAAGGCAAAGGACTTGACCTGCTGGAATCCGGACCTGTGGAAGGATACGACGTCAACATCACCGGCGCCAATGATTACGGGCCTACGAAGGATTCGGACATCGTGATCATCACGGCCGGTTTTCCGCGCAAGCCTGGGATGAGCCGCGACGATCTGCTGATCGCCAATTACGAAGTGGTGAGATTCGCCACGGAAAAGGCGGTGGAGGCATCGCCCAACGCGATCCTGATCCTGGTTACGAATCCGTTGGACGCGATGTGCTGGACTGCGCTCCAGGTCTCGAAGCTTCCCAAGCATCGGGTGATCGGAATGGCCGGCGTGCTCGACACCGCGCGTTTCCGCACGTTCATCGCGATGGAGCTGGGCGTGTCGGTGGAGAACGTGACGGCGATGGTGCTGGGCGGGCATGGCGACACCATGGTCCCGATCTCGCGCCTGACCAGCGTGTCGGGCATTCCGCTGAGCGAGCTGCTGGATCAAGCGACCATCGATCGGCTGGTGCAGCGCGCTCGCGATGGCGGCGCCGAAATCGTGAAATACCTCAAGACCGGGAGCGCTTACTACGCTCCGTCGGCCGCGGCGGTTGAGATGGCCGAGTCCATTTTGTTGGACAAGAAGAAGGTGCTGCCGTGCGCGGCGTATCTGGAAGGCGAATACGGTATCAAGGGGCTGTATTGCGGCGTGCCGGTGAAGCTGGGCGCGAAGGGCATCGAGAAGATTTACGAAATCAAGCTGCTGGCCGATGAGCAAGCTGCATTGCAGAAGAGCGCGGCGGCGGTGCAGGAGCTGGTGGACGTGATTAAGACCAAGATGTAGGGCGCGCGGCGATCGCGAGCACATCCGCGGTTGGCGTTTCGAGTGCATACTCCATGGCAGGAGAAACACAAAATGAAGCGTCTAATTGCAGTTGCGTTATTTCTTGGAGCGAGCATGGCGGCGATCCAGCCTTTGATGGCGTTCAACCATGAGGTGGTTGTGGTTACACATCATCGCCGTCATCATCGCCGCCGCCATCACGCCGTTGTCGTCGTACGCCCGTAAGATGTCAACACGATTTTCCCGCACGGATCATGGGGTTCGAGGAATGGCTGGAACCGACCGTGCGGGGTCATTTGACCGGATATGGTCAAGATGATGGCTCGCGGTGCGAGCTTCAGTCTACTTCGAAATGGGAATCAAGATCAGTCCGTTGAGGTGGTCAAAATCGCGATGATCAGCCGTAATCAGCGCTAACCTCCACTGTTTTGCCGCCGCAGCGACCCACGCATCCGCGACCGTCATTGGCCTGCCAGCTGTTTGGCTTTCCGCCATGATTTCCGTCCAAAGGTCGCACGTGGCCTCATCGGGAAGCAAGGTCGTGCAGAGACCCATGTGGGCAACGAGCTTCTCGCGCCGCGTAGCGCCCCAGTGATTGAGACGTGGCCACAGCAATAGCTCCGCACGAGTCATGAACGAGATGAACCACTGACTTCCGCCGGCGATCCCAAGACATTTGTCGTACAGTGGGTGGTCCGGCTTGAATAGAATTGACACGACATTCGTGTCTAGCAACAGATCTTTCACTTCGATCGTATCGATACGCGTCGCCGGATCTTCCGAAGCTGTTTGCGAAACGCCTCGACTTCTTCGGGATGACCGACGTCTTGATACGGCAGCGAGTACACGGGAGGCTTCGCGCCGGGGATCGGCGTGTTACGGTCTGGCAGGCTTTTCGGATCGACAATAACCTTTGCCATACCTATTAGTTTAGCGAGGAACTACTGGCGGCGTCTCCGATTAGTTTCCGAACCGTCGGCGATCTCGATGAACAAGCACACAGCTTCGGTCAGATTTGATCGCGCATCTTCCGCTGTGTTGCCCTGGCTGACGATGTCAAATTCAAGACAAGTGGCGACGTAGCCATCTCCTTCCCGCTCGATCACGGTTGACAGGCTCCGAAGCATGGAGTTGCTCCGATTGTAGCGAAGTCGCCTGAGGCCGGGCACCACCGGCCGCACCACACTTCTAAGACCGCGGGGCCAGGATATCAGTGGATTGCGGTTCGTTTTAAGGATAATCTCGCGAGAAACTCAATTGTGGAAATAGGGCAATACACCTAGCGTTTTCATTGGATCGCAGCCGATAAAATCTCAGGGAGCAAGAAATCGATGAAACATCTCGGGTCCGCCCTCCTCGTACCAGTTGCGCTCGCGCTCGCAGCAGCGGGATCGTCGCTCCAGTCCGCGCCGCCGCCGACCGCCCATCATGTCGAATACATAGTTAATGGGTCGGCCCAGAGCGCGGGTTTGACGTACAGGAACCGGACCGGGGGCACGGAGCAGAACGATACCGCGCTGCCAGCTACCATGAGCTTCGACGCCCCGGGAGGCTCGTTCGTATATTTGTCGGCCCAGAACAAGACTGGCAGCGGAACAGTTCACGTCGCTATCTCCGTCGATGGCGAACTTGTGCAAGAGGCAACCTCATCGTCGCCGCACGGTATTGCCACTGCTCACGCCAGGATTCCCCGGTAACGCGGGGACTGCGGTCCACCCCTCAATGCCCGCTATACTGAACCTAGATGCACGAAATGGCCGTTTTCTGGCTCCGCATGGCCACGGCGCTGTACGGGGTTGGGTTGCTGCACGTGATTGCGGTGTTGCTGCGCCGCAAAGCCGGCTTCCTCAAGCCCGCGCTGTTTGCATTTCTCATCGCCGCGACGCTGCATTTTGTCGCGATTGTCGAGCTCACGGTCGCCATCGGACACCTGCCGGTTGACAATTTCTTCGAATCGGCCACGGTCTGCGCCTTCCTGATCGCCGTTCTCTTTCTGTTCGTCTATTGGCGCTACGACGCGGCTAGCCTCAGCGTCTGCATTTTTCCGCTGGTCTTCGTGCTCACGCAAGTGGGCGCGATGGAGTCGCCCATCTCGGGATGGCCCAGCACCAACATCCGGGCGCTGCTGCTGGTGCACGTCATGATGGTGCTGCTTGGCTACGCG
>DATHMO010000134.1:0-8851 GCA_035486995.1 Bryobacteraceae bacterium
GCACCGCAAGAATCCGACCTGCGCGGCGTGCCACAAAATCATGGACCCCATCGGATTTTCACTCGACAATTTCGATCTGATCGGGACTTGGCGCGCGGAGGAAAGCGGCGAGCCGATCGATGCCACCGGACAACTGGTGGACGGAACCAAATTGAACGGGCCAGCCAGTTTGCGAAATGCGCTTTTGAACCGCTCCGATGTGTTCGTTCGCACGTTCAGCGAAAAGCTGCTGACTTATGCCACTGGCCGCGCGCTGCGATATTACGACATGCCGGTGGTTCGCTCCATTGCAGCCCAAGCCGCCAAGAACGACAATCGTTTTTCGGCGTTGGTCCAAGGTATTGTGAAGAGTGATCCCTTCCAGATGAGAATGAAACAATCCGGGTCTCCATCCCCAGGAGGACAGCCATGAGATTCATCGCTAAAAAACATTTGCCTCGCCGGACGTTTTTGCGCGGCATCGGCGTCACAGTGGCCTTGCCGCTGCTCGATTCCATGGTGCCCGCGCAAACGCCGCTGGCGCGCACCGCTGCCAATCCAGCCAGCCGCTTGAGCTGCATCTATGTGCCGCACGGCGCCACGATGTACAAATGGACTCCAGCGACTGAGGGCTCGGGTTTTACTTTCACCGAAACTCTGGCGCCGATCGAGAAATTCCGCGATCGTATCAATGTAGTCTCGAACCTTGCTCATCCAGCCGCTGGTGGCGCAGGCTCGGATGCTGGCGCCGATCACGCACGATCGGCAGCCGTGTTTCTGAGCGGAGTGCATCCGGAGCGCGAGAACATCCGCGTCGGCCCCACCATCGATCAGATCGTCGCCGAGCGCCTCGGCCAGGACACGCCGCTTCCGTCGCTCGAACTGTCCATCGAAGATGTAGCTTTGAGTTGCGGCTCCGGTTACGCCTGCGCGTACTCAAACACCATTTCCTGGAAGACTCCCACTACGCCGCTGCCGATGGAAAACAATCCACAGGTGGTATTCGAAAAACTGTTTGGCGATGGCAGCAACAATGCCGACCGCCAAGCCCGAAAACAGCTGAGCCGTAGTTTGCTCGATTCCGTCATGGAAGAAGCGGCTTCCTTGCAACGCGATCTGCCGCCGTCGGATCGCGCGCGCCTCGCTGAATACTTGGACGACATTCGCGAAATCGAGCGCCGTATTCAAAAGGCTGAGCAGCAGGCCCGAACCGACGTCACGTTGCCGGACTCGCCAACCGGCGTGCCGGAAGCGTTAGACGAACATTTCAAGCTCATGTTCGATATGCAGGTGCTTGCATTCCGTGCGAATATTACCCGCGTCACCACTATGATGTTTGCCCGCGATACCAGCGGCGCGGTGTACCCGCAGAGCGGCGTGCGCGAGGGCTTCCACGTTGCCTCACATCACGCCAACAATCGCGCCAACATGGACAAATACGCACTGATCAATCGATATCACGTGCAGATGCTGGCTTATTTCCTGGACAAATTAAAAGCGACTCCCGACGGCGACGGCAACCTGCTCGATCATTCGATGGTGCTCTACGGCAGCAGCATGAGCAATGGCAATCAGCACGATCACGATCCGCTGCCCGTGGTGCTGGCGGGCGGCGCTTCCGGCCAGCTCAAAGGCGGCCGCCACATGCAATATGCGGAGCACACGCCGATGTCGAATCTCCTGCTGACCATGCTCGATAAGCTTGGCATCCAAGCCAATCAACACGGCGATAGTACAGGCAAGCTCGAAATCTGATCGGGCGTCAGATGTAACTACGAGAACACGCGGCCTTGGTGCGCGCCCCACAGGATTTGTACCAGCCGGTGAGCGATCAATTCGTGCAGCGTCAGAAGTTCGCGATGCGCCGCCGTAATCGCATTCGCATCTCGTGGATCGCCGGAGTACTCGGCTCCAGCTTTGAGTGCATCGGTGGCCTCCTTGATCACCGGATCGGCGATTGCCTCGCCCGCCATTTCCCATAGAGTGATGAAGCGATCCACGGCGCTTGGAAAGCTGACCTCGAATACGCCGAACTGGCTGGTGGTTCGCGGAGGTTTGTAATCCAGGTTGAAGGGCCCAGTGTAGTTGTGGCTGCGCAGCAGGACCAGCACGTTCAGCCAGTCGAGCGGATTCACCAGGCCGACTCCAATATCGACATCGTGCTTGAGCCGGTAACCGTCATTAATGTCGAAGTGAAAAAGTTTACCCGCCACAAGAGCACGCGCGAGCGCGGCCCGGGGCGCGGCGCCCCACATGAGTTCGTGCAGATACTCGGGATTTAGTCCTACCATTTCCGGATGCGTCAAAAGTCCGGAAGAGATGAACGCGAGCATGGCGTCGCTGGTGGGAAGAAGGATTTCAGCCTGCGGCTCAAACGGTTTGGCCTCCAGGCAGTGCTTCAGCGGCGCACGGCTTCGCTGGGTTGATACGTGAATATCGTGTTCGCACGCGGCGTTCAGCGCTTCGGCATACCAGCGCAATGTTTCGGTTTCTTCTATCGCGCCCTGCACGTAGTAACCGAGCGAACCGGGCCAGTACACCGCGAAGCTCGCGCCTAGCTCGTGGCCAATGTCTACATTGTTCCGCACTCTGAATTTCGCGTACTCGCGCACGTGCGGCGATTCGGCGGCTGGGCCCGCGGCCCATACTGCATGGTGGAAGGTCTCCGCGGTCACCATCGAACATCGGACGTCGTATTTGTTTAATGCGGCTTTAATGCGTTCGAGGATTTCCGCTTGCTTGGGCGTGCCCAAGGCATCTGCGGGAATGACATCGGTATCATGCGTGCACCAATGTCCAATTCCAATTTCGCCGTAATGCCGGATTACATCTTCAAATCCAAGCGGCGGCCTGGTAGGAGCATGAAACAAAGCGCTGCCGTCATAAGCGGCGGCCCATTGCGGGCCCGAGATGAAATATCTTCGCCGGAGTTCGGGGCTATAGGAGCCACCGCAGGCCTTCATTAATCGCGAAACGAGAGATTGTTGTTGCTCGATCGGAATCGGCTTCATGCAGTCTTTCTTTTACCATGGGCGTTGTACCATGAGCAGGTAATTCAATGAGCGCATACTGGCTCGGGGTCGACGTTGGAACCGGCGGTTCACGGGCGATCCTGCTCGACGCAAGCGGAAAGGAAGCGGCCGCGGTCTCTGTTCCTCACGAAGAAATGGTGATGGAGCAGCCGCTGTGGGCGGAGCAACGTCCCGAAAATTGGGCCGATGCAGCGTTCGAAGCGATTCGCGGTGCGCTGGCTCAAGCCGGAATCAGAGGCGATCAAGTTCGGGGCGTCGGCCTTTCCGGACAGATGCATGGGCTGGTGATTCTCGATCGCGATCATCACGTGATCCGGCCGGCGCTCATCTGGTGCGACCAGCGCAGCCAACCGCAGGTGGATTGGATCAATCAACGCATTGGCGCCGCGCAGGTGCTGGATCATACGGCGAATCCAGTACTGACCGGATTTACCCTGCCGAAATTGCTGTGGGTGCGCGATCATGAGCCGCGACGATTCGAGAGCGTTCGGCATGTTTTGCTGCCGAAGGACTACGTTCGGTTTCGCCTGACGGGCGAACTTGCGACCGATGTTTCGGACGCGTCTGGAACCGCGATGTTCGACGTGGTTCACCGCCGATGGTCCTTCGAAATGATGGATGGTTTGGGTCTCGACCGTTCCATTCTTCCGCGCGCGTACGAATCCGTGGAGGTGACGGGAACGATTTCGGAAACCGCAGCGGCGCTGACGGGCTTGGCTCTGGGAACTCCCGTGGCCGGAGGCGGTGGAGATCAGGCCGCTAGCGCAGTTGGGAATGGCGTTGTGGAACCGGGCGCGGTCTCCTGCACACTGGGAACCTCGGGCGTCATCTTCGCGCACATGGAAAACATGGCGTACGATCCGCACGGGCGCGTGCACACCTTCTGTCACGCGGTTCGCGACAAGTGGCACGTGATGGGAGTGACGCAAGGGGCCGGTCTGAGTTTGCAATGGTTCCGGAAACAATTGGCGCCTGGAATGTCTTATGACGAATTGCTGGCGGAAGCCGCGGAATCGCCGGCCGGGGCGCGCGGATTGTACTGGCTTCCTTATCTGATGGGCGAACGCACTCCGCATTTGGACGCGGCTGCGCGCGGCGGATGGATCGGCCTGACGGCGAAACATACGCGGGCGGATTTGATTCGGGCGTTGATTGAAGGCGTGGCCTACAGCCAAAAGGATGGTTTGGATTTGGTGGCGGCGCTGGGCGTGAACGCCGCATCGGTGCGGGCTTCGGGTGGCGGCGCGCGGAGCCGGCTGTGGCGACAGATTCTGGCGGATGTTTTTGGTACGCCGGTGGTCACGATGGCTTCCGAAGAGGGCTCTGCGCTGGGTGCCGCGATGCTCGGGATGGTTGCGACGGGAGAATATTCGTCCGTTGAAGAAGCCTGCCGGGCGATGGTACGAGAGCACGATATTATGGAGCCTCGGCCAGAAGAGGCGAAGGTTTATGCGGGTGGCCACGCTGTGTACCGTTCGCTGTATCCAGCGCTGAAGCCGTTGTTCCCAGTCGGCCCACGGTAGACGATCCGGTGCCGCTGCATCCAGTGGCGCCGAACCGGAGAAACTTCTGGATCCGTTTCGCGGTGTCAACCTCTCCGGTATAGATGTTGCCCTTGCTATCGACGCTCACCTGGTGCAGATAGTGGAATTCTCCAGCGCCTCGCCCATGCCGGCCGAGCTGGCCGAGCTCCTGCAAATTGCTTCGGTTCAGAATGTAGATAGTCATGTTGGCGTTGTCGCCCACATAGAGGCAACTCTGGGCTTTGTCGGTTGAGAAATTCATGGAGACTGCTGTTCCGATGATGCTGGTGTGGTCGCTGACAAATTGCTCGGCGAGGAAACCGCATGCGCCAGCTTTGCCGGTGGGATTGCTGCATGGCTTACCGAGCGAGGGATCGTTCTTATCGAAAACCTGAAGGCGATCATTTCCGCGATCGCAGACATACAGCTTGCCGTCGTTCGCGATCTTCACACAATGCACAGGATTCCGAAAGAAGGCCGGTTTTCGGTTGCCTTTGGTGGAGTCGGCGATCCAGGAGCCGGCGGCTTCCGCGCCAGCGTCATCCACTGGATTGTTTCCGTATGCGCCGAAGTGGCCGATGTATTTTCCGGTATTGGCGTCGACAATCAGAACGCGGCGGTTCCCGTAGCCGTCGGCGATGTAGAGATGATTGGTTGCGGGATCGACCACCATGTCGGCCGCAAGATAGAGCACAGGCGTACCGTTGACGCCACCGTTGGTATCGTTGCTGTTCGGCCCGCCGGGTGTTCCGCCGATCCGCATTTTGAAATTGCCGTTCATGTCGAACTTCAGTACGAAGCCATCGCCGCCGTCTTTGTGAGTGGTCCAAGGCGGGGCACCCTTGGGTTGCGAACCGCCGCTGGGAGAGGCGGAATTTCCAGAGATCCAGACGTTGTCGTTGTTGTCGACGTAAATTCCGTGCTCGTTGTTGGGCCAGATGCAACCAGCCTCGGTCTTACATTTGCCGCCGATGAAGCCGGGGTCGGATGGGCCTCCCCAGGCGCGCAGCATCTTGCCATCGGAATCAAACTCCAACACCGAGGGAGCAGCCTTGCAGCAATCCGACACCGGGCCGAAGGAGCGCTCTTGGCCGAGCCCATTGATGGGATGACCCTTGTCGTCAGTCGCGCCGGGCACCGGTCCTTCGAGTCCAGCCTCGTCTGTTGACATGGTGCGGGGCCGGTTGTAGACCCAGATGTGATCGTGCTGGTCGACATAGAGTCCGCCGATTTGGCCGAGCAGCCATTTGTTGGGCAGCGGTTGCGGCCATGCGGGATCGACGACGAAGCCTGGAGTCTTGCCGGTGGGCGATGTGTTATAGACGCCGGTCTTTTTGGAAAGGCGGTCCAGAGAACCGCTGTCCTTGAGGGCGTCGGCGGCGTTGAGGGCCAAAATGATCGCGGGAAGTGCCGCCAAAAGCTTAGTGTGTATCATAGTTCTCTCCTTATTTAGTGCGGATAATAACCGGCGCGCGTTTGCACGATCATTCCTGGCCGCGTTGTCGTGAGCTCTATTTTCCGGAATCGCTTATCGTTGCCCTGATGGTTGGAAGTGTAGCCGAAGCTGTATTGATTCCGCAGTTCCTCTTCGATTTGGGCGTAGATGTTCTCGATGGATTCGTCTTTGGTCACTTCGAAGAACCGCCCTCCGGTTTCTAGCGACAGCCGCCGCATGGCGTGCTTTCCCCTCTCTACATATGCGCCCCGCCCCAAAGCGGCTCCCGGACCACCAAGTAACATCCATTGACTCCACTTCATTCCAAATCGGATCGAATAGATCAGGGTGTCGGCGCGTTGCGCATATTCGATGGCCGCGCCAAGATGGGTTTCACTGCCGACATCGGAGCCATCGGAGAGAAGGATGAATGCCTTCCGGCCTTTTTGTTTGCGCATCGGATCGTTTGAAGTTTCGCGGATGGCATCGAACAGCAGAGTTGAAACCCGGCCGGGAATTTGTAACTGATCCAGTGCGGCGGAGAGCAATTCGCGCGAGTTGGTGAGGCCTTGCAGCATGTGGACATCGATATCGAAGCTGGCAACGAACGCCTGGTCGCCTGCGCGCAGCACACGATCGAGAAAGGCGGAGCTCGCTTTGCGCTCCGTTTCCAAAAAACGCAGCTGGCTACGGCTGGTATCGACGAGTAGGCCGATTGTCAGGGGGAGGTTGGACTCGCGCGAGAAGTAACGGATGGTTTGGGGACGGCCGTCCTCTTCGAGCACGAAATCGTCTTGATTCAAATCGGTGACTATGCCGGCGTCGCGGTTGCGAACCGTGGCCAGCAGCGTGACCAGATCGATGGAAGTGGAAAACGTTACCTCTTGCGCAACGGCCCGGGCGAGAGCGGCGAGGAGCAGGCTGCGGCGCGAGAGGGATTTAGGCATCGCAGGACGAGTCGGAAAGAGTATATAACGACCGGCTCCCTTACGGTGGAGGTTCAGTAAGACGGGGCTCAGTAGGAGGAGGCGGCGGCGCGCTGAACGGGCGGCTGCATGTGGAAGCGCACATATTCGATATGGCGGGACTCGTTGAGGCGCATCAAGCGATGGGCGTAGGCTTCGATTTCGTCTTTTGAAAAAACGAACCCATCTTGCGAAAAAATCTCGGCGGGATCGTAGGGGATGCCTTTGTGTTTATGGAGTTCGAGGAGGGCTGCGGCTTGCTTGAGGGCACGCTCATGCTGGAGGCGGCGCTCGGTTTGGACTTCGCGGAGGGAGTCGAGGGTGCGTTGGAACTGGCGGGAGAGCCGCTGGCCGTGCAATCCGAGGGTGGCGAGCTGGGAGACGAGGGATTGGGGATCGGGGTCTCGGGAGAAGAGCTCGGCTTCGAGCAGAGGGATGCGGTTGAGGCGCCAGGCGGTGTCGGCGAGTTCTTGCGTGAGGTGCGATTCGGTGGGGGTAGCGGGCTGGTATTCGTCGAGGAATTGGCGGCAGTGGAGCTGGTAGGCAGCGGGGTCCTCGGACGGGAGGACAGGGAAAGCTGCGGTCAAGCCGTGGCGCAAGGCGTTGAGGGAAGAACGCTGTTTGCCGGCGGCGGTGCGGGGTCCGGTGGAGCGATGCTCGGTTGTTGGTGGCAGGTTGCTGGTGGCTGGCGGGGTCGGGATTGGATTTGTCATAGAGGTCTCCGATGCCGTCTTAGCACGGGCGGATGGCGTTTTCGTGCGCGGAATGACGGATGTTGTTGGGCGGGATGGAGAGATTGGGGCGGGAGTGGCGTGAACGGTGGGGGGTGGTTGTTAGTTGGTGGTTTCACGGCGTCCGCATCCCCCACCGTGAGGATCCGTGTCGTCGCTCGGCGTCTCCTTCACAAGTTCCGGATGAACAGCTGGCCGGCCAGTAATGCGAAGCGGGTTCTGGCAGCATTGGAGAGACGAGATCCGTCTGATTTCTGATCCTAGACGCGCTTTACGAGCAGGGATACCAGATACGCTTGGGCAATCTGCTCCCCTCGTATCATCGACCATACGGTGAAGATTTTCTCCGCTGACTTGACCTGCGTTAACGCCTCTATGGGGTCAAGATCTTTGGTGAGATTGTAGTCGGCAAAGTGCCGATCCTCCTGCAGTTGACTGAATGCCTGCGCGACGAATCGTAGGTTGGCTACCACCACCGAGTCCTCTCCTGTGAAAGGAAAATCCTTGGGGTTGAGGATCCGATTGGAAGCGGTCTTCATCACGCCATGATCATAGGCACGCCCGAGAGTAGTCCGGAGTGGCGGATACCGCACGCCGCAGGCTTAACTGAGTCGATGGAGTGACGTGTACAAGCTGAAGCGCCTGGCTTAGCAAGTCGTCATGGTACGCCATCTATGTCCAGTCAGGATCAGGGCGCCGGTCTTGTTCAGACTTGCTCCTGAAGTTGTAATACGGCCGCAGGCCCCAGTTCTCAATGGGTCGGATCGCGTCGAAAAGCGCTGAGGCAATCCGACCGGTGAGGTCGGTGATCGTATCTTCACGGATATAGGCATCGGCTAGCAGGATGCGGAAGAAAAGCGACGGTTCTCCAGTCGAATCCGGTCCCAGACTATAGGCGACGTGCACGACCTCGGGCGCTAAGAGCTTCGACGCCTGGGTGATGATATCTCCAAGCTGGGCCTGACTGATATATCCTGTGGGGACGTGCATCAACTGATTATCTCGCCTCGGCACGGCCGAAGCGAGCCCCTCCAACCGCGATCACGGCCTAATTGCGGACCTGAAACGTAGCCGCGGGCGCTAGCGCGCTGGGGCGGCGTCGAGAGGATTCAGACCGCTCTTGTAGCCCGGGTCCATGGCGTTGAGGTCCGTGCGATAACTGACCGAGTCGGCGGTGGGGAAATTT
>DATHMO010000135.1:0-60207 GCA_035486995.1 Bryobacteraceae bacterium
CGAAATTGAGCGCCGCGTCCAGATGGCCGAGAAGGCGCACAACACCGAGTTGGTGATTCCGGATGCGCCCATCGGAACGCCCAACGATCTCACCGAATATTTCAAGTTGATGTTCGACCTGATGGCGCTCGCGTTCCAGGCCGACATCACGCGCGTGATCACGCTCTCCATGGATCACGAAGCCAGCATGCGCACCTACACGAATCTGGCGATTTCCGAAGGCTTCCATCCGCTGTCCCATCACGGCAACAACCCCGAGAAGATGGACAAGCTGGTGAAGATTCAGAACTACCACACGCAGGTTTTCGCCGGATTCATCAAGAAGATCGAGGGGACGAAAGAAGCCGACGGCACCGTGCTCGATCATTCGACGATTCTGTTTGGCAGCGACATGAGCAACAGCGACAAGCACAACAACGATCCGCTGCCGTCTGTGATCCTGGGACACGCCAACGGAAAGATCAAGGGCGGCCAGCACCTGAAATATCCGCAGGATTCGCGCCACGGAGAGCTGCTGCTGACGCTGCTCCAGCGCAACGAGATCCCGGTGAAATCCATCGGCGACGGCGTCGACGGTCTGTCGGAGCTCTAGACCATGCGTATATTCGCGGCTGCCATTGCAGTCCTGCTGGCCGGTACGTCGCTCGCGATCGCCGGTGGTCCCTCGCTGCTTGAGACGGCCGAATCAGGTGACCACATCGCGGCCATGCGCCTCGCGTCCACGAAGGGCGCGGATGTGAACGCCGCCGGAGCCGATGGCACCACCGCCATCATGTACGCGGCGTCGAACAACGATCTTGAACTGATCCATGCACTCATCAAAGCCGGCGCGAACGTGAAACTGGCCAACCAGTTCGGCACGTCGGCAATCACGGAAGCCGCGATCATCGGCTCCGCGCCCATCATTGAAGCTTTGCTCAAAGCGGGAGCCGATCCAAATTTTAGAACGCCCAACGGCGAGACCCCTCTGATGGCCGCGGCGCGCACTGGCAAGCTTGACGCAGCCAAGGCGCTACTCGATGCCGGAGCCGACATCAACGCCAAGGAGAACTGGGGCGGACAATCCGCGCTCATGTGGGCCGCCGCACAGAGCCAGGCCGATATGGTGAAGTTCCTCGCTTCCAACGGGGCGAACCTGAACGATCACGGCAAAGTCAATCAGTGGGAGCGCAAGATCATCCAGGAGCCGCGCCCGAAGGACATGAACAAGGGCGGATTCACGCCGCTGCACTACGCCGCGCGCGAAGGTTGCTCGGCTTGCGTTCAGAACCTGCTTACAGCCGGCGCAGATCCTGATTCGGAAGATCCCGACCGTGAGACGCCGCTGTTGCTCGCGCTTGAGAACATGCATTTCGACACAGCCGCCGTGCTCGTGAATGGCGGCGCCGATCTCGACAAATGGGATCTGTTCGGCCGGTCACCGGTCTACATGGCGGCCGACGTCAGCACATTGCCGACGAAGGGGAACGGTGCGGTGGCCGTCCTCCCAAGTCCCGATAAGCTCTCTGCCGTCGATATCGGGCGCATGATGCTCGCAAAGGGCGCGAATCCAAACATCCAGTTGAAGCGGCGTCCGCCCTACCGCGACGTTCCACAAGATCGTGGCGGCGATACTATGCTGGCCCAAGGCGCCACGCCGTTGTTGCGCGCGGCCCGTGGCGGCGACGACAAGTTCACTGCACTGCTGCTCGAATACAAAGCGCTGGTTGATCTGCCGAGCAAAGAAGGCATCACGCCGTTGATGGCCGCCGCCGGAGTCGACTACGGCACACGCGTCACGCGCGGGCGCAACCGTACCGATGCGGGTGTGCTCGCCACCATGGATCTGCTCGTGAAAGCCGGCGCGAATGTGAACGCCCGGTCGGTTCTCGACCGCAATCTGGCCTTCGGCGGCCGGGCTTTCGGAGCAGGTGAGAGCGTGGGCGCACGCATCGCACAACAGGCCGCCCACCGCGGCAGTCAAATGCCGGGCGCGGACGCTGTCCCCAACGAAACCGCTTTGCATGGCGCAGCCGGGCACGGCTTCAACAACTTCATCGAATTCCTGGTCGCCAATGGCGCCGACCTTACGGCCAAAGATGCCGCTGGCCATACGCCCCTCGATGTCGCACGCGGAGCCGGCGGTGGTCGCGGGGGTCCCGATGCGTTCCCCAAAACAGTGGCGCTGCTCGAATCGCTGATGAAGGCCAAAGGCCTTCCTGTGGCCGAAGTCGCGGGCCGATAAGCACGCTATTTTTCAACCCGCGAAATCGTCACGCTGATGAGCTTTACCGGCTCGACCGGTTTATCGCCATGCAGAGGCGCATGGTTGATCGCGTCCACCACTTCCATCCCCGACACAACCTGGCCGAAAATCGTGTATTGCTGATTCCAACTCCGAACCAAATCGTCGGTGATGAAGAACTGGCAGCCCCCGGAGTTCGGCTCACCGCTGTTGGCAACGGCGAGGCGTCCGGCACGATCGAACTGCAATCCAATTCGAGTTTCATCGGGAACCGTGACGCCGCAATTATGCGCGCTGGTGCCAGTGGGGTCGCCTGATTGGATCATCTGCCCGCGAAGCACACGATGAAACGTGATGTTGTTGTACATCGGCCGCTTCACCATGGCCTTAGTCTGCGGGTCGCGCCAGGCCTTCGTTCCCTGCGCCAGTTCCACGAAATTCTTCACCGATGCGGGAGTGTCTTTTTCATAGAGCACCGCGATGAAGGTCCCCTTGGACGTGTTGAACGTGGCGTAGAGACCGGGCTTCAGCGAAATCGGTGCTTCCTGAGCCAGAACCGTGGCTGCTAGCAAAATCAGCGGACAAATGGCTTGCATGAGCTGGATACGAAGCATTATACGATCTTTGTTTCCAAGCACGCTCCGGGAGCGAGCACCCCCGATAACGGCTCAAAAAGTCGCGTATACTGAGTTAAATTACTGACCGCCCTGTCCGGCGCAAAGCTGCAATGACAGAAAATAGGCGCAAAATAGTGATCGCTCCAACGCCCACGCCGAACGCCTTCGGACCCACGCAGGCCAGCCGCGTCCGAACGTTCGCGACGTTTTTCAAGAGCTACATGAGCGTCTGGACGCTGGTGGTCGCCGCGCTTCCCATTCCCGTGGGCGCCTTCAAACTCATTCCTACTTTCGACGCCCAGCGTTCCTATCTGTCTGTATATACCTCCTTATTCTGCTTTCTCAGCCTTGGTTTCATATTCTTTCAGCGCCACCGGCTTGGCTACTATATGTTCCGGGAGGCCGCTGCCAGTCCGGGAAGCACAGGCGGATTCAGCATGCCGCAAGCAGTGCGTAACATCGTTGCTGCGCTCTACAGAGGGTTCGTTGAATGGCTTCCCCTGGCTTGCATTGCGCTGAGTGTCTTCGCGGTATTTCGTTATCACAGCATCTTCGCTGATGCCATACTGATCGCGCAAGCCGAAGCAACTGCCGACGCCGAGAAGGGAACTTTGGCGGGTGCATTTCTGATCGATATAGCGGGAACGAACGACCGAGCCAGGAAAGTAGCGCTTTCCAACCTTGTCTTATTCGAAAACAGGAACACTTTTGAAGCCTTAGGCTCACTCACAATCGATAGAACCGATTCGGGTCGGCGCGAAACCATGAGCCCTGGTTCCATGAACGAATCTTATGATGAGGCCGTCGCGAAAGCCGATCGCTACCATGCTTTCGAATACCACGGGAACGTCGAGAACGAGGCGAATCGATTTCTCAAACGCACTTTGAGTTCTGGAACGCACGACTATGATGGGGCGATCAATTTCGTGGGAGGATATGCGAAGGTTCCTACTCCGGATGAGGTGCTCAAAACCAAATTGGTGCCCCTGGGCAGCGATTTAATGCTCTGGTATCTGACAATTTTTGTCGCCGCGGAAACAGCGTTCATCCTGATGGCGCTGAAAGAATATTTGCAGGACCTGGCGCACATCTCCGACTTGGCGCTCATGGGAATGGATGTGTCCAAGCCCACTGACAAGTTGCCTGGTGACGCGCAAACGGGGACTCAGGAACCGGCGCACGAAGGCGTTACACTCTAACGCGCAACGTCGGTTGCTCGGCCCGCATGGAGGAATATGGTCTGTCCGGCCACCAACCGACCTGCGCGAGTCACCGTGCCGTAGACTCCTGCATTGTTCTGGTTCGCACGAACTACCGCCTTCATCATTGCCGTAGCAGGAATTGCCGTATCGGGATCCAGATTCAACATCGCGCACCGTTCATCGCGCTTCGTGACCGCGATGGCTGGAGCATCGTCCCCCTCGCCGAAGGTCAGCACTCCGCCTACCCACTCGTCTTCCTGGAAGGGACCCGGTTGCAGCAATCGCACCAGGATATTTGGGCGAAAACGCCGGACATCCGCGTTCAGCCCTGCCAGTCGACCGATCTCGCACACTGTATCGGAGGCGATCACTGACATGCTCGCGTCGTCGAAGATACCATGCTTGATCTGCATCATTTGCACGGGAGCCCCGCACCGGCTTCCGACTTCGGCGGCCAACTCCTCCGCGAAAACGGGCATCAGTTGGCCATCCGGTGTGCGAACGTGTGTGGGAAGGTCTCCCGAAGCACCCTCCTCACGCTCGGGAGCAAACAGAACCAGGTCGCGAAGCTTGCCTGCTGTTAGCCAAGGGAATCCGCCGCGATCTTCCATCCGCCGGAATGCCAGCCGTCGGTCACCCTCGATGCCATGCCAGCCCATCTCAGCAACGTCGAGCTGTTCGCCGCACATGGACTTGATGGGATACCGGAAAAGCGCTTCGACATGGCCGATTGCTGCCACCGCCTCATGCTAGCATTGGCCCACACACAACAACGAGTCGATATAGAATACTCAGGACGGGTGCGTTCCAGCTCGCAATCCCGCATAAGGAGATGCTGTGTTCAAGAAAATTGCTTTAGTCAATGTCTGCCTCGCGTTCCTCAGTGGGATCGCCCTGGCGCAGGATGCGAAAACCGTGATCGCCGACGCGCAAAAGGCATTGGGCGACGTAAAGTCCATCACGTACTCAGGCTCGGCGAAGGATGTGGCATTCCAGCAGTGCGGCGCCAACGCCAGTGACATGACCTGCAAGGGAACGCACGATCCAATGCGGCCCATCAACAACTACGTCCGCGTGATCGATCTCACAGCACCCGCGTCCCGCCACACCGGAACCACCGACAATATCGGTGCGGGGGGATCAACCACGTTAACGCCCGGCGTCTTCTTCCAACAGGTCACCGCGCAGCAGGCGGACGTCTCGCAGCCCTGGGCCGGCTCGCTTGAGTTCTACATCACACCTTGGGGATTTCTCAAAGGCGCCGCTGAGAACAACGCCACGGTGAGCCATCGCAAGGTGGACGGCAAGAAATACACCGTGTTGAGTTGGAGCCCGGCGGTGAAAGCGCCTTCCGGCAAGAATTACGAGATCAACGGATATGTGGACGACAAGCACATGGTCGACCGCGTGGAGACATGGCTCGGCGAAAACATCATGGGCGATATGCACATCGTCGCCACCTACACCGGCTGGAAGGACTTCGGCGGCGTCATGGCGCCTTCGAAAATCGTGCAAACGCGCGGTGGGTGGCCCTTCTTTGAAGTGGACGTCACTGCGGCGAAGGCCAATCCTTCCGATGTCGCGACACTGGTTCCAGCGCCGGCAGGTCGTGGTGGACCGGGCGGACCGCCGGCTCCCGGGCCGATGAACGTGACCTCGGAAAAGCTTGGTGACGGCCTGTATCGGCTGACCACCGGACCCGGCAGCTACGATTCCGTGATCGTCGAGTTCAAAGACTACATCATGATGCTCGAGGCCGGCCAATCCGAGGCGCGCGCTCTTGCTTACGTCGCCGAAACGAAGAAGCTGATTCCGAACAAGCCGATCCGCTACGTCATGAACACGCATCCGCACTCCGATCACACCGGAGGGCTGCCCGTGCTGGTGGCGGAAGGCGCAATCATCATCACGCAGAAGAATAATGAGCCGTTTCTATCGGGCGCGCTCAACACGCCGCGAACGCTCATGGCCGACACGCTCGCCAAGAATCCAAGGAAAGCGAGATTCGAAACCGTCGAGGAGAAGAAGGTTTATTCCGACGGAACCCGAGTGGTCGAGATGTACCACATCTATCCGGCGCCTCATTCCAACGGGCTGATCATCGCGTACATTCCCAAAGAAAAGGTTATCTTCCAGGGCGATTTCTCGGTGATCCCGGGCGAACCGGCCAACGATCACGTGAAGGCTCTGGTCCCGGTTCTCGCAAAGCTCAATCTGGATTACGATCGCTACATCAACGTTCACACCTCTGCAGCGCCACAGAGCAAAGCAGACGTGTTGAAAGCCATGAGCATGGCGAAATAGTCGGATCTGGGGCTTGTTAAGCCGTAAACCGTCCCCGCAAGCGGCGTAAAGCGGGGACGAGCACGCGGTTCCACCACATCACAAGGGCAGTCGAAAACAGTATGGCCGGCGCGAGGCCCAGAATCACCCATAACACTTTGACGCCCCAGCCCCCGAACGTTCCGTAATGAGCGTTTGAAAATCCTCGCAGGATTTGACCGCCGAGCGTTAGAGGAGGCCGGCGCGGGACCACACCTGGCACCGCGGCCTGAAAAGCACGGGGCGGGGTGATTGGCGTAAAGTAGCCAATTAAAGCGCGGAAAGGGTCTGGAAACACGAAGTATCCGCCCGTCAGTCCCCACATCAGTAATACGGCGAAACTCCAACACCCGACGACTCCGTGCAGGTCAAAGGCGAAACGCTTCCAGCCCGCGTTTGCGGATATCGCGAGCGCGCGGCGCCAACGCCTGACACCCGGCCACCACACGATGATGCCGGTGAGACACAGCGCGGCGATCAGGAAACCGCCAATGGCGTTCGCAGTCATGCCGGCGCTATCCATAAGCAGGCTGCCATGGAGCTTGCCGAGCCAAGAGAGCCAATGGTAGAGAGCAGCCTTGTAGGAAACGGCTTTGCCGCCGGCCTCCAGCCAGTCGTAAATATCGTTTCGAAAGACGATCGCGCTGCCACTGGCGCAGACCACGACGGCATAAAGGCCCAACAGCAATCCCGACCAGAGATGAAGCTGGAAGATCAGCTTCCGAATCCAGGTATTCGCCGGCCGCCGCATGGACTCTCATATATTATGTTGAGGATGAGTCGACTGGCCACTATCGCGGTAGTTCTGATCGCCGGAGTCCTGCCCGCCTTCAGCCAGCACGCGCTTTCAACGCGCGACTATTTCTACGTTGGCGGAAAATACGCGGGAGACTCGGCGCATCGAGTGATGGCCGGGCAAATGTATGTCGAGGTGCTTCGACCGGAGCATGTTGTCCAAAAATATCCCTTGGTGTTTTTCCATGGGGCCGGGCAGACTGCGACCAATTGGATGGGAACGCCGGATGGCCGCGCCGGGTGGGCCGATTACTTTCTGAATCAAGGGTACGTGGTGTATCTCGTCGATCAGCCCGCGCGCGGGCGCTCGCCCTGGCATCCGGCGGTGAATGGTCCGCTGCAGATGAGGCCGCCCGACTGGGTGGCGCAACGGTTCACCGCGCCTGAAATCGCGCACCTTTGGCCACAGGCTCAAAAACACACGCAGTGGCCTAGCGACGGCGACAAGAAAGGCCGCCAGGGCGATCCAGTATTCGATGCATTCTACGCAACCCAAGTTGAGGGTCTGGAGAATGCCGTGGAAACCCAGACGCTGGTGCAGGCTGCCGGCGCGGCTTTGCTGGATAAAATCGGGCCTGCGATTTTGATTACGCACTCCCAATCGGGCGCGTTTGGCTGGTTGCTGGCCGATGCACGCCCGAAAGCCGTGAAGGCGATCGTCGCCATGGAGCCGGCGGGACCGCCTTTCCGTGATGCCGTTTTCGACGAAGACAAAAACCGGGCTTGGGGACTCACCGACATCCCGATCACCTATGCTCCGCCGGTAAAAAGCCCGGATGAACTTGCGATCGTGCAGCAATCGAAACCGGACGCGCCGGATTTAGCGCGTTGCTGGAGCCAGTCCGACCCGCCGCGCCGCCTCGCAAATTTGCAGGGCATTCCGGTTCTGGTAGTTACCGCCGAGGCGTCCTACCACGCGCCCTACGATCACTGCACCGCGAGATTCCTGACGCAAGCCGGCGTCGCCGCAACTCACTTGCGGCTGGAAGAGGAGGGAATTCACGGCAACGGTCACATGCTCATGATCGAGAAGAATAGTCTCGAAATTGCGGCGCGGCTGAACAAGTGGATCAGCGGGCAGGCGAAGTAGCTGTGTTCGGCTGAGGCGCCTTGTGGTGGTCTGGCGCTGCGGCGACAGCGTTGTTGAATCCACCGGGCGTTCCGTTCAAATGGGAAGGCGCGACGCCATCTTCTTTAACGTTTCCGCTTGTCGGACACGTGAAGCGAAATCGACATCAGACCCTGAAAGGAAATCGATGCAGTGGTGCGCCAAGTCCGCTCGTAGGCGTCGAAAATCGTCCAATGGTTCCTTCGGGAATCCCGGATACTCACTCGTCCATCGCCGACCCAAGATAGACCACATGTAATCCTCGTGGGAGAGCACAAGATCTCCCACATGGTAGGTGACGAGACCCAAAGAATGTCGATAGTGCAACTCTAGCGTGCGGTTCCCCCGTCGGAACTCCCCCGCCGCGAATGACCCACCGCTTCCAACCCCGGCTGCTGTTGACGTATAGACAAATCCATGCGATCGCATCAGGCCTTCGAGTATTTCAGCGCCTTCCTTCAGTATCTGTTGAGGTTCAAAAACCACGTTCCCTCCGCGAGCCTAGGAGCTGCTCATTTACTCGCCGCCGAATCCAATCCGAAAGCCAGTAAGACATTGCCCGCGAGACCGCCCCGCGCCGGGTAGCCCGAGACTGCGAATACCATCCCGCCTGCGACGACCGGGCCCGCCACGTCCATCGCTCCACCGTGGCCTGCGACGCCGTTCACCGTTTGATATGCATGCGCCGTGTCGTAATCCCAGATGATTTTCCCGTCGGAAGTAGAATAGCCGCGCAGATGGCCATCTTCCGCGCCCGACCACACCACCCCGGGAATCGCGGTCACCGCCGCCGATTGTGCGGGACTACACGGCCGTCGATCACCGCAGCCCGGCGGCGGCGTCTGCCAGATGCGTTCGCCGTTGTCGATGCGAAGCGCAAACAATCCACCGCCATGGTTCGGGTCCAGATTGTATGCGCGGTCGTTGCTCCCGGGCTTGCGGTCCACAAGGAACCGGATGTCGGAAAGAGCCACGTAGACATTGCGGCCGTCGGCAGCCGAGCCCCACTCGATCCCGCCCACAGTGCCGCCTTCGCCGACGCGCGCCTGCCACAAGATCTCACCGCGCCGGTCCGGGTCCACGGCATAAATCACAGCCGACTTTTGCCCAAGCAAGAGCGCCCGCTTGGCGTTGGGAAGCGAAACCAAGATCGCCGAAGACGCGAAATCGAAATCAGGCCCCTCCGAATCGGGGCAATTCACTTTGCCTTGCAGCTGGCACGAGCTGTTCCACGCGTCTTTCGCCGTGAATTGTTTCGACCATAGAATCTCGCCCGAGGACATGCGCATCGCGATCAGGGAATCGCTCAACGATGTGGGCGGGTCGGAATAGTTGTCGCCCGTGGTGACATACATGGTGTCGCGTTCTGCGTCGAGCACAGGTGCGGTCCAAACGCCGACGCCCGAGGGTCCCCAGGCTGACGCGCCGACTCGGGTCTTCGGTTGCGCTTTGGCTACCTCGCCGATCATGTACGTCTTCCACACCATTTTTCCGGTGGCGGCATCGAGTGCGGACTCGCTGCCCCGGAACGTGCAGCACAAGTAACCGGGCGAAATCGACAGCGATTCCTCGCGCGATGCGGCCCCGACATACAGGCGGCCTTTGTAATACACCGGCGTTGCTGTCACCGCGGTTGCCGGATGCTCGTCCGGACGCGCCTTCCACAGCTGCTTCCCGGAGGTTGCGTCCAATGCGTAAACGAACCCCGCGGAATCGGCGAAGAACAGCGCAGGATTTCCGGCGGCCTCTCCCACCGTGATGCCCGACCGCACCTGGGCCTGCACGATGGTTGACCAATGCACGCAACCCGTCAGCATGTCGAGCGCATACACGCTGCCGTCTTGCCCGCCCACGAATACTCGCCCCCGATAGACCGCGGGTTGAGAACGCATCGTGGACGTATCCGGGAACGCGAATGCCCATTTCAGTTTCAGCCGGGGCACGTCTGCGGCGCTGAACCCCGCGTCTTTCTCGGATTGGAATCTCGTATTGGAGAAATCGCCGCCCCAACCGGCCCAAGCGGGTCCGTTGGTAAACGCCGCGCCCGCCGGACAAGGATTCGCGATCTCATCGCGCCTGCGCTCCAGGGTAACCGCGGTTCCCAGAAAGCTTGCGATTCGTTGTCGCTCGTCGGGAGAAAGCGGCGCCGCCTGCTGCTTCATGAGTCCGCTTTCGAGCGTCCGCTGAATGGCGGCCGGCGTCATCGATTTCAGCGCCGATACTTGTGGAACGCGCCCGCCGGCTCCGGCCTCGGAGTTATGGCAGGAGGCGCAGTGTTTTTGAAAAAGCTGAGCGGCGTAAGGATCGTCGGCAGCGAAAGCCGTGATGGCAGCGATCGCGAAAAATAAACACAATTTCATGGTGTTCCTCATTTGGCATTCTTCACTTACCAACCAGATGACCCGCATCCTTTTCGTTCTCGTTGCAGACATATTCGCCGATGTCATCGCCCGCATCGAGCTCCGAAGCTCGCGTGATCTTCCAGGGCTTCGCATAAGCTCCTGGATCGTCGATCGTGAACTCGATTTCCAGATGTCCCAGATCGGGCCGCCGGAAGCGCTCGATCACGTGCATCTTTTCGGTATGTGCATGACCTGGGGTATCCAGCCAGGATCGGTCGTCGAAGCCCACCGTATCGATCACCAGAGTGTCTTGCTCCCAGTGCCCAACCGAGTGCCCCATCCACATCGGATTCGGATCCTTGGGATGGCCCCGTCCATCCAGGAAAACCTGGCGATGGCTTGGGATGTCGTCCTCGAATAGCATCACCAGCAGCGTGGGCGTTTGAACCAGCTTGTAGGGAAACAAAGCTCCGGCATTGGTGATGCCGCGCGGCAGGCAATGTGCACCAGGAGCGTCCTTGGAGTTATTCGCGGCTCGTTCGCGCAGTAGCGCTTCCACCCAGGGAAGCGGCTCAGGCTTGCCTGCATCCACCGTTCTTTGCGCGAACCATACGCCGGAGAGATCGGGCTTGCCATCCTTAGTCCGCGGCGTTGGGCCTGAAGGCGCCGTGTGCGGACTAGTGAGCTGAACTCTGAATTCACGGCCGTCGCCCAACGTGCCTAGCTGGTATTCGAGCAGGCGAATATCCAGCCGCAGCGGTTCCGTCGCGCCAACGGTTATGTTTTGCCGATTGTTCGGATAGAATCCGGGAGCGTTGATTGAGACGTCGTACGTGCCTGCCGGTAGCGCTGCTAGACTGTAGGCGCCTTTCTCGGTGGCCGCAGTCTTATAAACTGCTTTTGTATTCGTGTTGGTAGCCAGAACTTGCGCCGTCGCCACGGGCTCGCCGTCAGAATCGGCCACGGTGCCGGTGATTGTCCCGCCGCTCTGTGCGCACAGCAATGCAATCCAGCACAACGGGATGATCCGATGCATGATGTGAAGATTATAGTATCCTAGCCCTGTCGTGTTGGAGGAGAGAAACCCATGAGGATTCACATTTGGAAGGCCGCTGCGGGCTGTGCGATCGCGATCGTCTGTCTGTCAAACGTGGCCAGTTCACAGACTACGGCCGCACCCGTTAGCACCGTGGTGGCCAATCCGACATACGTCACCATTCCTCTGGAAATCACGGTCAACCGTCCCGCCGCCGAAGTGTGGAAGCGCGTCGGCAAGTATTGCGATATCGGCGAGTGGTTTCAGATTCCGTGCGCCATCACCTCGGGCAAGGACGGTGAAGTAGGCGCGATTCGGTCAGTGGCCGGCGAGGTCCTGGTGGGAAGGACCGAACTTTCCTACACCTACACGCAGACCGTGAAGGAAGGCCGGCCGTACAATCTTTATCACGGCACGCTGGAGGCGAGGCCGGTAACAGCGACCACCTCGAAGCTGGTCTACACGCTGGTGTTTGACAACTCGATGTTGCCCGACGATGCCGCGCGCGAAAAGGACAAGGCGCAAAAGACGGCGGTCTTCACGCGGGCACTCGGGAACATGAAGATCCTTGCCGAAGGCGGCACACTTCCGCCGGCTCCCCCTCGGGGCGGTCCGGTTAAGTAGATCGTTTAGTGAGGTAACGACGTATTCTGCGGCGGCCACTCCGGCCACTCATTACCGGCCGTAGCTTCAATCGCAATTGGCCCGGTGAGTGAGAATCCGGGGACGAAGCCGGGTGGTCTGGGTCGTGCCGGAGCCGGCGCCTGATGGTCCACCGCAGTAGTGCAGCGCATCTCATTCCATCCGACGTGCGCCGTGACGTGCTTATAAAACGTCGGCAGTTCTCCGTCGCCCCAATCTTCGTGCAGGATGTTGAATTTCAGCACGTCGCCCTGGATCTCAAAGTCATCCAGCGCCGCCATGGTGTAGGTGTTGTCGCAAGTCCCGCAGACCATACCGCGCAGCTTGCTGCCCACCTTGCGAATGATGAAATACTGCTTGGGCGCGCCCACGCCAAACCCCAGCCATACTCCGATCAGGTCTTTCTCGGCCAGCGCCGATTTCCACGGTCCCGGCTGAATGTAGCGCGGCTGCGGCGCACCCAGTCCCTGTTGGTTGATCGCCACGGCCGGAACGGGAGGGCCAGGGATCTTGGACACAATCACGGGCAGCGGGTCCGGCCCCCTGAGATCTTTGATCAAGATGCGTTCGAATTTTCGGCCATGCGACTCTCCGGTCACGACCAGATTGCCGCGATCGAACCGGGCTGTCTCGTTTTCCTGATACGCTGTGCTGCCGTCAGCATTCACGTGCGTGACGACGAACGTAAGGCTATCGGGTCCCAGCTTCCCGTCGACGAAAGCCAGCGTCGTCGCGTCCGCGCAATACGTGCAGTAGATCCCGCGCACCGTGTCGCCCCGGATCGAGAACTCGTAGGTGTGCGCCTCGCCTTTGTCCGTTCGCCATCCGCCGCGGTAATCATCGGCCTGGCCGCGAGCCATCGCCGCCATCACAATCAGACCCGCGACACTGCAAATCGCTCTCATTCCGCCTCCGCAACAACTTCTTGAGGCTAGAATCTCAGATCCAAAGTGTCAAGCCCCGTTCCTGATATGCCAGGGGGGCTTGTGTCCGGCGAAACTATTGATTACATTACTTAGAGTGCCAGCGAAGCGTGTTAGGCTCCTCGTCGTGCTTGCGACCATCGTCGCCCCGTCTTTTCTAGAGACCGGACGCGCGCAGCAAGCTGCTACATCTCCCACCATTCTTGCGGCAACCGCGGTCTCCGAGCGCGCCCTGCTCGATCAATACTGTGTGTCGTGTCACAATCAGCGCTTGAAAACCGGCGGATTGATGCTCGATCAGCTCGACTTGGCCCACTTGCGCGATCATGCCGAGATTGGCGAAAAAGTGGTGCGTAAGCTGCGCGCTGGAATGATGCCGCCCTCTGGTATGCGGCGGCCGGATCCGCAGGTAATGGAGACCATGATCTCTTATTTTGAGAAAGAGTTGGACCGTGACGCGGCCCCGAACCTCACTCCACCCGGCATGCACCGACTCAATCGCACTGAATATACAAATGCGATTCGCGATGTGCTGGCGCTCCAAGTAGACGCCACAAAATTCTTGCCTCCCGACGATTCGACGCATGGGTTCGACAACATCGCGGGTGCGTTGACGCTGTCGCCGGCACTGATGGAAGCCTATCTTTCGGCTGCCGGAAAAATCAGCCGTCTCGCGATTGGCGATATTTCGGCGCCTTCGCAGGCCGTCTTTGAAGTGCCTGCCGATACGGCTCAGAATTATCACATCGAGGGGCTGCCGTTCGGAACACGCGGCGGCATACTGATCAAATACCAATTCCCCGCCGACGGCGAATATTCATTCAAGGTGAAAGGCGTCACGGGATACTTCCAGGCCGTGCTGGGCGGCGTCAAAGGAGAGAAGCTCGAAGTTACGGTGGATGGCGAGCGGGTGAAGCTGTTCGATTGGGACAAGGACATTTCGACCACCACCGGCATGGGCCGCTCAACCGAGCGCATCCCGGTGAAAGCAGGCTTGCACACTGTCGGAGTAGCATTCCTCGCTACCAACGATGTGCCGGGCAGCGAACTGAATAAACCATTTCAGCGGACCATGAACACGCCGGGCTCCATACCAGGTTTTCAGTTCTATCCGCACGTCGGGCAAGTCTGGATCGAGGGCCCCTACAAGGCGGCGGGCGCCAGAGCCACGGCGAGCCGCGAGAAACTTTTCGTGTGCCGGCCAACCACCGAGCGCGACGAAGCGTCCTGCGCGCGCACCATCCTTTCCACGCTTGCAAAGCATGCCTATCGCCGCCCCGCCACGCCCGCGGATCTGGCGACGCTCGGAGAATTTTATAGCGCCGGCCGGAGAGACGGCGGAAGTTTCGATGATGGTATTGAAGCGGCTCTGCAGCGCGTGCTCGCCGATCCCGAATTTGTCTATCGAAGAGAGCCGGAACCTGCCAGCCTCGCCGCAGGCAAGAGCTACCGTGTTAGCGATCTGGCGCTGGCTTCCAGACTGTCGTTTTTCCTCTGGAGCAGCGTGCCCGACGACGAGTTGATTGATATCGCCGCGCAAGGCAAACTCAAGGACCCAGCCGTTCTCGAGAAACAAGTGCGCCGCATGCTGGCCGATCCGAAGTCGGAATCGTTCATTACCAACTTCACCGGCCAGTGGCTGGGCGTACGATCGCTCAAGACCAGCGAACCGGTGGTGAATCTGTTCCCAGATTTTGACGACAACCTGCGGGCAGCATACCAGCACGAAATAGAGCTGTTTTTCGGGAGCATTGTTCGTGAGGATCGCAGCGTTCTGGATTTGCTGACCGCGAATTACACCTTCGTCAACGAGCGGCTGGCGAAGCAATACGGGATCCCCAATATCTATGGTTCCCAGTTCCGCGAAGTAACTTTGCCTGCGGATCTCGATATGCGCCGCGGCCTGCTCGGCAAAGGCGCACTGTTGACTGAGACGTCGAATGCGGCGCGTACATCGCCCGTCACGCGAGGCAAATGGTTCCTGCAGACGTTTCTCGGCGTCAGTCCGCCGGACCCGCCGCCCAACGTGCCGACACTCAAGGAACAACCCGTGGATTCCACCGGCAACTCGAAGCCGCCGACGATGCGACAGACTATGGAAGCGCATCGCGTGAATCCGGTCTGCGCGTCCTGCCACAAGATTTTCGAACCGATCGGTCTTGCGCTCGAAAACTTCGACGCGGTCGGCACATGGCGCACGCAGGATGGCGACAGCCCCATCGATGCCAGCGGCGTCCTGGTGGACGGCAGCAAAGTGGATGGTGTGGCGAGTCTGCGCGAGGCGCTGGTGCGCCGATCCGACCAGTTCGTGCGAGTAGTTACTGAGAAGATGTTGACCTATGCGCTGGGCCGCGGCGTTGAGTACCAGGACATGCCGCTGGTGCGGTCGATCGCGCGGGATTCGTCCGCGAGTAACTACAAGTTCACTTCCATCGTCTTGGGTATCGTGAAGAGCGAGCCGTTCCAGATGAATACGAAATCCGCCGGCGATAGCGACCAGAGGGCGGCCCGTTAGCAGGAGAAAGCAGCAACGATGTTTATTACCAAGAAACACATTTCGCGCCGGACGGTTCTCAAGGGTAGCGGCGTGACGCTGGCGCTGCCATTCTTGGAAGCGATGGTTCCGGCTGCTACTCTGCTGGCGCAAACAGCGGCTGTGCCGAAGCCCCGCTTTGTCGGCTGCTTTGTCCCGCACGGCATGGCGCCTGGTTATTGGGTGCCGAGCGCCGAAGGTCCACTGGACGCGGTCCTTCCGTTCAATTGGAAACCGCTGGAGCCGTTCCGCGATCGCACTGTGATCCTGAGCGGATTGCATTCCCGCTCTGCGGAGCCTCCTCCGGGCGCGACGGGCGCCGACCATTGGGTGGCGGCTTGTTTCCTGTGCGCGGAAAAACCCAAGAAGACCGCCGGCGCCGATGTGAGAGCCGGAAAATCGATCGACCAGATTATCGCCGAGAAGATCGGTCGCGATAACCTGATGCCGTCCATGCAACTTGCCGTGGAAGATCCCGGCGCGAATTCGAGTAACTGCGGCGAGGGTTACAGCTGCACTTACACCAACACGATTTCCTGGTCCACGCCTACCCAGCCGTTGCCGATGGAGCTGAATCCGCAGGTGGTCTTCGAGCGCATGTTCGGAGACGGCAGTACGCCCGAGCAGCGGGTCGCGCGCCGCAAGCGAGACCAAAGCATTCTGGATTCACTGACGGGCACCCTCACTCGTCTGCGCAGCGATGTTGGCGCGGACGACCGCAACCGGCTGGATGAATACACCGAAGACGTTCGTGAGATCGAGCGGCGGCTCCAGATTGCGATGAAGGCTTCCGCGACGGCACCCACCGATATGGGCGTGCCGGTGGGTGTGCCGCAAACTTTCGACGAACACATCAAACTGCAGTTCGATCTGCTGACGCTGGCCTTCAAGGCCGATATCACGCGCGTGGGCACACTGCTCTTTGCGCGCGATCTTACCGGCCGCACGTACCCGGAATGCGAAGCGCCCACCGTCGGGTTTCATGGCGGCTCGCATCACGGCGAAGATCCGAAGCGCATCGACGAGTTGTCGAAGATCAACCAGTATCACGTGAAGATGCTGGCTCATCTCATCGATAAGCTGGCCACTACTCGCGACGGCGCCGGGACGCTGCTGGATCAGTCGCTGGTGCTCTATGGCAGCAACATGGGGAATTCCAATCAACATGTGCACTACGACGTGCCGCATGTGCTGGTCGGCGGATTGAACGGGAAGCTCAAGGGCGGCCGTCATATCGCGTATCCGACGAAGACCGTGCCCACCGGCAACCTGCTCCTGAGCCTGCTCGATATGTACGACATTCACCAGGACAGCATCGGCGACAGCACGGGCCGCCTCACGAATCTCTAGAGAGACTTGATGAAGCGGCCTAGCATTGTCGTCGTGTTGTCGTGCCTCGTGGCTGGTATCCTAAGCGCCGCTGGAAGCTCCGACGTTGCAGACGCGGTGATGCGTGGGGACCGCTTGGCCGTCGAAAAGCTCGTCCAGCAACGTGCCGATGTAAATGCTCCGCAGGCCGATGGGGCCACCGCGCTGCACTGGGCCGTTTTCCAATCCGACAAGGCGATGGTCGATCTTTTGACTCGCGCCGGCGCTAACCCCAAGGCCGCGAATCGCGAAGGCTCAACACCGCTGTGGCTGGCTTGCATCAATGGCAATGCTCCGATCATCGAATCGCTTTTGAAAGCCGGAGCCGACGCGAACGAGCAGCTGCCCTTGGGAAGGACTCCGCTGATGGTGGCGGCGCGCACCGGCAACGTCGATGCGATCAAAGTGCTGCTGGACCATGGCGCGAACGTGAATGCTAAAGACACCCTGCGTGGCACCACTCCATTAATGTGGGCCGCCGACGAAGGGCACGCGGCTGCGATCCGGTTGCTGATCCAGCGTGGCGCGGATATCAAAGCGCAATCGGATCCTGCGGAGCGCGGGCGAGGGCCGGCGCTCGGTAAATCCAACGATCCGCGAAAGCAGGTTGCGGCGCTAGCTGCGGCTCTGGCTGCCGGGATTCCCACGCCACAGATCGGCGCGGTTGGCACCACTAGCCTGATCCCCAAGGTGCCGGCACGGCGTGCCGCAGGCTCCGGCGGAGCTGTAGGAGCTGAGGGACTCGATCAGACAGACGACGCGGCGTTTCTATTTGGATTCTCGAGAAAGCCTCCCCCGAAAGATGGCGGTGGCCTGACGCCGCTGGTCTACGCGGTTCGCTCCAACGATCTTGATTCCGTCCAAGCGCTGCTGGCGGCGGGAGCGGATGTGAATCAGGTGACCGAGTATGGTTGGAGCCCGCTGTTAGTCGCGACGCAAAATCGATACTACAAGCTGGCAGCTTTCCTGGTGGATCACGGCGCCGACGTGAATCTCGCCAACAAAGGCGGATGGACGCCGCTATATCTCGCCACCGACAACCGCAATATCGAATCCGGCGACTATCCGGTCCGTAAAGCCGACATGGATCATCTGGATTTCATCAAGCTGCTTCTCGACAAAGGCGCGAACGTGAACGCCCGGATGAAGGACAGCACGGAGACCCGAACGGTCTTCACGAATCAGTGGCTGGATGAGAACGGCGCCACCGCTTTCCTGCGCGCGTCCCAATCCGGCGACATCGTCCTGATGAAGCTGCTGCTGGCGCACGGTGCCGATCCGAAGATCGACACGGTGTTGCACGTGACCGCGCTGCAGGTGGCGGCTGGAATCGGCTGGGTGGAAGGCATCACCTACGAATGGTCGCCCGCCAGCACGCTGGAAGCTGTCAAGATGCTGTTGGACCTGGGTCTCGATCCCAACGCGCAGGCCGAAACGGGACGCACCGCGCTCCACGGCGCCGCACACAAGGGACGGCCCGACGTGGTTCAGGTTCTGGTGGACCATGGCGCCCGCCTCGACACCCGCGATTACGGAAACACCGACAACCGGGGCAGCAAGGAACTAGCTGTTCACACCTGGCTGCCGGTGGATTATGCGGATGGTTTGGTGCGCGTCGGTGTGCAATCGGCCATCCCGCATCCGGAGACCGGGCTGCTGATACGTAAATTGATGACCGCCGCCGGGCTTCCGGCTCCTCCCATGGGCCGCACGCTGGAATCGATTTGTGTGACCGACGCCTGCGAGTGATTTCGTTCCTGCCGAGCTAATATTTCTCCCGTCAGAACCGATACCGCTCTAAGACCAGTTATCCGCCACGGGTACTGATCGGAGAGAGGGATCGATGAAAATACTGAAGTTGAGCATCACTGTCGCCTGTGTGCTAACCCTAGGCGTCAGCTGCGCGATGGGCCAGGCGCCGACGTGGAGTCACGATCCGGCAGCCGCGAACGGTCCGCTGCATTGGGGCAGCGTGGCGGCTTCATACGAGACTTGTGGAACCGCTCCAGAAGGTTCGCCGAGCGTCGTCCCGGTCGGAATGGCGCAAACGCCGATCGATATCGAAACCGCGGGCACGGTCATGGCTCTGCTGCCGGATATCGGATTCCGCTACATCAGTACTCCTTTCGAGGTCGAAAACACCGGGCACGTCGTGGAAGTGGTCTATGACGCGGGAAGCTCCATCCGGCTGGGCAAATCCGTGACGGATATTTATAAGCTTCTTCAATTTCATTTCCACGCACCCAGCGAGCACACCATTAACGGAACCCAGTACGATGCGGAGGTGCATCTGGTGCATCAGAATATTCTCGGGCAACTCGCCGTCGTGGGCGTCCTGCTCAGTCAGTCGGCAACGGCGCCCAGCAGCATCTTCGACGAGATCGTCATGACGGCGCCCACCATGGTTGGGACCGGATCGATGGACGGCATGTCCATCAATGCGAGCGATCTGCTGCCTGAAGACATGAGCTACTTTGCCTATGCTGGGTCGCTGACCACGCCGCCCTGCACCGAAGGCGTGCGCTGGTTTGTAATGCAGACGCCCGTCACAGTTTCGGCTTCCGTGATCCAGCGCCTGCACATGCTGGCAAGCGAATTTCCGGGGTACAACGGATATCCGAACAACAACCGCCCGGTGACTCCTTTGAACGGGCGAACCGTGTTGATGGACGTTCAATAAGGAACCGCGCGGTCCGCGCTAAGCTGGTAAGTCATGAGCGCCGGATCGCGTTTCCTTCTTCTCACCGCAGCCGCCTGGCTGCCTTTCACTCTTGCGGGGATCGCTTCGGCGCAAACTCCCGACCTGATCCTGATTAACGGAAAGATCCTCACTGTCGACGCCAGGGACTCCATTGTTGAAGCCGTAGCCATCGCCAAGAGTAAGATTGTCGCTACAGGCACCACCGCCGAGATCCAGCGTCGGGCCGGCCCCGCGACACGCGTCATCGATCTGCACGGTCTCACGGCGACTCCCGGCATGATCGACACCCACGGCCACTTTGCCGACGGCGGCGTCGACGAGATGTTTCACGTCGTGCTCAGCGATATCTCGCGCGTGAGCGATGCGCTCGAAAAGCTGCGCGAAAAGGCCGCTACTCTCAAGCCCGGCGAATGGCTGGTTGGAGCCGGGTGGGACGAAGGCAAACTCGCCGAGCGCCGTTACCTGCTGGCTTCCGATTTGGACAAAGTCACGCCTAACAATCCCGTGTGGCTCATGCACACTACCGGTCACTATGGCGTCGCCAATAGCTACGCCATGAAGCTCGCGCACATCACTGCCGCCACGCCCGATCCAACGGCGGGCACCATCGATCGCGACGGCCAGGGTAATCCAACTGGCGTGTTGAAAGAAGCCGCGAAGGACTTAGTCGTAAATCTAATTCCGCCCACCACGCCCGACCAATGGCGCCGGGGCATCCTGCACTCCATCGAAGGACTGCATCGCGAGGGCATGACAGCCGTGAAAGACGCGGCTCTGACGCAACCTACTTGGGACGCCTACCGCGCGCTTCTGGATCAAGGCAAATTGGACGAGCGCATCTTCGTGCTTTGGGACTCTGGCCACACTATGGAATCCGCTCGCGCGGCTCTGGCGCGTATTTCCTCGCTTCCGAAACCGCCTGGTTCGTTGGGAGATGGCGTGTTGCTCTCCGGTGGCGCGAAGATCTTCATGGATGGTAGCGGTGGCGCGCGTACGGCCTGGATGCGCCAGCCGTGGAATAAGAACCGCACGGAAATCGACGGAACGAATGTGGGTTATCCGGCCACGGATCCGGAAGTTTATCGGCAAATGGTCCGCCTGTTCCATCAAGCCGGCATTCACGTCGGCACACACGCCATTGGGGACCGCGCGATCGACTGGGTGGTGGATACCTACGCCGAAGTTTTAAAAGAAAAGCCGACGCGCGGTCTGCGTCACAGCATCATTCATGCGAACATTCCCACCGATCACGCCATGGACGTGATGGCGTCTTTGCAAAAGAACTACGACGCTGGTTACCCCGAGGCGCAAGCGCCGTTTATGTGGTGGATCGGCGACACCTACGCGGGCAATTTCGGCCCGGAGCGTTCCCAGCGCCTGGAGCCCTTCAAAACCTGGATGGCGAGAGGCATACGTTGGACGGGAGGGTCCGACTATTTCGTCGCCCCTTATCCGGCGCGCTACGGTATCTGGGCCTCGATCGAGCGCGAGACACTCAAGGCGACGTATGGCGCGCATCCCTTTGGGACGGCTGAGGCAATCGACGTCCACACCGCGCTGCGATCCTATACCGCATGGGCCGCGAGGCAGTTGTTCCTTGAAGATAAGGTTGGAACCATCGAGCCGGGCAAGGAAGCTGATATTGCGGTTTGGGATCACGATCTCTACACCATGCCTGCTCCTGACATCAAGAATCTAAAGTGCGAACTGACTATCTTCGCCGGCCGCGTCGTTTATCAGGACGCCGCTGCCGGAATCGCCGTACGCACAAAGTAATACGACCGACATAGTCGGATAATCAACCAATAAACATTTATAAGTTAATAAAATAGTCTAGGAAGTCCTCTGGAAACGGTGTATACTTGCCGAAAGTTTAGTTGCAACTTTCTGGCAATGTCGGTTTTTGGAGGCACTCAATGCGAAGATTATCGCAATTCCGCGTCGTATTCGCCTTGTTCGCAGTAATTGTGGCGCTCCCCGCGAGCGCTCAAACCATACCAACCGATCCTCAAGCCACATGCACCGTCTCATCGACGTTGTTTAATTCGTGGTTCCAGATGAGCCCGCCCGCCTTGAACGGTGTGGTGAATCCGGCTAATGGCATCATGTTTCCCAACACGCCGAACTGCAGCTTTTATCAGTGGGGCATGCAGATGTTCTTGTGGCTAACGTCACCCGCACCGGCCGAATATGGCGGAGGTGGAGGCAGAATCATGGATTCGCCGACGTTTTACGACGTTTCGCCTGAAGATTCGATGGGCAATCGTACCTTGATCCCGCACACCGTCAACTTCATCAGAAACCTCAATTTGCGAGCCGCGCAGCCGGGTCCGCATGGATTGCCGGTCATTTTCGACAAAACCGGGAGAATGCTGGAGTTGGTCGCGAAGCCGACTCTTGCTCCCAGCGGCAGGTTGCTCGTTCTCAGCGGAGCGGCTGCTGCTGCGCCGGCTTCGGTTGAAATCAGCCGTGTGCGCGCCGGAAAGAACGGCAAAGCGCTTTTTCTCGATGCGGCCGGCAAGACCATTCTCAACGCAAAACCGATTCTGCCCCGAGGCCTGAATCCGGAGCTCACGGTCCAACAGTTCCTGAACGGGAAAATACCGATCTTCGTCAATGGTCTGGGCAACGTCGTTCCCGTCGAACAAGGACAAGCCGGGGGCGGGGGAGTATTGGAGGCGCAGAAAACCACATTGCCCAATGGCTCGCTCGTATACTACGCGCTGATGGTGAACGACGTTTACGCCTACTTTCTCACTGGATCGAAGGACAACAAGATTTCGCCGATGCCGACCGAGTTCCCCATTACGCAACCCGAGTTGAACCAGGTAATCGCGTTCGCCGGCGCGCAGACCCCGCCTAAAGTTTTCCCCGATCCGACCGCGCTGGCCGTGGAAGTGAAGACGGCCTGGGTGCTGGCTTCCTCGCTCCCGAGCAACGGCGCCGGCTACATCACGATGACTGCCAGCATCCCCACCTACAACATGTCGTCCAATACAACCTGGACCCCAAAGACGAACGAAACGGCTCTCCTGGCGATGGTCGGCCTGCATGTCGTGGGCAGTGTGAATGGGCATCCGGAAATGATCTGGGCCACCTTTGAACACGTGGGCAACACGCCCAATGCGGCTTACTCATACGTGGCCACTGGCGGCACTATGAAGTCGGTCGCGCAGACCACCGCCGGAACATGGCTATTCTCGAAGACTGGCGCGGGCGCTCCTTTCAACAGCGAGCACATGACGTTCGTATCGCCCAATATCGTGGCTTCGTCCGGCAATACCATCAGCCCCAGCAACACCCTGCGCTTGAACGCGTGGGGAGCGAACCCCAGCGTCGCTCCGAATCCCGTCGACGCCACCACCGCAGCTTCGAACAGCGAGATCATTTCCATCAACAACAGCGTTCGCGGGATGATGCCGGCTGGCGATCCGCGCGACAACTACTTTACGACCGGCGCAACCTGGACCGTCAATGGATTTGCTCCCACCGGTAGTTTTTCCGGAAGCGTCTCCAATGGCATCGAAGTTGGGACCAGCCAAATGGCCAACTCGACGATGGAAACCTACCAGCAATTTCCCAGCATGAATTGCTTCGCCTGCCACGGACGAGGTTCGGGCACCGTGAACCCGAACTTGTCTGCGGCCATGGATAACAATCCGATCAGCCACATCTATCAGGTGATCAAGCCACTGTTCTAGCCGGACGTTTTTTTGGCTTTGACACGGTTACTGAGGCGTGTTAGCATCAGCTTTCACCTTAGGTTCTAGTACGTCTAGAAGGCTTGTTAGTAACGCAACTGCTGAATCGCCGCGTCCATCGAATTTGATCCTGACGCGAGTTCCTCACAATCGAGTAACTCGATCGAGTCTTAATCCAGGAGATTTTATTGAAACCTGTGTCGACTCACTTTCTTTGGAACAAGGACCTACTGCACTTGAGTTCGACTCTGACGGAGCGGCGTTTACGCCAAGTGGTCGAAGTCATTGAGCTGGAGCCCTCGTGTTCCATCCAGGACTTGGCCGTCAGAGTGTCCCTCAGCCCGGCGCATCTCCAGCGTATTTTCAAGCGTCAGACCGGTATTCAACTAGGCGGGCTGCTGGTGGAACGAAGACTCCAGAAAGCTGCCGAGCTTCTCACTTTGAGTAACCTTTCCATCAAGGAAATTGCTCATACCGTCGGCTATGGCCACCATTCCAGCTTCGTCCGCGCGTTTCAGCGCCGATTCGCGCAAGCTCCCAGGCAATACCGCCTCCGGCCCAGCGCGAAAAGCATCGGCGCATAGGCGGATGTCACGAAACGCTAAGAAATGTCGCTAAATGTCTGGTTGACGACCTTAGTATGCGATGCTATTCTCACTTCAGTTAATAGTACTAGACGTTCTGGTAAGGAGAGCCGGGCTTTCTAGGCTCGCACCTTCCGTTCGGTCGCGATATGGCGTGACACTCCACGTCCTCCTCGCGCCCTCTACGAGCGGCGGTGTCATTCAAACATCGGCTCTCGGCAAGTGAGAGCCAATACATCAAGGAGCATACTCGAAGTGCGCCAGTTTAACTTAATTCGTCTTAATCCCCTAAAAACGAACCCAAACACCGAAGAGCGGACGGTGTTCGCGCGCGATACCAAGGCCCCGGCCGCTGAGCCGACTCCGCGTGAATTGGAGGTGGAGGATCTGCTCTGCCGCGGCTATTCCCAGGAAAATATCGCCGCTATTTTCGGACGCTCGGTTCATACCGTATCAGTTCATGTACTCAGTCTCTATCGCAAGCGCGGCGTGCACACCCAGGTAGGTTTGTTGCTCGCATACTTGGAACGCAAGGGCATCTCAGTGTTCCCCGACGAAACAGACGATGCTACGTCCCACGCTGCCTCACTCGAAGCCGTTCGTTGACGCGCTTTAGATTTGCCGCATCTTCGGCTACCCTGGAACGTCCAACTACAATAAGAGGGCGGCATCATGGGGAAGCTGGCGGGAAAAGTGGCGGTCATCACCGGTGGCAGTAGCGGCATCGGTCTGGCCACCGCGCGGCAATTTGTCAACGAAGGCGCTCACGTCTTCATCACGGGCCGGCGGCAGAGCGAACTCGACTCCGCTGTTGCACGGATTGGCAAGTGCGTCACTGCGGTCGCCGGAGATGTGACGAGCCTGGCGGATCTAGACCGCCTCTATGAAACCGTGCAGCGCGAGAAAGGACGCATCGACGTTCTTTTCGCCAACGCGGGAATCTCGTCGCCGCGCGCGCCCTTGGGTGAGATTCGCGAGCAGGACTTCGACCAGATATTTAACATCAACGTCAGAGCGCTGCTTTTCACCGTACAGAAGGCGCTGCCGCTGTTCGCCGATGGCGGATCGATCCTATTGAACGCCTCGATTGTCGCATCCAAGGGACTCCCGACTACCAGCGTTTATAGCGCCTCCAAAGCAGCCGTTCGTTCCTTCGCGCGCACCTGGACGATGGACTTGAAAGCGCGCAAAATTCGAGTGAACGCGATCAGTCCCGGTCCCACGGATACTCCGCTTCTCAGTCCCGCCGGACAATCGGAGGAACAAACCAGGCAGCGCAAGGCGATGTTTGCCGCCTCTGTTCCCCTGGGGCGTCTCGGCCTCGCGGATGAAATCGCTCAAGCCGCGGTATTCCTGGCCTCGGACGACAGCAGTTTCATCTCTGGCAGTGAACTGTTCGTGGATGGCGGGATGGCGCAGGTTTGAATATGGCGGAACCACAAGACCAGCTCGACTCGATGTTCCCCTTGCTCAGCGACGCGCAGTTGGCGCGACTTCATGCGTTCGGCGAGCCGCGCCAAGTGCAAGCGGGCGAAATCCTCTTCGAACTCGGAGATACATCGCACGGCATCTTTGTCGTGCTCAGCGGCAGCCTCGAAATCATCGCCGTATCGAGCAACGCTCCCGGCAGCGAGGAGTCCGTGCTCCGGGTGGCCAGCCGCGGATCCTTCACCGGCGAAATCAACCTGCTCTCGGGACGCCGCAGCCTGGTCCGCTGCCGGGCGCGCGAAGCCAGTTCGCTGCTCGAAATCGGAAGGGCGAATCTGCAACGCATTCTCCAAACCGATCCCACGCTGGGCGAAATTTTCTTGCGGGCCTTCCTGCTGCGCCGGGTTTATCTCGTCGCGCATTCGGTTGGCGACGCTTTGCTCATCGGATCCAGCCATTCCGCCGACACCCTGCGCCTGAGAGCATTTCTCTCGCGCAACGGCCATCCACACACCTATGTCGATGTAGAACGCGATCCGGACGTACAAGCGATTCTCGATCAATTCGACGTTCGCGTTACCGACATCCCCGTGCTGATCTGCCGCGGCGAGCTCGTGCTCCGCAACCCCAGCAACGCCGAAGCGGCCGAATGTTTTGGATTGAACGCCGGAATCGACGAAGGCGAGGTGTACGACCTAATTGTGGTCGGCGCCGGACCGAGCGGTCTGGCGGCTGCCGTTTACGGGGCTTCGGAAGGACTGAACGTGTTGGTGATCGAAAGTAACGCGCCTGGCGGGCAAGCCGGATCGAGTTCCCGCATCGAGAACTACCTCGGATTTCCAACCGGCATTTCCGGGCAGGATCTAGCCGGCCGTGCATTCGTGCAAGCCGAGAAGTTCGGAGCGCAAATTGCCGTGGCGCGCACTGCCCGCGCGTTGAAATGCGTCAAGTCGCCCTATACCCTCGAGCTCGACGATGGCGCGAAAGTCCAGGCCCGCAGCATCATCGTGGCTTCAGGCGCGCAATATCGCAAACTGCCGCTTCCCAATCTTGCTCAATTCGAAGGCGTCGGCATCTACTACGGCGCCACCCAGGTGGAGGCGCAGCTCTGCGACGACGAAGAAGTGGTCGTGGTGGGGGGAGGGAACTCGGCCGGCCAAGCCGCCATGTTTCTATCGACGTATGCGAAACACGTCCACCTGCTGGTTCGTGGCCCGGGTCTCTCCCAGACCATGTCGCGCTACTTAATCTCACGGATCGAAGCATGTCCCGAAATCACGCTCCGGCCGCGCACTGAAATCGAGGCCCTGGAAGGTAACGGGGACCTGGAACGGATTCGCTGGCGCTCCGCCGAAGCCGCCGCGAGTGAAACTCATCCCATCCGGCATCTGTTTCTGATGACGGGCGCCTGTCCAAACACCACTTGGTTGCAGGGATGCCTGGCGCTGGATGGCAAGCAGTTCGTCAAGACCGGCGTCGAACTTGGTGAGGACTGGCCGCTCGACGGACGCGCTCCTTATCTGCTCGAAACCAGTGTTCCCGGCGTGTTCGCCGTCGGCGACGTCCGGGCCGGCAGCGTCAAACGCGTCGCCTCCGCGGTCGGCGAAGGATCAATGGCCGTTCAATTCGTGCATCAGGTGCTGGCCGAATAACTGACCGCGCTCGAAGTCCAGCAGCCACCGTTTGTTCTCCAATCCACCTCCATAACCGGTCAGCTTTCCATTGCTTCCGATCACGCGATGACACGGAACGACAATGGCGATCGGATTCGAACCATTGGCCAGGCCAACCGCGCGCGAAGCCGCCGGATTGCCCACGCGCCGCGCGAGTTCGCCGTACGAAATGGTTTCACCGAACGGGATCTCGCGCAGCAATTCCCACACGCGTTGTTGAAACGTGGTTCCGCGCGGTTTCAACGGCAGATCGAAATCGCGTAGCTCGCCGGCAAAGAATGCACGCAGCTGCCGGAGGGGTTCGCGCAAAGCCGCGCCACCTTCGGACCACGCCGGATTGACTACCGGCGGAGTTCGTCCTTCCGCGAATGCAAGCTCGAGCAGGCCGTCCTCATCCGCCACCAACAGCAGCTTTCCGACGGGGCTTTCCATCCATTTGTAAACAGCTTCCATCTTTCACTCCCTGCCATAAATGCAGCGCGGCATAGGCGCGCCACGGCCGCCATCGTTCGGCGATAGCCTTCAGTTCGCGAGCCGCGCGCACTCCGGCCGCTCGCAGCAAGACGAGATCGGCCGCCGGAAACGCGTCGGGATCGTGCAAAGCGCGCATCGCAATATATTCGGCGGTCCATTCGCCGATGCCCGGAATCGATCGCAGCCGCTCGCGAATCTGCTCCGGCGTCGCTGAATTGTCCAACGCCAACGCTCCGCTCGCCACCGCCGCCGAAAACGCGCATAGCGTATCGGCGCGCTTTTGCGGCAAGCCGATGGATGCGAGATCGGTGCTTGCCAAGTCCTCAGCGCCCGGAAACAGGTGCGTGACGCCCGGGCGCCCGGAATCCAGCGGCCGTCCGAACCGGGCAACCAAACGGCCGGCCAATGTCGATGCTCCCCGTACGCTGACCTGCTGTCCCAGAATCGCGCGAATGCCCAGCTCGAATCCATCCCAGGCGCCAGGAACTCGCAGACCCGGCCGCGCGTCCACCAAAGGCCGCAGCAGATCATCGGTCGCGAGGGCCGATGCGATGGCCCCCGGATCCGCATCCAGATCGCACAAGCGCCGCACGCGCGAGACGATCCCGAGCAGGCTCTCGGGCCGTGGATGATCGATCTGGAGCACTACCTCGCACACTCCATGCGATAGCTCGATCACTCCTGGAACACCGCCAACGACGATGCTTCGCCGATAGCGCCCGTTCTCCACGCATTCCACGCCCGGAATCGCGCGCGCTTCCAGGAACCCCAGCAGCGCGTCCCAATCGAACGGCGGCCGATAGCGCAGACGAAAACTCGGTCCAGTGTTGCAGGCTCTGGGTCCGCGCTCCGCCCGCCGCGTTTTGCGCAGTTCGCGCGGTGTGCGCTGCCACGTCTCGTGAATCGTATGGTTGAAGCGGCGCACGCTACCAAATCCGGCGGCCAGCGCGACTGTGCTCACGGGCAGATCGGTTTCATCGAGCAACCGCTTCGCAGACAGCAATCGATTGGTTTGCGCCACCGCGATGGGCGGCGCACCCAGATGCTCCAGGAACAAACGGCGCAGATGCCGGTCACCAATTCCCAATCGCTCCGCCAGATCCCTGACGCCAGCCGCATCCAGCGCCCCTTCGGAAATTTCGCGCAGTGCGCGCGACACCGTGGAGGACGAGCCATTCCAAGCCGGTGTTCCCGGCGCGCATTCGGGGCGGCAGCGCAGGCACGGCCGCAAGCCCGCCATCGCGGCAGCCGCGGCGGAAGGATAGTATTCGACGTTTTGCTCGCGCGGTGATGGCGCCGGGCAAATGGGACGGCAGAAGACCTTCGTGGTTCGCACGCCGATGAAGAACCGCCCATCGAAGCGGGCGTCGTGCGCGAGCCGCGCTTTGCGGCATGTTTCCCGATCGAGCTGCACTTCACCTCCGACTATACACCCCGGCGCGTTCCAAAGTAGCCGTTTTCGGACCTGGTCGTGACACCCTGGATAATAGCCGCAATACGGCCGATGACATGGGTATGACGTGCGAGAACTGCGGCGCTCCCATGCGCTTATTGCGTGACCAGGGCCTCATGATTTGCGACTACTGCGGCAGCCAGGCCACACCGCGAGCCGATGAGGAAGGCATGATTGTGCTCGATCCCACCAAGCACAAGTGCCCGGTGTGCGGAACGGCGCTGGCGAATGCGTCCCTCGAATCCCGGGAAATGCTGTACTGCACGGGTTGCCACGGAATGCTTCTCGAAATGGAACAGTTTCTGCCGCTGCTCCAAGTATTGCGCGAGTTCCGCTATTGGTCGCGCAGCTCGCAAGCGCCGCGCGAGTTCGACGCCACCAGAGTCCTGCAATGTCCGTTGTGCCAGCATGAGATGGACGAGCATCCCTATGGGGGTGGCGGCAACGTGGCCGTGGATTCGTGCGAAGCTTGCAACGTGCTGTGGCTCGATCGGGGAGAGCTGAGCAGAATCGTGGCTGCGCCGGATCGCGATCCCGTGCCCGCTCATCAAGACACGGACGATCGCGAGACCGCCGCTACTTCTTAATCGGCGCCGGAGCTGGGGGAGGCGGCGGCAAAGGCGCGGGGTTGATATAACCGCGCGTGCCGTCGGGACGAATCGGGCCTGGACCAAATCCAAGGTGCTCGCGGTCCACGTTATTTTCCGCGCAAGAATATTCTTCCAGGCGCTGGCCGGGCGTGCCCGCCTCCCAGGTCCTCGCGTAGGTGAAGGTCTTGGTGTAGAACTTGGGATCTTCGATCGTCGTGTCCACGTGGATGTGGTTCGCGTCGGGCCGCGTCCAGCGTTCGATCACGTGGAGCGCGTCGCTATGCGGGCTGCCGTTTTCATCCGCCCATACTTGCGTGTCTTTGAATCCGGTGGAATCGATCACGAAGGCGTCCCCATCCCAGTGGCCCACTTCATCGCCGAAGAACGATGGATCCGGGTCTTCCGGATGCTTACGCCCGTCGGTGGGAATCAGCCGGTAGTAACTATAGAAGTAGAGAAAGGCGACGTACTGCGGCGTCTGCAAAACCATGAACGGTAGCCCGCTCGCGTTGTGGCGCGGGATGCCGCCAAGAATGCACAGGCTCTCGGGATCGATAGTGGCAGTGGTGTTGTGTTTCCAAGCAGCTTCGCCCTCGGGCGTGAGAGGCAGCTTGAGTCCGGGAAGGTCCTTGGCGATGTTTCCCACCGGCTTGGTGTCCCGCGTGCCTTTCCAAAATCCGTTGAGGTCCGGGTGCCCGTCGGCGGTGCGCGGAACTTGAGCTTCGAGTGGCGCAAAGGCCAGAGGTAAGAGCGCCAGAATGGCCAGCGGCGTTCGCATCTCGATGCTAGAGTATATCAGGAGATTCCCTCATGACGATCAAGCTGGCGGCACTCCTCGGTATAGCTTTCGCGGTGGGCGTTTTACCGGTTGCAGCGCACCATTCTTTCGCCGCCGAGTTCGATGCGAGCAAGGCGATTCGCATCACCGGCGTGATCAGCAAAGTGGAATGGACCAACCCGCACTCGTACCTCTACATCGACGTGAAGGACGACCAGGGAAACTGGGCCACCTGGGCCTGCGAAGGCGGTGCACCGAACGCCTTGTCGCGGCGCGGTTTCACGCGCAATGCTATAAAGCTGGGCGATACCGTCACGATCGACGGCTATGGAGCCAAGGACGGATCGCGCCTGTTGGACGCGCGGCGCGTCACGCTGACCGACGGCCGGAGCTTCTATAGCGGCTCGCCAGGCGATGGCGGTCCCGGCGACCCGGGAAAAGAACAGTGAGTCTTTCTTAAGCCCTTTCCTTTTCCACCCAAGCAATTGTCTTCCCGGCCGATAAGCCAATTGTGGAGCTGAGTTTCCAAGCGGAGCGGGCATGAGAATTATCTGGCCATCTTCCGCCAAATATCGTGCCGGCGCCGTGCTATTGCTGGCTTTCGTATTGCCCCTCCTGATGGGCTGGGGCGCTGCCCTGCTGTTCGGAAACACGCGCTACGTCCAGGAGCCGCTGCACGAATGTCTGGAATTATCCGGCAGTTGGATAGCGTTGGCCGTTGCGATGCTGCTGTGGGTGCGCGTGGAGCGCGAACAATGGACTCCCCATTTGATGTGCATGGCCTCGGCGCTCGCGGGCATGGGATTGATGGGCGGAGCGCACGGCATCGCAACGTTCGGCGCGGCCACCTGGCTGCAGCACGTAGAGAACCTGTTCGGCGGTTCACTGGCGGCGCTGGTCTGGTTTCCGATTCCGTTCGGCTCGATCCGGCGCAGGCGATTCTTCATCGTTACCGTGATGGCGCTTGCGGTTGCCGCGTCGATCGCTGTCTGGCGCTTCTCGGGGTGGCTGCCGGCGCCCGCTGGGGAAGGTGGCGTCACCGTGGCGGCCAGAATCGCGAACATCCTGGGCGGGCTTGGATTTCTAGCGGCTGCCGGGTTTTTCCTCCGGCGTTATTTGCTTCACCCCGCCACCGAACATCTCGAATTTGCCAGCCTCACGTTACTGTTTGCCGCCGCCGGTCTGGGTTTCGGATTTTCCGGGAGGTGGGATGCAGCCTGGTGGATCTGGCACGGTTTCCGGCTGGTGGGGTACGCCGTTGTGCTGGTCGCCGCCTATCAGCTGGTTTTGGAGCTGCACAAACAAATCGCGCAGCATGCGCTTGAGCTCGAGCAGCGTGTCGAAGCCCGTACAGCGGAATTGAGCCGTTGGCAGGCTATCGTCGAATCTTCAGAAGAAGCCATTATCAGCAACTCGCTCAACGGGATCATCACCACCTGGAATCAAGGCGCGGTTGGGCTGTATGGATACACGGCGGAGGAAGTGCTGGGACACTCCATCACTCGGATGGTTCCGCCAGAGTTGCAGGACGAGGTGCATGACTTGCAACGCCGGATACGAGACGGCGAGCCGGTCCTACGCTATGAGACTGAACGGCTGCACAAGGACGGTCATCGCATCGACGTTTGCGCAACGATCTCGACGGTAAAAGATGCGCAAGGCATGATCACCGGCGTGTCAGCCATCGTGCGCGACATCACCGGACAAAAACAGGCCGAGCGCGCGCTGGAGCAATTCTTCCGGCTGTCCCTCGATTTGCTGTGCATCGCCGGCTTTGATGGGTACTTCAAACGATTGAACTCCGCCTGGACCAGCGCTCTCGGCTGGTCGGTTGAAGAGATGCTGGAGGCGCCCTTTACGAGTTTCCTGCATCCCGATGATGTCCAAAAGACGCAAGACACCGTGTTGGAGCTGCGCGGCGGGGCCGATGTTTTCTCGTTTGAGAACCGCTATCGCGCCCGTGACGGCGTTTACCATTGGCTGCGTTGGAACGCCCGGGCCGATCCGGCGCGACAAGTGATGATTGCGGCGGCTCGCGACGTCACAGCCGAGAAAGCCGCGGCTGAGCAGGTGCTGCGTGGGCGCGCCGCTTTGGAACTGCGCGTCCGCGAGCGCACGGCGGAGCTCGAAAGCAGCAATCAGGAGCTGAGCAAGCGGGAAGAGCTGTCGCGCCGTCTGCTCGCCGAGCGCCGGCAATTGGAGGGGCAACTCAGGAGCCAGAACGAAGCTCTGGCTCAGCAGAACCGCCGGGTGATCGAGGCCAGCCGTTTGAAGAGCGAGTTTTTGGCAAACATGTCGCATGAGTTGCGCTCGCCGCTCAACGGGATCATCGGCTTTACCGAGCTGTTGTGCGATCAGAAGCTCGGGCCCATTCCCGATCAGCCGCGCGAATTCCTGGGCCGTATCCATCGCAGCGCCACTCACCTGTTGCAGCTGATTAACGGACTGCTGGATCTCAGCAAGGTGGAAGCCGGGCGCATGGAATTCCTGCCCGAGCGAGTATCTGTGTCCAGCCTCATCCAGGAGGTCAGCGGAATCCTGGCCACGCTCGCGGCCGGAAAACAGATCTCGCTCGAAATGGATATCGATTATCTAATCGATTACGTCTTCACCGATCCGGCTGCGTTGAAGCAGATCTTGTTCAATCTGCTCTCCAATGCGCTCAAATTTACGGGCGCCGGCGGAACCGTGGTGGCTCGGTTGAAGAAGGAAGGACCGGCCGACTTCCGTATCGAGGTCTCCGATACCGGCGTGGGCATTGCCGAGCATGACCTGCCGCGGCTGTTTGTCGAATTTCAACAGCTGGACGCCAGCAAGTCCAAGCGCTACCAGGGGACCGGCCTGGGCCTGGCGCTCACCAAACGGATCAGTGAAGCGCAGGGTGGCCGCGTGGGTGTCGAAAGCCAGGTGGGGCAGGGGAGTACGTTCTTCGTGGTGTTGCCTCGAATTGCCAGTTCGAATACTTCCATCAAAACAGCTGAGGAGCAAGATGAAGCAGTCCATTCTAATCGTGGATGACAATCCCGACAATCTGGATCTCACGCGGATCCTGCTCGAGAGCGAAGGCTTCGATGTGCGCGTCGCCGAGGATGCCGAAATCGCGCTCCAGGTGCTCGATACTTACCGGCCGGATCTGATCCTGATGGACATCCAGCTTCCCGGCATGGACGGCTTGGAGCTGACGCGCCGGTTGCGTCTCGACCCCTCACGGCGGGAAGTAGTCATCGTCGCGCTCTCCGCCTATGCCATGAAGAGCGACGAGGACAACGCCCGCTTAGCCGGGTGCGACCGTTACGTCACCAAACCGATTAATACTCGTACCTTTATACCTACGATCCGCGGCTATTTAGAGGAATTGCGGCCGGCCGCTTCCCGCTCCTGAGGTTTGGCTATTTCGCGAGTTCCCCATCCGGGACGAGTTCCCTCGATGCGTCGTAGCCTTCAATCCGGCGAATAACGTCGATCAGCGTTTTGACTTCGGCGCCGATCAGGTCGATGGCCTTGCCCTCTTTGATCGATTGTTGGACCGTTCGGGCTGGTTCGGTAACCGGCTCAAAGCCATACCCGCCGCACGTGCCAGCCAGTTGATGCGCCATCTGCTGCAGCCCCGGCAGATCGTTGTGCTCCAGACAGCCGGTCATCTTTCCCACTTTGCCAGGGAGCCCGGCCACGAACGCCGGGACAATCTGCATGACCTGCGGATTGTCTACGTTGCTGCACCGAATGGTGCCTGATACGGCGCTATCGTGTGTCTTCATCCTATAACCAACGGCGGTAGTCCGATCAGAAAGTGGTTTTCGTCGCGGTCGAATCTCCGGCTTTTTGTCGCGGGAATCCTTTTGAACTATTCATAACCCGTGATTATTAGTGCCGGAATGCTCGCCGATAAGCAAACACATGGCGCGCAACCGCATACTTCTGATCGAAGATGATCCAGACTACGAGAAGTTGATTTGTCACGTTCTCACCACCGCTGCGAACCCCTTTGACATCAAGTCGGCCGCGAATTTAGGGGACGGTCTGGCTCTGCTCGATCAGCACTCGCCCGAGCTGATTCTGGTCGATTTAACCCTCCCCGATAGTTTCGGCTACGAGACCTTTTTGCGTGTTCGGGAACGCGCGCACGGCGCTCCCATCATCGTGCTGACTGGCCTGGATGACGATCAAGTGGCTATTCAGGCGGTGGAAGACGGTGCAGCGGACTATTTGGTGAAGACGCAAATGCAGACGAGAAATATTGTCCGATCGGTGCAGATGGCTTTCAGCCGCCGGCGGCGGCAAGAAAACCTATACCAGCTGGCTGACGGCGAGGGGCCGGCCAGCGTCCTGAGTTTCATTGGCAGTAAGGGTGGAGTAGGAACTTCGACCACGGCGGTGAACGTGGGGGCCCTATTAGCACAGAACGGCTTCGAAACCGTGGTGATCGAACTGCAGACCGGTTGTCCGGGAACCCTCGCGCTGTACTCGGCGTCGGAGCCGCGCCCCGGACTCACGTCATTGATCGAGAAATCTCCCGCTGCCATCACCCCAGCCGACCTGGAGCAATGTCTGGCGGAAGCCGGGCCGAACTTGCGATTGCTCCGTTCCGCACAATTATCCGAGGCCTCGGTTTCCAGGGTCTGGTCTATCCTGGACCGCGATCACGTGCACGCGATTATCGCCGCCGCCCGCCGAGTCTGCCGCTTCGTCGTGCTGGATCTGCCATCTCGCATCGACGAAGGAATTGCGGAAGCGCTGCGGCTCTCCGATTCCATCACTCTGCTCGTGGATCGGGAAGCGGCCTCCATCCAATGCGCCGCGGCCGTTCTGGAGCAGATTGAAGTGGTGGCGGAGGACGAAACGGAGGTGCGAGTGGCAGCCATCGACCGAACGGCCCTCGAGTCGCCGCTTTCCATGGACGATATCAAGCAGCAGCTCCGGGTGCATCCGTCCGTGATGATCCCGGCGGCCAGCGCCGCCATCGCTCTTTCGCACGCCGCGCGGACCCCGCTGGTGCTGCTGTACCCCGGGGCTGCCTACAGTCTGGCGCACTTTGACTTGACCGAGCGCCTACTGCCCCCCAGCATCGGCGTGTCGCGCCGGCTGTCTGGCCCGGGCCTGCAATTGAGCCGCAAGGTCGCCTGGGGCGCGATCCCGGAAACTATCTACGGGTGAGATCACCCACCTGGCGCACCAGTCAGGCCGTTCACTCCCTCCCTTCAGTCCGGAATCACCTCGAGGCGGCCGAGATACGCTTCCAATTCGGCAAATTGATTCTGTAGCGCCCCGGTGTCGCCCCGCCGCGCCGCATCTTCGATAAGAGCGCCAAATTCCGTCAGCCGGGGAACTCCGTACCCGCTTCCACTGCCCTTCAGACGATGGCCATACACGCGCAGAGCATCGTGATCCAAGCCAGCCAAGGATGCTCGAGCGGCTGGCAAACCTGCGAGATACCGCTGGATGTAGTCCGTTACCATGCGGGCGGGTAGACCCGGGGGAGTTTGTACGGCAATCTTTTCGTCCTGCACCTTATATTTCCTCGAGAGCGCACACCATGCCGCTCGCCTTCCATATCGGTCACTTTGACGCCATCGGCGGTTCGATTACGCCGTATAACGGTGGATGTATACCACTCGACTTGCCCTATTCATCAGCTTCAGCGCCTTCGCCCTCGGTTGCGCCACCCCTCTAGCGGCGTCCCCAACACTCTCTGGAGTCGTCAACGGCGCTAGCTGGATTTTTCCGACTTTGCCGAATTCCGGCATCGCGCAAGGAGCCATCTTCACACTCACCGGAACCGGAATGGGGCCTGCCAGTATCCAGGGCGCCTCAACCTATCCCTTGCCGTCGACGCAAGGCTTGGCCGGGACCACGATCACAGTAACGGTCGGGGGAGTAACCGAGACCTGCATCCTGCTCTACACTGTCTCTTCGCAGGTGGCAGCGATTCTTCCATCGGCCACGCCCGTGGGCTCCGGGAAGCTGACGCTTACCTTCCAGGGCGAATCCAGCTCGATCCCGATCGAAGTGGTGGCGGCGAATCTCGGCACTTTCGCCCTGAATTCGGACGGTAGCGGTCCGGGCGTCTTCACCGATCTCTCCTACGCTGCCATCACCTATATTCACGCTGCACATCCAGGCGATACCGTGGTCCTTTGGGGAACGGGACTCGGCGCGATCTCGGGCGATGAAACCATGCCGCCACCGGCGGGCGGGACTCCGCTGGACACCGGGGACGTTCAGATTCTGGTTGGCAATCAGCCGGCTGTGGTGAGCTATAGCGGACGGACCGCCTACTCCGGGCTCGATCAGGTAAACTTCGTCGTTCCCGCCGGAGTCACCGGATGCAAGACATCGATAGCCGTCACCGTGAAGGGCATCACGGGCAATGTCACTTCGATGGCCGTGGCCCCGGCCGGGCAAAATATCTGTGGCGACAAATTCGGCGCGCTCACAACCGCCAATCTGCAAGCGGCAATCACCAAGGGTTCACTCAATGGCGCGAGCGTCCAGCTCAGCCACACCGTGGACGGCGGCGACAAGCTGGTGGCGGCATTCGGGAACTACTCACTCGATAGCTTCATGCGGTCCTACGCGGGCACCATCGGACCATCCCTTGGGAGTTGCCTGGTATATGAGCCCTATTACGAGAACTCGCTGAGCATCCTGGATCCGATTCAGCCTGCCTATCTTGACGCCGGCTCCCAGTTGACCCTTACCGGACCAGCGGGCAACAAAACGATCGACTCGCTTTCCACCGGTCTGTTCGACGACGCTCTCGCAACAGCCGCGCCCTATTTCCTTTCGCCCGGAAATTACACCGTGTCCAACGGCTCCGGCGGAACACAAATTGGCGCGTTTTCGTGGAACTTGACACTACCGGCGGATATTGTGCCGGGCAACATCCCGGCCACGGTCAATCGCTCGCAAGATCTCACTTTGACCTGGAGCGGAGGCGCTGGGTTCTCGGTGGTGACCATCTTCGGTTACAGCGCGGTGCCGGTGACCGAGACGACGTTCTCGTGGGTCGAATTCATTTGCAATGCCGACCCGTCCGCGCAACAATTCACCATTCCATCCGCGATTCTGAGCCTGATTCCCACGAACGGCTTCGGAGGTGTGGGAAAGCCGGGCGTGAACATCCAAATGGGTGGAATCCCGCTCGATCCCGTCACGGCGCCGGGAATCGACGTCGGCGTCTTTAGCGCGTTCATCGCGAACGGATCAATCGCTAAGGTAGAATAGCGCGCCAGTCACAGCTCGGGACAGCCTCCGAGCGTAGACCTATTCCTTGCATACAGTCCGGTTGCAATAGCCGGAACCATGAGACTAGAATGGGCGGGAGCAAAGAGAGGTCTAATTGATGAGAATTTTGCATGCATTTTGGGCCGGGTTATGCGGCGTGGCGCTCGCGGCCGTGGTCGCGCTCATCTTGGCGGGTCCGGTTTGGGCGCATCACTCCTTCACCATGTTCGACATGACGAAGCGCATTACGCTCGTGGGCACCGTCACGTCGTTTGAATGGACCAATCCGCACGCCTACATCGAAATCGATGCTCCCGACGAAAAAGGAGCTACCAAGCACTGGAGTATCGAGATGGGCAGTCCCAGCATCCTGATGCAGAGCGGTTGGAAATTCAGCACAATTAAGGCCGGAGACAAAGTCACGCTGATCATCAATCCGCTCAAGAGCGGGCAGAATGGCGGATTCCTTTCGCAAGCCACTTTGACCGACGGCAAGGTGCTCTTCAACGGACCGCGCCAGGAAGCGCCCCCACCCACGCAAAAATGAACCTGAAGATTTGTACCGCCACGCTGCTCGCCTTCGCGCCGGCGATTCTCAACGCGCAATCCGCCACTCCTCCGCCGGATCTCACCGGCGTTTGGGGCATATATAGAGGTGGGCCCGGATCCGATGCGAAGTTCCGTCCGCCCGCGCCGAGTCCGCTGGTCTTGAAACCGGAGTACGACAAGCCATACCAGGAGCGGCGCGCCGCGGAGTCCGCCGCCGCACAGCGGGGCGAACAACTGGCCAACAGCGGCGCCGCGTGCATCCCCTATGGCGTGCCTACTATGATGGCGATCGCGATCTACCCGGTTGAGATCATCCAAACTCCCAAGCAGGTCACGATAATTTCCGAGGCGTTCAGCGAAGTGCGCCGCGTTTACATGGACCGGCCGCAGGCCAAGCTCGATGACGTCGCGCCGGGCTACTACGGCCGTTCGGTGGGGCATTGGGAAGGCGACACATTAGTAGTGGATACTATCGGGATTAAGCCGAAAGTATCCGGCTATCGCGGAATGCCGCACAGCCCGCAGATGCGTGTCACGGATCGGCTGCGGCTTCTGTCACCCGAGATCTTGCACGACCAGATCACCATCGACGACCCCGTGGTGCTGGAAAAACCGGTCACGTACACCGTGGCCTATAAGCGCATGCCCGCCGACTACGAAATGGTGGAATTCGTGTGCGACAACAATCGCGAATACATCGACGAAAACGGCATCGTGCGCCTGAAGCTCCACGACAAGTAAAGGAACTACATGAAACGATTTGGAATCACCACGGCTGCCTTAGCGGCATTATTCGCGATGGCTTCGGGAGCAAAGGCGCAGGCTCCGGCCGCCGCTGAACCCCCGCAGTTGGGCGCGCTCGCTCCGGCGAATATCAAGAAGGATCGCCCCAAGCCGGGATTCGACATCACCGGAACCTGGCTGCACGCTTTCAGCCGCGACAACCCCTTCACGTTCGCGCCGCCGCCGGATTTCAAGCTGACTCCGGCAGCGCAAGTGCATTATGACGCGGCCAAGAAAGCTCGCGCCGAAGGCAAGGCGTATCACGACGACATCGGCCAGTGCTGGCCGGCTGGATTGCCCTTGATCATGACGCGAGTGTGGCCGATCGCCATGATCCAGAAGCCGACCGCGATTTATATGGTCAGCGGGTTTATGAACAGCGTCCGCATCATTTATTTGGACGGCCGCAAGCATACCGATCCCGACATCATCATCCCGAGCTTCAATGGCGAATCGATCGGCCATTGGGAAGGCGACACGTTGGTGGTGGACACCATCGGGTTCGTGGACGATCATCACTGGCTCGACAGCGGCATCCCGCTCAGCGACAAGACGCACATGGTGGAACGCATGCGATTGGTCGGCGATGGAGCGATGCTCGAGATCGAATACACCATCTCGGATCCCAAGGATTGGGTCGGCGAATGGAAATGGACCAAGCGCTGGAAGCGGGTGGATGACACCGATATCACGGAGGCGTCGTGCCTGCCGGATTTGAATGCGCATATGCCGAGCGTGACATCGAAAACGGTAAACATTCATTAAAAGAGGATTTATGAAAAAAGCTTTGATCGCTTGTGTTTTCGCAATGGGAATCGCGTTCGCGCATCATTCCATGGAAGGCTTCGACCGCGCCAAGAATGTAACTTTGGTTGGGACGGTGAAACAGTTTAAGTGGGCCAATCCGCATTCCTGGATCGAACTCGAAGTGACTAATGACAAGGGCGGCGTGGACACCTGGAATATCGAGATGACTGCGCCTTTTGTGCTGGTGAAGGCGGGCTGGAAATCCAGTTCGCTGAAGCCGGGCGACAAGGTGACGGTGGTGGGCCATCCGCAAAAGACGGGTGAGCCTGGGGCATTGTTCGTTTCAGTTACGACCGCCGATGGGCAGACGCTGACGGACCGTCCGCCTGCTGCGCCTGCCGCCAAATGAGACTTCTACGCACCCTGCTGATTGGCGCGGCGCTTTGCGCGAGTGCCGGTGCGGCCTGCGATCGCGACTGCCTGCGTGGATTCACCACGCAATATCTGAACGCCTTAGTTGCTCATGATCCGAACGCTCTTCCAGTTGCGGCCAATGTTCGATTCACCGAAGACACGGTCGAGATGAAGCTCGGCGAAAGCCCGCTCTGGAAGAACGCCACGCGGCTTCGTCCGTACCGTCTCGACATCTTGGATGTCCGGCAGGGAGTGGCGGCCACGCAAGCGATTGTTGAAGAGTCGGGCGCGCCGGTGATGCTCATGCTGCGGTTGAAGGTTGCCGGCGGCAAGATCACCGAAGTGGAAACCCAGGTCACCAGAAACAAAGAAGAGGGCGCGATTTTCGACGTTGACGCCCTGAAGTCTCCCAGCAAAGCGATGCTGCTTGAGCCAGCCGCCGCGGACCGCAGCACGCGCGAAGACGCCGTAAAAATCGCCGAGCATTACCCCAACGGTCTCAAAGCCGGCAGCTTCGTTACAGTAGGCGCTCAGTTCGCCCCCGATGCCTATCGCTTCGAGAACGGCCGATTGATGGCCGGCCCCGGCTGCACGTTTATGCCGGGTTGCACCGACATCCAGGGCCAGAAAATCCCAACGCTTTCCGAAATCAAATACCGCGTCGCGGCGGTGGACGAAGATCTCGGCATCGTTCTTCTGCGAATGGATTTCGGCAAAGGTTCTACGCGCACCGCGGGCGATTCGCTGCAGGTCTGGGAGGCATTCAAAGTTTACGGCGGCCAAATTCACGCAGTGGAAGCGTTCATGAAGAACATGCCTGCGGGCACGAGCTCGGGCTGGAATTAGAGCGTAATTCCAGTTCCCAGTACCTGGAGAAATTGCGCGAGCCAGGCCGGATGCGCCGGCCAGGCGGGTGCCGTGACAAGCTTCCCGCAGGTGTGAGCGTCGGTCATCTGCAGGTCGACGAATGTTCCGCCCGCGCGTGTGACATCAGGCGCGACGGCTGGATAGCAACTGCAGGATTTGCCCTGGAGCACGTCGGCAGCGGCCAGCAATTGAGCGGCGTGGCAGATTGCGGCGATCGGTTTATCCGCGGTGGCGAAGTGCCGCACGATTTCAAGCACGCGCGGGTTCAAGCGGATGTACTCGGGAGCGCGTCCGCCGGGAATCACCAGTGCATCGTAATTCTCGGGCTTCACATCGTCAAATGTCGCGTTCAACGCGAAATTGTGGCCGCGTTTCTCGCTGTACGTTTGATCGCCTTCGAAATCATGAATAGCGGTGCGTACGGAATCGCCCGCGCGCTTGTTCGGGCACACGGCGTGAACCACATGGCCTACCATGAGCAGCGCCTGAAACGGCACCATCACTTCGTAATCCTCGACGTAATCACCGACCAGCATCAGCAACTTCTTTTGAGCCATCGAATCTCCCTGGACTTATGGTCGCACGCGGCGAGCGCGTTCCTGCATGTACAACGTGACGGCGGTTTCGATCGGCGGCAGGGGCTGGATGCCGCAGCGTTCCATTTTGGCGTTCGACAGGGCCGAATATTTGGGCCGCCGTGCCGGTGTCTTAAACTCCTGCTCGTTGGTGGGCTGAAGATCGGGATGAACGTCCGCGATCCGAAAAATCAGCGCTGCGAAATCGAACCAGGAGATGGCCTCGCCGCCGCCGATGTGGAAGACGCCGGTGAGTCCCTGGTCGACGAGATCGACTGTTCGCGCGGCGAGAAACGGTGAATAGGTGGGCGAACCTACGCTGTCGTTCACCACGCGAATGGGCTTATTGCCCGCGGCCAGCCGCAGCATGGTCTCCACAAAGTTGCCGCGCGCCGGGCCGCGCGGACCGAATACGCCCGAAGTTCGAATGATCAGCGGATTTTCGAGATAGGCCTGCGCGTAGATTTCGCCCGCGAGTTTCGAGACTGCGTAGGCGCTCAGAGGATGCGGGGTGTCCTCTTCCATGTACGCTCTTCCGAGTGTCCCGTCGAAAACAAAATCCGTGGAAAAATGAACCAGCCGGGCATTGTGATCGCGGCAGGCAATGGCCAGATTGCGCACGGCGAGTCCATTGCCTTGCATCGCGGGCAACGGTTCCTTTTCGGCGAGATCCACCTGGTTGTAGGCTGCGGCGTTGATGGCGATGTCCGGTTTATGCGCAGCGAACGCCTGTTCCACCTGCGCGGCGTCGGAGATGTCCACCTGGGAACGGTCGAAGCCAGTGACCCGATGGCCGCGGCTTTCGAAGACGGTCAGCAATTCCACGCCGAGCTGGCCCCGGCATCCAAACACGGCTACATCTGCCATCGCCACAGATTCGCGCCCACCGTGTAGCCCGCGCCCACGGCCGCGAACAGCACTAAATCGCCTTTCTTGAGCTTGCCGGATTCCAAAGCGTCGCGCGTGGCAAGCGGAATGGTCGCGCCGGTCGTGTTGCCGTATTGATCGATGTTGATCACGACGCGATTGCAGTTAATGCCCAGACGCTCGGCGGCGGCGGCGATGATCCTGCGATTGGCCTGATGAGGAATCATGATCCCGACGTCGGCGACGGTTAAGCCATTGCGGTCGAGAAGTGCGCGGGCGCATTCTTCCATGCGGCGGACGGCGTACTTGAACACCTGCTGGCCGTCCTGCTTGACGTAGTGCATACGATTCGCGACGGTTTCGGCACTCGCGGGCATGCGGCTGCCACCGGCGGGCTGCTTCAGGTAATCGCCGCCGGAGCCGTCGATCTGGTTCACGAAATCGATGAAGCCAGGCTCACCGTCCTCGGTTGGTTCCACCAGCATCGCTCCCGCGCCGTCGCCGAACAGGATGCAGGTGGAGCGATCGGTGTAATCGATAATGCGCGACATGGTGTCGGAACCGATCACCAGCACTTTCTTGTGCGAGCCGGCCGAAACCAGGTGGGCGGCGGTGGTGAGTCCGTAGATGAAGCCGGAACAGGCGGCCATCAAATCGAAGCCCCAGGCGTGGGTTGCGCCCAGGCGGTCCTGCACCAGGCAGGCTGTGGCGGGGAACATCATATCGGGCGTGACGGTGCAGACCAGAATCGCGTCCAGCTCCGATCCATCGATGCCGCGATTTTCGAGCGCGATCTTAGCGGCCTCCACGGCCATGTCCGAAGTGGCGACTCCAGCCGGTGCGATGTGGCGCTGCGCGATCCCGACACGCTGCATAATCCACTCGTTGGTGGTGTCCACCATTCTTTCCAAGTCTTGATTAGTGAGCACTTCGGGCGGTGTGTAGCAGCCCAGTGCGGTTATTTTTGCTTTATACACCAGATTCAGAATATACCACCCGCTTGCTGATGCGCGCGGCTCAGTTGGGTTTGAAACGGAGAGCCATCTTCCCGGCAGGTCCTTTATAACGCAGTTCCAGGTCCTTTGGCTTCACTTTGCCCACGATCTGAAAATACAAGAGGCCGGAGACGGTATCGGTGAGTTGCTGTTCGGGCAGGATCTTCTCGACCAGGACCGCGAGCACGGGGTTCGCTTGATCGTCGTGTTTGGCTTCGACCTTGACGTCATTGTTAGGCGTTGAGGAGCCAGTGCCGATTCCTCCGCCGAACCCTCCGATCGTGAGTCCGGGACCCCGGGTTTTCTTAACGCCGGTGGGCGTGACCGCGAGACTATCGGCGCCGGCGATCTGGCCAGGCTCGAAAGGCCCGGAACGCTGGCCGTCCTTGTCGGAAATGAGCAGAAAGTCGTCGTGGCTCACTTGAACCGGCTTGTCGCTGACGGTGTGGAGCGTGACGCGTAGGACGATGATGTCGGCTCCCAGGTCATAGCCGAGCTCCTGTTTGATCTGGTCGCGATCGAGGATTGCGTTGGCGGTGATTTTCAACAGATCGTTGCTGGTTTCCTCTATAGGTAGCTTCTTGTCAGCGGCGGGAAGGAGGGCGGAGAGGAGCGCGAGGGCCAGGATGATGCGCAAGTATTGCACGGCGGACCTGATTGTCATTATACGGCAGACGCTGTTTCTGAAGATGGCCGGGCTCCCATCGCCGGTGACTCAAGGCCGCGGCGCCTCGGCAACCCGTTTCTAGGGCATTTGGAGTGCAACCTAAAGGCTTCTCGTACTATGGCCGATCTAATTAACGGTGTCGTCTATGAATCGGCTTTCCTTATTGATACTGTTGACCTTTGGCGGAATGTGTCTGGAGGCTCAGACCTCGAGCACGATTACCATATCTACGAATCCGGCTGGCGCCCAGTTCTACGTGGATGGAACGCTGTATTCCATGGCGGTTACGCTGAATTGGCCAACCGGAAGCGAACACACGGTTGCATTTCTGGCTAATGGACCGACCGCGAGCAGCACGATCGTCCAGACGACGCCTGACGGCGGAACGGTGTACACGTTCAATAGCTGGCTAGACAACCTCGGGCTGGGTCAAGCCAGCGCCAGTCCAGTTCAGACCATCACCGCGAATCCGGCCATCACAACGCTGACCGCGCAGATTACGGTCGCGTACCGGGTCAACTTGAATTACTTCGTAGGCGCTGGCAGTACCACCGGCCCGCCGACCTGCGGCGCACCTGGTGCGATCCCCGCCGGACAGTTCCGGCCCGGGATAGTGTACATCGGTTCGGCCTGCTATTGGTCGTCCGTGATTCTTTTTGAACCGGCAGGAACTTTGCTTACCCTAAACGCCTATCCTTACCCTGGATTTGTCTTTACGGGTTGGGCGTTGGGGTCAGCCGCACCCACGCCGTTTCTGACGCAGGTGACGGTAAACGAACCAATTAGTATTAGCCCGCTGTTCGAACCGGGCAAACTGGTCTCCTTTCTGACCTCGCCGCTTGGTATGAACCTGCTGATCGACCACACGCCGGTTCCAACTAGAACAGTCAACGACCTGCCTCTTTGTCCTAACAATGAAACGCAGCCGGTGGTGGTGGAGACAGGTTTTCCCGCAGTCTGCTTCGGGGATTTCTATTTTGCACCCGGGTCGACGCACTTTGTCAGCGGCGTGACTCCACAGAGGGATGAAACGGGAAAGTGGTGGGTTTTTAGCGGGTGGGCCAACGGGGCCGCCGCGACTTCGCTCTACCAGGTGGACAACAATGTCTCGGCGTCCGCGGTGATGACGGGCAACTTTGTGGCGGGTGCGCAGGTGGCGTTTCTCACTTCGCCGGGCGGCCTGCCGTTGACCGTGGATGGGCGGACCTGGCCCTCCTACGATTTCATTTGGGGGATGGGAACCTCGCATACGGTGTCGGCGGCGGCCACTCAAACGGGAACGAACGGGCGGCAGTACACTTTCATGAACTGGTCGAACGGAGGTAGCGCGTCCCAGACGGTTACCGTCGGTCAGACGACAGTCACCAACGGGATGGTGATGACAGCGAACTACAATGAATTGAATCGCATCGTCGTACAAAGCTCGCCTTCTGGATTAACCTTGCAAGTGGATGGGGCCACCTGCCTGACGCCCTGTAATATCGATCGCACAAGTGGCGCGACGGTACAGGTGACGGCGCCAACCCAGATTCCCATGGGGCAGGGCACGCGCCTCGATTTCGCATCCTGGTCCGATGGCGGAGCCTCCGGGCACACTGTCACGGTCAACCAGAGCTACGCGACGCTGACGGTCAGCTACACCACGTCGTACCAACTGTCCGCGAGTTCGAACCCGGGGAACGGATCGGCGTTCAAATTCTCACCCAACTCCTCCGACATGTACTATCCGCAGGGCACGAACGTGAGCGTCACGGCCATGCCGAATAACGGCTTCAAGTTCGGACATTGGACGGGTGCGCTTACGGGCAGCTACCCCTCCGGCACGGTGACGCTGGCGGCTCCCCAAGCGGTGGTTGCGCAAATGATCACGGTGCCTTACATCGCGCCCGCCGGTATCCTGAACGGCGTAGGAGTGACGCCGAGTTCTTCGGTGGCGCCCGGTTCCATTATTTCGATCTTCGGCCAAAATCTCGCGTCCACGGTTCAAGTGGGCCCGGTGAACCCGCTATCGCAATCGATCGCTGGAACCACTGTGACCGTGAACGATTTGATCCTCCCGCTGATGTTCGTGTCGCAGGGACAGATCAATGCCCAGCTGCCTTCCAGCCTGACGCCCGGCAACTATACGTTGGAAATCGAGAACGCCGGATCGCCCAACATTTCAGGGACGTTCACGGCGGCGCGCAACGCGCCGGGGCTGTTCTTCCAGACCATCAATACGGTGAATTATGCAATGGCGCTGCACGCGGACGGCTCAATGGTGTCGACGGCCAGTCCGGCTGTGGCGGGCGAAACGATCTCGCTATTGGGAACTGGGTTTGGACCGTATCAGCAAACCGTGCTGGATGGATTCTATCCACCCAATCCGGCGCCAGCGGTCGAGGATTCGGTGTCGCTCTCGGTCGGCAGCGCGAAGCCCACGTCTACGTCCACGGCAGCCCCTGGCTTCGTTGGTGTGGATTTAACCCAATTCGACGTACCTTCGGGGTTGGCCAGCGGGACATCCGTGCCAGTGCTGGTCACCATCAACGGCGTCGAAAGCAACACCGTGATGCTACCGGTGAAGTAAGCAGCCGGTGCTCAGGGGTTAACGCTGCGCCTCAGGGGTTGACACTTCTGAGAATCAGGGCCACCAGGTTCCAGGCGATCAGAAGCGCGAACAGTACGTTGATGCGGAACAATAGCTGCCGGCGTCCGCGGTACCAGCAATAGATCCCGAGCAGAATCGCGAGCCCCTTGACCACCAGCAGGCTGATGAGCGGGTTAGTGCCCGCGCCCAAAGCTAATCTGACCAGCGGGTTGCCTTCCCGCACACCATTCAAAAGAAAAGCGACTGTCGTGAGAAAATCCAATACTTGCAGGTAGGAAAACTGCCAGAGGAGTTGAGTCAGAGGGGAGCGGCTCTGGACAGCGAGCTCGGAGTCAGTCATCCGCCTAAGAGAATACCCCAAAACACCTTAGAGTGAAAGAGTACTTAACACCTAGTACGCCCCCTCATTCACCTTAGTACACGCTTATAAATCAAAGCTTTGGCCGCGCGCGGGTGCGATCACATCGATCTGGTACCGCTCCCGAATCGCCGCCGCGAATGCCGTTTGCTGCTCAGGCTCGCCATGGACCAGAAACACTTTCTTCAGTCCGGCTGCGATCGGCTTCATCCACGCCAGCATCTCGTCGCGGTCCGCATGTCCGCTCAAAGCGTCGAGTTTCTCGACCTCGGCGCGCAGCGGCGTCGGCTCCCCAAAGACAGGCACTTCACTCCACTGCTCTTCGATCTTCCGCCCCAGAGTGTGCTCAGCTTGATAGCCCGTCAGCAGAATCGTATTGCGCGGATCGCTGATGTTGTTTTTCAGGTGATGCAGAACGCGGCCGCCCTCGCACATGCCTGACGCGGAAATGATCATGAACGGGCCGCGCAGATCGTTCAGCGCCTTGGATTGATCCACGTCGCGCACATAGGTAAGCAGCTTGAATCCGAACGGATCGCCGTGGTTTCCGAGAAACGCCGCGGTTTCGGCGTCATAGAGCTCCGGATGCCTGCGAAACACGTCGGTAACGTTGACAGCCAGCGGGCTATCCACGAAGATCGGAAAGCTCGGAATGGTCTTGGCCTCGATCAGCTCATGCAGCAGCAGGACCAATTGTTGTGTGCGCCCCACGGCGAAGGCGGGCACGATGATCTTGCCCCCGCGCCGGTACGTGCGATTCACGATCTCCGCCAGCTTGGCCGACACCGACTGAATAGGCTCATGCACGCGGTTTCCGTAAGTGCTCTCCATGATCAGGTAGTCGCAGGGCGGCAGCGGCTCGGGATCGCGAATGATCGGCAGGCCCGGACGGCCAAGATCGCCGGTGAAACCCAACCGGGTTTTGGCTTCGAGCTCCAGCAGCATGCAGGTGGATCCAAAGATATGGCCGGCTTCAAACGACTGATAGACCACGCCCGCGCCGACGCTGGTGGGCGTGTGCAACGGCACCGGGTGAAAGAGCGGGAAAGTGGCTTCGGCGTCCGCGGAGGTGTAGAGCGGCGCTACGGGTTCGTCGGTTGGGATGCCAGCGACATGCAACGATCGCCGCCGCAGGTTCCGCTTGGTCAAAAACTCGGCGTCCCTTTCCTGCAGATGAGCCGAATCGGTCAGCATGGGGCGGCACAAATCCGCGGTGGCGGCGCTCGAGTAAATCGGTCCGCGAAAACCGTTCTTCACCAGCAGCGGGAGGTTGCCGCTGTGATCGATATGCGCGTGCGATAAAAGCACCGCCGAAATCTCCGAGCACGGGAACGGGAAATTCCGGTTTCGCTCGGCGGCCTCCTGTCTGCGGCCCTGATACTCGCCGCAATCCAGCAGATACTTTTTGCCGCTCACTTCGAGGTGATGCATGGAGCCGGTGACGACTTGGGCGGCTCCCCAGAAAGTCAGTTTCATCCTCTCAAGAATACCTTGAGGACTCAGGTGAATCCCCGATTGGTCGGCGGCACACTTACTGTTAGATTCAGGGTGGATGCTTAGGGTGTGCTCAAGGTGACGCTTAGAAGGCTCACCATCCTCGTTGTGTTTCTGGCCGCGCTGGGTCCGTCCGCCTACCTGGCTTGGACGCTCAGGACCATGCCGCACCTAGGCTTCTATCACGACGACAGCATCTATTGGGTATCGGGACGGAGCCTCGCGATGGGCGAGGGATATCGGATCGAGAGCCTGCCCGGCCAGCCCTATCAGACCAAGTATCCGCCGCTCTATTGCGCGCTGCTGGCGGGGATTTGGAAACTCGACCCGCAGTTTCCGTCGAATCTCCCCATCGCCACGCTGTTCGCCTGGCTTTTGCTACCCGTGTTCCTGGCGATGTTGTGGTGGTTGCTCCGAGAATACGGATTCAGCATGCGCGCGCGTTGTGTGATGGTTTTGATCGCCGCGCTCAGCCCCGTGACGGTGGTGTTCAGCTTCTCATTGATGCCGGAACTGCTGTTCACCGCGTTGCTGCTTGCGAGCTTGATCCTCGCCGAGCGCGCGATGAAGCCAGATACTCCGGCATGGTGGGCAGTGATGGCCGGAATCCTCGCGGGACTGGCGTATCTCACGAAATCGATCGCGGCGCCTCTGCTGTTCACGGTTCCGCTGTGCTTCGCGCTGCGCCGGCATTACAAGAAAGCGGGATTCTTTTTCGCCGCCATGCTCCCCGCCGTTGCAGGCTGGCAGTGGTGGGTGGCGCGGCACCTGACACATTCCTGGGATCTGGTGACGCTCTATTACACCAATTACGTCGGCTTTGAGACTTACAACGTCTCGCTGCATGATCTGCCGCTCGTGATCTGGTACAACCTGGACGGCTTCCTGATGGGCGCGGGCAAGCTGTTGATCTTCGACTTGCCGTATGGGTCGAAACATCTGGAACGCGTGGTGGCGATCGCCGCAATCGCAGGATGCGTTCGATTGGCTCGGCGCCGTCGCGAGTTGCAATATCCATTAGCCGCGCTCGGCATGTCGGCGATTCTTCTGGTTTGGCATTTTCCGCCGGATCAACGCTTCGTCTTTCCGCTGTACCCGCTGTTGCTCGTGGGATTGGCCACCGAGATCGCGAATATCATGGGCGTGCTGCGGCTCACCTGGGCGAAACCGGCGTTCGCGGATCGCTTCGCCGCGGCCAGTGTTGGCGCCTTGCTCGCGGGCGTTGCGGCATTTGGCGTCTTCTGTACGGTCTTTGGATTGGCGCGCTTCGTTCCCGACCTTTTCGCTTCGTATCGCGACGATTTCGAAGCGCGGCGGCCCGCTTATGAGTGGATCGCACGCCATGCGCCCGCCGATGCGAACGTTTACGCCTATCACGACCCGCTGATGTTTCTCTACACCGGCCATAAAGCTTGCCGCCTGCCGATTCCGCCGAAATTTCTCTATCACGGCGACGATGCGGGAATCGACAAGCTGATGGGCTCGATGGCGGAGTTCGCGCGCGGGAACGGTCTGAATTACTTGTTGCTGACACCCGACGATTATCATCGCGATTTGAATGAACGGGGTGCGCACGGGCTGACTGAAGCCATGCAGTCCACCGCTTTCCAAAAGGTTTACACGTCAACGGGCGCCGCGATCTACCGGCTTAATCCAGGGGCCGGGCCTTTAGCGTACAATCACAGCAAGTGACAGCCCGCCTCATTTTTCTCTGCGGCGTTCTCGCCGCCTCCCTGTTGGCACAAAAGAAGCCGATCACTATCGAAACGGTGGTGGATCAGCGCCACGCGCATGAAGCTCCGACACCCGTGTGGGCGCCGGACGGCAAACATTTCGCCTATACGCAGGGCGGGGAAGTGCGCTTATACAATGTCGCCGCGAAATCCGAAAAAACGCTGCTGGCGCTCGATCCGCTCGAAAAAGCCGCAGTTCCGTCGGCGGAGCCGCTGCGATTCGACTGGCAAAATCGGCGCGTCGACGAAGACAGCCTGGAATGGTCGCATTCCGGCCAGCAACTATTGTTGAGCGTGAAGGGCGACCTGTTTCTGTTCACGCTCGCGACCGGTGCCTGGGAGCAGCTCACGGCGACTGCCGAGCCCGAGCGCGATCCCAAGTTATCCGACGATGGCGCGCGCGTGGCGTTCCGGCGCGGTCACGATCTTTACGTGCTCGAGATCGCAAGCCGCCAGGTGACCAGGCTCACTGACGACGGCAGCGCGACGCTGCTCAATGGCGAGCTCGATTGGGTTTACCCGGAGGAACTGGATCTCAGCACGGCGTATTGGTGGTCGCCCGATTCCAAGCGCATTGCTTACATGCAATTCGATATTGCGCGCGAATTCACGTATCCGCAGGTTGCGCTGGGCGGATTGCGAGCTTTGGCCGAGCCCGAACGCTATCCGCAAGCCGGCACCGCCAACGCCGAGGTGCGCGTGGGAGTTGTTCAGGCGACAGGCGGCGCCACTCGCTGGATGGATCTGGGAGACACGCGCGGCTTTCTAATCGCTCGCGTGCATTGGACACCGGATTCTACTCGGCTAGCCATCGAGCGGTTGAATCGCGTGCAGAACCAACTGGATCTGTTGCTGGCCGACGCCACGGCCGGCACCGCGCGCCCGATCTTGAGCGAATCGGACCCCTTTTGGATCAACCATAACGACCTGTTTCGTTTTCTCGCCGACGGCCAGTTTCTGTGGGGCAGCGAGCGCGACGGTTTCTGTCATGTGTACCTGTATTCGCTCGACGGCAAGCAGCGCAAGAGGGTCACGGAAGGCGATTGGGAAGTAACGGACGTCGTTGGAGTGGATGAAGCGAAGCAAAAGATCTACTACGTGTCCAGCGAGGCCAGTCCGCTGGAGCGCCAGCTTTACTCCATCAAGCTCAACGGCAAGGATCGCGCGCGCCTGAGCCAGGGCGCGGGCACGCACGCAATCTCGATGAGCCCGACAGCCGAATACTATCTGGACGACTATTCGAGCGTTACGCAACCGCCGCGCAGCACGGTCCACAACATCGGCGGAGATGAATGGTCGGTATTTCGAGAAGCCGATCGCAACCTGATCGACAACTACGCAATGGCGGAGCCGGAGACCGTCACCTTTAAGGCACACGATGGAACCTTGCTCTATGGGCGCGTGATCAAACCGGCGAATTTTCGCCCGGGCGAGAAGTATCCAGCAGTGGTGACAGTGTACGGTGGGCCGGGCGTGCAGGTGGTCAGGAACGCTTGGGAGGGCGCGGATTGGTCGCAGGCTTTGGCGGCGCGCGGATTCGTGGTGTGGGCCATGGATAATCGCGGATCGTCCGGTCGAGGGCACGCGTTTGAGGCGCCGCTGTATCGCAGGTTCGGGAAGGCGGAGCTGGCCGATCAGTTGGACGGCGTTCGATACCTGCTGGCGCAAGGATTCGTCGATCCGGCACGGGTGGGCATTTACGGCTGGAGTTACGGCGGCTTCATGACGCTATACTCGCTGTTCAATGCTCCCGACGTGTTTCGCGCGGGGGTCGCCGGGGCGCCAGTCACGAATTGGCGTAACTACGACACGATTTATACCGAGCGATATTTGGGGCTGCCTTCAGAAAATGCCGAAGGATATCGGGCCAGTTCGGCCGGGGAATATGCGAACAAGCTCAAAGCCAAGCTCCTGATCGTCCACAATATCGAGGACGACAACGTGCTCTTTCAAAACACGCTGCAGGTGGCCGAAGCGTTGGAGCAAGCCGGCAAGATCTTTGACATGGTGATCTATCCGCAGAAGGCTCACGGCGTGAGCGGGCGTTACCAGATGCAATTACTGGAAAAGACTACGGACTTCTTCGAGAAGAATCTGAAGTAGGCGCTCCGCGAGCGCTCAGGCACAGCCTAGCGGTGACCGCCGCCCGAGTGTCCGCCTGCGTGACCCATGCTGCCAAACGATCCACCGCGTGCGGATGAGGCAACCGTCGATCCGCTTCGATTTGCTCCCGCCGCGGCCAAGCCCATTCTGCTATTGCCGGTGATCCCAGCGAGACGGGTTGTGCCGGTGCTGGTGTATCCACCCAGGCCGCCATATAGGGGCGCGTATCCAACCGTGTATGGGCTGAAGTACGTGTATCCGAACGGACTGTAACCGAAGCCCGAGTACGGCATATAGGTGTACATTCCAAAGAATGGATTGAACGCCCAGCCGCCGAGGAACGAAGGCCCGTATCCGAATGAGTCATATCCGAATCCGCCGAATCCAGAGCTGGCGTATCCGCTGCCATATCCGCCGTAGCTGCTGCTGCCGCTGGCGGTACTGGCCGATACGATGTTGGCCTTGGCCACATAAGCGGCCCGGCGATCGCTCCAGTTATACAGCGCGTCGGTGTCCTTGCGATCGAAATTTTCAGCCAGCAGGACTCCGTTCAGGTTCGATGCTTTTCCGCCTTTCAGCGTGAGCGAACCCGAGCCGTCCGTGACCACGGCTTCGCCTTCATAGACTTTGACGCGCGCCGGTTCGGTGTCGATGCGGTAGAGGCCTTGTTTGTCAAAACGGATCGCGTTCCCTTTGTAGACCGCTTCGATCGAATTGTCCTTGGGAACATCGCTGCACTCGATCATGGCCGACCCGGAGAGCACCTCGAAGCGCGTGTTGGTCAGGTGGTTCGAGAGCATGCGGATGGAGCTGTTTTCTCCCAGGCGCAGGAAAACCCCGGGTGTCAGCAGAATCTCAGCGCGTCCTTCTTCGGTGCGGAACTCCTGGTTCTCTTTGATGTCAGGGAATTGGCCGAATTTTGGCTCGACCACCTGGTCGTTGAGGTAGGCGCGTCCTTCCACATACTGGACGACGCCAGCATGAGCCGAGATCACATATTGGGCGCACGCCGAACCTGCCGCCAAAACCGCCAACGAGCAACCAGCCACCAGGGAACGCATGGAAAAGCTCCTATGTTAGATCCTGCTCTTCTTTGTAACGCTTGTCAACCCCGTCCGGTTACGAAAACCTTCTGATTTTGAAGGATGTAGGCCGCAATGGGATCAAATTTGCGTTTGCCGGCCAGGCGTACCATCAGGGACAGAAGGGCGGCCCGGCGGAGATCGTCCAGCTCCAGGCTCAAGAGATCGCAAACGTGCTTGGCGGTGGCCTGAACATCGCCCGTTTGCATGGCGCGGAGGAAGTCCTCCAGGGACTGCTCCATGATGGGCGCGAGCGTCTGATCGGGGTTGCCGGAAAGGCCTTCCAGGATTTCGGCAATCTGGCGGTTGAGCACGGCCTGATCGAGCACGCCCGATTCAGAGAGCTCGTCACCCACCAGCGACGCGCTCCTGCGCTTGCCGCTATCGGTTACCTTCCGCTGCAAATGTTCGATCTTGCCCGAGCGGGTTGCCATGAACCTAAAACAATTCTCTACTAAATTGATTTTTCTTACAAGATGCTACCATCAGGCTTGATCAGCCTGTAACAGCCGCCGGATCGGTTCCATGCGCAGCCGCAACATCTCTATTGTAGTCTTCCTTACCAGCTTGTGGGCTTTCGGCCAGACCGCAGTGCCAGCCGATGTCCAAGAGACGCTCGGGAGCATTCGGGCGTCGGCGCTCCGTGGCGACCTTTCGTTCCTGGCTTCAGATTTGCTCGAGGGGCGCGATTCGCCGTCGCGGGGACTGGACATCGCGGCCGAATACATCGCCTCGCAGTTTCGAATCGCGGGGCTGGAACCGGGCGTGGCCGGCGACTATTTCCAGAACGCCCAGATGGTCGACGTGCAGCCGAATTTCGCCGATTTTCAGATGACGTTGTCGCGCGGCGGCCGCGACTTCAGCGTTCGTCCCGATGACGTGCTCCTGCAAGTGGACTCCGCCGTGGATCTGAAGGATGCACCGCTGTTTAAGCTCGACTCGACGGACGCGGAATTGGTGGGCAAGCTAGCGGGCGGTCCGGCGGGAGGCAGCGTGTTAATCACCGCCCACAACCCCAGGCTTCTTGCGGGTTCGCCAGCGGGCGCACGGATTCTGCGCGGCGCGAAACTTGTGATTCTGGTGGACCCTCACGGCGTTAGGTTGCGCGAAGAGCCGCTGCACCAGTTGCGGGACCCAGACGAGCCGGGCGCCGATATTCCGCAAATCACGGTGAGCGGTGATGCCATGGCGCACTTTTATGCGCACCTGAAGCCCGGGCCAACGGACGCTGTGATCAGCGCGCACATCGACGCGCCGATCCGAAAGCGCGCGACTCTCCGCAACGTGATCGGAATTCTGCGCGGATCCGATCCCGTGCTACGCGATACCTGCGTGATGCTGACCGCGCACTACGATCACTTGGGCGTACGGCCGGATGGCTCGGGCGATCGCATTTATAACGGAGCGAATGATGACGGCAGCGGAACGGTTTCTGTGATAGCCGCCGCGCGTGCTCTGGCGCTCCTTAAGCAACGGCCGAAACGCAGCATCGTGTTTATGACGTTCTTCGGCGAGGAGGAAGGCCTGCTTGGATCGGAATATTACGCGCATCATCCGGTTTGGCCGCTCGAGAAAACGGTCGCGCAACTGAATCTGGAGCAAGTGGGACGCACCGATTCGACCGTTGGCCGCCAGATGGCCAACGCTACGCTCACTGGATTCGATTATTCCGACCTGACGAGCTACGTCCAGCGCGCGGGCGCAAGCACTGGGATTCGCATCTATAAACACGCGCAGAACAGCGACGCCTATTTCGCCGCCAGCGACAATATTTCCCTGGCCGAGGCGGGCGTGCCGGCCGAAACACTGGCCGTATCGTTTGACTTCCCCGACTACCACGCGGTCGGCGATGAATGGCAGAAAATCGATTACGACAACATGGCGAAAGTGGACCGCGCGGTGACTCTAGCCGTGTATCTGATGGCGGCGAGCGATCAGCCGGTGCGTTGGAACGAGGCGAATCCGAAGACCGCGCCGTACGTTAGGGCTTGGAAGCGGCGGGGGGAGCAGTAGCCGGTTCGCTGACAGGGTTCTCGACAGGCTCAATAGCGCGAATCCCGTGCGTTGGAATTGCGATCACAATGCGGCAGTCCGCGCCCGGGCAGCCGGGATTGGAAACTGCGATGTCCGCAGCCGTAACGGTTCCGAATTGAACCATGGCGCGAATTTTGGCCGGATCATACGGGTTCAGCGCGCCCCAGCGTGCTGCCTGGCTGGCGCGATCGGCGAGAGTTTGCCGTACGAAGATCAATTCGCCGACGCCCGTCATGCCGAGCAGCAATCCCATGAACGCGGCTAAGATGAGTGCGGTCTCGACCAGAGATTGGCCCTTCTCACCTTTCACTGAGAGCCTCCGCGGGCGACCGGAAACGTCACCGTCGGACGGCCGTCCAGCTTCAATTTCGCGAACAGCGCGTCCACTTCAAAACCACGGAGCGAGACGGTGCTGGTATCGGCACCGTTGACGATCTCGACATTTTCGGTGGAGAGGCCGCGCACCAGCGGCTGAGCGTGTTCCGTGGGTTTCGGGTCGCCATAGACGACCAGGTTTCGGATCGCGTTTGCCGTCTCGGGATCCGCGACCGAGCCGTGCTGCTGGAGAGCCGAATAACGTGCGCCGGCCCGGACCGCGTTCACTAGTGTTGCGTAGCTGAAGAACGAATAGCCGATCTCGAAGACTCCCACAAAGACGGCTGTCAGCACGATCAGCGATCCAGCGAATTCGATCAGCGCGCTGCCGGTTTGTGAGCGGCGCCGGGTCATTGGATGAGCCTCGCGGTCTCGGCGGTTTTCGATGCGACACTCGAGGCGGCCACGGTAGTCGATGTCAGAGATTGAAAGATTCTCAAGAAGATCACCGGCGCAGGCTCGCTCGCCACCACGCGTACGTACTGCGAACCACCCGATTGCTTGGGCTGGTCTTGCCACGTGTGACCGTCTTCCGAGAAGCTGGTGGTGACGTTCGTGATCGGCCGCGTGCCGAGATCCCACTGCATGGCGTGCGGACCGGTTGCTAATCGCGTGGCTCCTGTTCGGGCGTTGGCGAGCCCCGCGTCCGTTCCGTCCAGCTCCATAGCGGCAGTCAAAGCCGCGGCGTCGGTAAAAGACTGCAGCTCCGCCCGAATGACGTACATCCGTCCAATGTCGACGCCGAGGACGGCGAGCGCGAGCAGGATGGTCAGGGCGATGCTGGTGACTATAAGGACGAAGCCGTTTTTTGGCCGCCTGTTTCGAGATGAACGAACCGCCACGATCTCATCATCGGCACATGGCATGCATTTCCTTAGGGTGAGCCGATTCGGTATGCTTATGACGAATATGGGTACCCAAGGGCTCCAGGAATTTCATCTGGACGGCGTGCATTGTGCGCTCCAAATCAAGCGATATCCGGGGGGGGTGGTGATCCTCACGATTTCGGGAACCGACATCGGCGAGTTTGGCGCAAGGCCGATGCTGGCGCTGAAGGAATGGGTGGTTGACGCCGAACCGGTGCGGCTCTTCATCGATGCGCGCGAGGTGCGCGGTGCGTCCATCAGTGTGAGCGGCGAGTGGGCGATTTGGCTGCGCGCGCAAAAAGCGAACTTGCAAAGCATCAGCATGCTTACCGGCTCGCGCTATGTCGAGATCACAGCGGACTTCGTGCGGCGGTTCGCCGAGCTGGAAAGCATCATGCGCGTCTATACCGACCCTGTTGCATTTGATGCCGCGCTGGCCGAGGCCATAGCGTAAGGCTTGACAGCAACACAACCCGCCAATAACCAACCCTCGCCCGCAAACCACCTGATACCCTGAATCTTACATGTCTGATCACAAGTTACAGCTGATCCCCCTGGGCGGTTTGGGCGAGTTCGGCATGAACTCCATGGCCATCCGCTACGGGGACGAAATCATCGTGGTGGATGCCGGCATGATGTTCCCCGATGCCGAACTGCTCGGTGTCGACATCGTGACGCCCGACTTCGCGTATCTCGAACAGAACCGCGAAAAGGTGCTGGGCTTGATCCTGACGCATGGCCACGAAGATCACATCGGCGCGGTCCCGTTCCTGCTCAGCGAAATCAACGTGCCGGTGTATAGCGCGGCGTTCACTCTTGCGATGGTGGAGCGGCGGCTGGAAGAACACGGGATGCTCGACACCGCGAAGCTGCACAAGGTGAAGCCCGGCTCACGCGTCACGCTCGGCGCGTTCACCATCGAGTTCATTCACGTGACGCACTCCATTGTCGCCTCGATGGCGCTCGCGATCACCACCCCGCTCGGCGTCATCATTCACACCGGCGATTTCAAAGTCGATCCCACACCTACCGACAACGAGCCGTTCGATCTGCATACTTTCGCCGAATACGGCAAGCGCGGAGTGCTATTGCTGATGTCGGATTCGACCAACGTCGATCGGCCCGGCTACACCGAAAGCGAGCGCGCCGTACGCCCGCGCCTGGACGAAATCTTTTATCGTGCCGAGCGGCGGCTGGTGATCTCGTGCTTCAGTTCGTCGATTCACCGCCTGCAGCAAATCCTGGACGTGGCCGCCGAATATGACCGCAAGGTCGCGTTTCTTGGCCGCAGCATGAACAACGTCACCGAGATCGCGCATTCGCTCGGGCTGCTGCACTTGCCGGATGGCATTTTGTTGCGGCCGCAGGACATTATGCAGGCGCAGCCGGACAAAGTCGTCGTGGTGGCCTCGGGCACGCAGGGCGAGCCGATGTCGGCGCTCTCGCGCATCGCCGTCGACAATCACAAGAACCTGTCTGTGGAGCGCGGCGATACCGTGGTGCTGAGCGCGCGCATTATTCCCGGAAACGAAAAAGGCATTTACCGGATGATCAACCACTTCGCCAAGCGCGGCGCCGACGTGATCTACGGCAGCATGAATCCGCCGGTGCATGTGTCGGGGCATGGCAGTATCGAAGAGCTGCGGCTGGTGCTGAACCTCCTTCGACCGCGCTATTTTCTCCCGATCCACGGCGAGTACCGGCAGATGGCCAAGCACGCGGCGCTGGCGTCGCATTTGCGCGGCGCGGGGTTGGAAGAAACGTTCACCCTTGAAACCGGCGAGACGCTGGAGATCGATCGCGCGGGCGCGCGCCGGGGCGAAAAGGTCACGGTGGGGCGCGTTTGCATCGATTCAGGGACGATTGACGAAGTGGTGGAAGATATTGTGATTCGCGACCGCCGCCATCTCTCCGAAGACGGCTTCGTGCTTCCGATCATCGCCATCAGCAAGGACTCCGGCAAGAACGAAACGCTGCCCGAAATCGTGAGCCGAGGGTTCATGTCGTTCGAAGACGGGTCGGATCTTCTGCAGAAAGCGCGGCAAGTGGTGGCCAAAACTCTGGAATCATCCAGCCAGGAAGAACGCACCGATTGGGGCGTTATGCAGGAAAAAATCCGCGCGGACTTGAAGCGATTCTTGAATAAAGAAACCCAGCGGCGCCCGTTAATCATGCCGGTGATTCTGGAAGTTTAGGAATGGTCGCGCTCGAAGACGCGTCGGGATTTCAGGGCGAAGCGGATCGGCTGATTGCCCCAGCGTCGGAAGCGGAATTGTTGGATGTGATTGCCGCAGGTGTTCCGATCACAATAGTAGGCGCGCGCACCGGACTCACTGGCGGCAGCGTCCCGCAAAGTGGTTGGGCGGTATCGCTTGAGAAGTTTCGGCGGCTCGAAATCTTTCCTGGTCGCGCGATCGTTGGCCCCGGCGCATCGCTTAATGACGTACAGGGGGCCGCTTCACGCACCGGCCAGTTCTACGCGCCCGATCCAACCGAAACCACCGCCAGCCTCGGCGGGACCATCGCGACTAACGCCAGCGGTTCGCGCAGCTTTCGTTATGGCAGCACCCGCCGGCATGTTCTTAAGCTGCGAGTAGTGTTGATGGATGGGCGAGTGCTCGAAGTCGCGCGTGGCGACAAAATCGATTTCCATGTGCCCGCGCTTCCGCTGGCTGACACCACGAAGAATACGGCGGGCTATCCACTGACGCCGGGCATGGACTGGATCGATCTGTTCGTCGGCAGTGAGGGGACGCTCGGAATCGTGATTGAAGCTGAGCTGCAACTGTTGCCCGCGTCCGCCGACGTGCTGGCGGGAATCGTGTTTGTGATCAGCGATGGCGCCGCTCTCGAAGTGGTGGACGCCTGGCGCCGTATTCCCGGCCTTCGCATGATCGAGTATTTTGATTCCAACTCACTCGATTTTCTGCGGCCACATTACCCGGAAATCCCTGGCCGCGCCGGCGCTGCGCTACTGATCGAACAGGAAAACGGCGACATCGATTTTTGGGCCGATCACGTGCCGGAAGACAGTTGGTTCGCGGCCAGCGATCAGGATCGTGAACGCTTTCGCCGCTTCCGGCATGCGCTGCCGGAGCTGGTGAACGATACGATGCGCCGGCGCGGGTTTTTGAAGCTGGGATCTGATTACGCCGTCCCTCTCGCGCGCAACAGCGAGATGCTAGCCCACTACCATGCAGAGCTCCGCCAGCATGCGCTGGATTATGTGATCTTCGGCCACATCGGCGACGCCCACGTCCACGTCAACATCCTGCCGAAATCGAAAACCGAATTCGAAACCGGCCAGCAGCTCATGCTTGATTTTGCACGTCACGCTGTGGAACTAGGCGGCACAGTCTCAGCCGAACACGGACTCGGGAAACGCAAGGC